>CALVEC010000008.1 GCA_944326475.1 Candidatus Gastranaerophilales bacterium
TCCTTAACAAGAAATGACAACATGTTAGACAAACTCCGTCAGGAAGTCATAGAGTTTAACAAATTCAGAAAAGAAGTGATAAAAATTTTGGGAGACAGAAACTCTATCTATACTCAGATTTCAGAGGCAATAGAAAAAGCAACCGGAGTGCAGACCGATATTGAAAAACTTTTTGACCTCGACGATCCGATGGTCAAAGCGCTTCGCGAAAAAATGAAACAAGACGAAGAAATCAAAAAGCTTGCAAAAAAATATGTTGACGACCCCGAAAAACAGGAGCTTGTCGACGCAATTCTGGAAGCCAGAAAGAACGACTGGAGCGGGCTGAACGGAAAAGACGGCGAGGGAGGCTGGCTGTACGAAACCCTCGGCGACACCGGCGCTATCTTCAAAGACGAGCTTGTCAAAAGCCTTTCTGACTTTGAAAACTTCGGCGACGGAATGAAAGCGCTCGGCAATGAGATTGCAAACTACATGATACAAAAAGGCATAGACTCCCTCTCGCAGGTGGTTGCGCAGGCAATTCAGGCAAGCAAAATTGTTCAGCAGATTTCAGCAGGCAGCAAGGCAGCCTCAGGCGGTTCGGGATTTTGGGGCAAAGTCGGTTCGGCTATCGGAACGTTTTTCGGCGGGAAAAAGCACCACTCCGGCGGTGTGATAGTGCCGGATTCGTCAATGCTTCCGGGCACGCAGGAGCAGCTCGCAATGCTCAAAGGCGGCGAAAGGGTTCTGAGTCCATCGGAAGCGGCAAGTTACAACAGTTCGGAAGGCGGGCAGCAGCCCGTCGTTTTTGTGAATTACAGCATAAAGGCGTGGGATTCCAAGGACGTCAGCAAGTATTTGACAGACAACGCGTCGCTCATAAACTCAATCACCGCACAGGGTATCAGGGATAACAAGCATTACCTCCGCACCATGATTCGCAACGCGTAGCGGATTTGCCTTCTTTTTCGGCTGAGCTGAGGCGAAGCCTGAAAAATGGCGTCACGACTTTACGCTAAGCAAACATAATTGCAATGGTCTGTAAATAGTGACAAGGACGGATGGCTGACCGAAGGGAACGCCCCTTGTGAACAAGGTTGACGACGCGGGATTTGCGAAGCAAATCAAAGCGGAGTGCAAAACCTTGTGAACGCCAATAATCCAAGAAGCGGATTTGCCTTCTTTTTCGGCTGAGCTGAGGCGAGCTAAAGAAAATGGCGTCACGACTTTACACTAAGTATGCATATTCGCAATTGTCTGTAAATAGTGACACTCGGCTCCACCCGCCTCTTGAATTTCCTTCCCGCTCGCTGCTGTCGCAGACTACGCTGCGCTGCCGTCTGCTTCGCGCTCGCTCCCCGGGTTTTACCCGTACGGAAATTCGCTTCTTTTTAAAAGAATGGGTGGAACATATAGCTATAATCGTATTTTTTAGCTTTTAACTTAATTCCGCGTTTTGCGCTGAACGCCACGCCGGTAAGATGCTGAACATGGAAATATTGAAGCGGGCACAAACGCCGGGCGCTTCAGCATGACAGTAGGTTTTGGTAATCTCCGATTACCGAAACATTATTGTTGCGGTAAATTCAAATTTACCACAACCTACAGACAAAAAAAATTACACAACAAAAAGGAAACAAACATGATAACAAACTTTGACATTGCAGCTACAGGAAAAAAGCTTTCTGTCAGCGGACACAGCGTTGAGCGTCTGGAAAACTACAGAACATACCGCTGTTTGTACGAAAACGAATTTGCCGACGCATTTCCGGCAACATTCGCAAAAATTATAAAGAAATACCCGTTTGAATCAACAACCGCCCAAACACTGGTTGAAATCAATCTATTTTGGGCAATGACGGATTTTTTCAAATCACTTCTGACGAATCAAGGTATAAAAGTCAACGTAGACGCAAGTTTACAGCATATCTGGGACAAAATTGACGCAGACAATAACTTTATCACAGTGTTGAAAGAAGTGTTTATTGACAACTCGCGTTTCGGGAACGGACTGTTTAAAGTCGGGGTAGACGATGACAATATACGCATTTTCAGCATTTGCCCCGACTGCTGGTTCCCTGTCTTTGAACGCGGCAATCTCAATAACCTTACGGGTCATGTGCTTGTATATCCGATGTATGACATTGTAAACGGCAAAAAAATCAGCCTGACACATGTTGAAAAACACCACAAAGGTTTTATTGAAAACGAACTCTGGCGCATGTCCGACGATGTGTTCAAAGAAAAACTTGACGTTGAATCAGAAATTCTTTTGCCGGAAATTGATGATTTTTCAGCAATATGGGATGATTTTGTCCTGATTCCGGTTAAAAATACAACGGAAAGCGACAGATATTTCGGCGAAAGCGACTACAGGCGCTGCAAATCGATAGTCGAAGAATTGATGCTCACAGTCAGCCAAAATTCCAAAATAATAAACAGGCACGCAAACCCCAAAATGACCGGCAGCAGCGACAGTCTCGAGTTTAACCCCCAGACGGGTCTGTCAGAATTTCCAAACAAAGACTACATTCCTGTCGGTCGGGACGGCGTAAAAGCTGAGTACATAACCGTTGACCTACAGGCAGCAGCCATAAAGCAGCATATTGACACGCTTATGCAGTTTTTCTATATAATGACAAAAACTCCGCCGCAGGCGTACGGACTCGACATTGCAGGCAACATGTCCGGCGAAAGTCTTAGAAAAATCTTTATGTCGACCCTTGCAAAAATTGATGATGTTAAACAGGTCAGCTTTAATTCAGCGCTTGTAAAAGTCGTAAAATGCGCAATGGCATTTGCAAAAGCACCTGTCAATGCCGTAAAACTCGACTGGGGCAACCCTCTGCCCGAGGATTATGCTGAGCTTGTGCAAATCAACAACGACAGGGTCAATGCAGGAACGCAAAGCCGCGCCGGCGCAATAATGGTTCTGGATAACGTTGATGAAGAAACGGCAATGCACAAATCAGCGCAGATTCAGGCGGAACGGAGTTCAACCAAGATTGCGGCAGAGTAGGCAAGGGGGATTTTAAAACTCTCTCTTTGGGAGAGGGAGGATAATATCGTATTTTTTTAAATACATAATACTTACATCATGCTTGTTGCAGGTATCCGGCGGGGTTTTGTATACACAATTTTAGTTATTTTCTCTATTTTGTTTTATAACTTCCTACCAATCTGTTCTATTTTTAAGGGTACAGTTCATACTTGCCCGACGGAATCCAACGCCGGTGCTCTCCTGCAGGACACTCCCCACCCCAATTGAAAAATTACCGCTAATTGAAAGGAACACAATGTATCAAACATTAGACATCGGGTACAACTCTGTATACAGTACAAAAATTGAGTTTAACACCCAAATCAACGAAAAAATGAAAGGGCATGAACAGCGATATCCCGTCTGGACATACCCAAAACGCACATTTACACTGAGTTTTGAGAAAAACCAATCGGGCAGAGCCGCGCTGGAAAGCTTTTTTGAGCAGGCAGCCGGTGCTGCAGGCAAGTTTTATTTCAAGTGGGACAAGGAAAAAGGCGGCAATGACGAAATTTATCTTTGCACTTTTGACGCAGACAGCCTGGAACAAACGGTTTACGACTACGGATTCAGCTCTGCAAAGTTAAACCTTGAATGCATAGACAACTCGCCTGTTGAAACCGTTTCAGCCCTAGACTTTTATCACAAAGCCGAATGCTCTTTCGTTACCGAGTTTTATACAATAATTGATAAAGTTTTTACGGCAAGAAACGAGCGCAAGTCTTACTGGGACGCTCCAAAACGCAGTTGGACACTAAAATTTGATAAAACACCGGAAATACGAAAAAAGATTGAGGCATTTTTTATTGCAAAACGCGGCAGATTCAGGTCGTTCGACTGGACTTGGGATGAAGCACACGGCGGCGACGGAAAAACTTACCACGTGAGATTTGACGAAGACACGCTCAACACAGACATCTACGACTACGGATTCAGCGAGCTTGAAATAAAAATCAAAGAAGTTTTTCCAAACGAAAACCCTTTCTACGAAGTTGAAAAAGATGAAATAATCCCCAGAAAGCTCTTAAGAATCGAGCTTGAGGGCGGCTCTGTCTACATTTTGGACAACGAAACGCTTGAGAGCCTTAATTTTGATGGTGAAATGTACTTAGGGGCACCTCTTTCACACGGAGAGATTGAAAAAGACGACAACTCAAGTGTCTCAAAGCTTAGTATTGAGCTTTCAAACGTTGGCTTATCAATTTCCGGCATAATAGGACAGCGAGGGGATGTAATAACTGACGCCCCGGCAGTTTTGACCCTTGTGTTTCTCGATGTTAACACCAACACGATACTTCCGGATTATAAACGCGTGCTCTACGCCGGTCACTGCAACAACCTAAAGCTTGATTATGAAACAGCATCAATGGATATAGAGACCTCACTCGGCGGATATGAACTGATGGCGCCGGTTATGAAATACAGAACATCGTGTCAGGTCAGACGTTTCAAGGATTGCCGGTGTAAATACAGCGGAAGCGAAACATCTTGCGACAGAACATTTGAGCGATGTAAAGAGCTTGGCAATCAGGCTAATTTTGCAGGCTTCCCGCAGATGTACAACGAGCTTGTGATAAAAGTTTAAGGAGAAATCAATGATTAAAAAATACGAAAACTCTTACGTAACGCCGGAGGAGGCGGAAACGTATTTTGCAACACGTCTGGAAAATTCAGCGTGGAGCGCCGCAACAGACGATATCAAGGAACGGGCGCTTATTACTGCATCAAGAAAACTCGAGAACCTCAACTTTCTCGGCGTAAAAGCAGTTTGCAGCCAGCCGATGGCATTTCCCCGCCTGTTCGGTTCATGGGAGGGTATTCCGGAGGCAGTTGAGCAGGCTGTGTTTGAAGAAGCTATTGCACTGCTTGAACAGGGTAATTCCGTACACACAAAAAATAGGGAACTCGGTATACAGTCCGTATCACTAGGCTCGGCATCGGTTGCATATAAGGATGTAAAACAGGAGGGGCTTCTCTCTCCGGAAGCGTATATTCTTGTCTCAAAATGGCTGCGCAAAGGGTTTGACATAAAAAATCCGGAAATTTACGGAGGTTAAACATGTTTTCACATTTTTACAAACAAACCGCTGTATTAAAGGTAACCGACGGATATGACGAATACGGAAAGCCTGATATTGTTGAAACAAAAGAAATTGCGTGCCGTATTGAGTTCAAAAACACGCTTGTTGTCGGAGCAAACGGGCAGGAAATCACTTCATCCGGAAGACTTTTCACTGATGATGAAATAAAAATCGGCGATATTGTCTGTATAGATGATGAAGACTATAAAGTCGAACAGGCGTTTTTGTCTACAGGGCTGGACGGCGAATATGCAGTAAACGAAGTGTACTTTGCTTCTTTTTAAAAGAATGGGTGGAATATGCAAAGAGTCTGTAACCGAGGTTACGACAGGGAGACACCGCCTGTAACCCCCGTTTGGCTGTTATTATACCCTCTCCCTAAAGGGCGAGAGAGAATAATTAAGGAAAATTCTATAGTCTCACCCAGACCCTCTCCGGCGGGAGAGGAAATAAAGCGCAGACAAAACGCGGGTTACAATTAACAAACAACTTACACAAAAACTGGAGACAATATGGAAAACAAAGACTACTTATGGACAGACAACCCTGTCGTATCAGGGATTGCCTTGTGCGACACAGACGTTTTAAACGACTGTCTTATGCACTTAAAATACAATAACAGCAACGGTTTACCGTTATTTTTTATGCTCACGACAGACAGAGCGCTAACCGGCGCAGACGGCGTCGGGTGGGCACTGCAAGGTTCCTACGTTACAATGACCTACCCCGACGCAGTAAACATGATACTTACGGAGTATGAACAGGGCACAAACACGACATACCGCGGAATTTCCTGTAAATATTCAGTAACAGGACGCTATATTGCAGACATATCTAAAAAAGACGAGGTCGACGAACTCTACGCTACGAGCGGCATTGCGGACTTATATGTCGTAGATACCGTCAACAATGCCTTTTACCTGCCGAAAACCAAATGGTTTACGCAGTACACTACGGAATTGACAGCACTTAACAGATATAATGCACCCGGATTGCCCGACCACCAGCATTCTCCGATATATCTGACCGGCTCAAACGCTGACCTTGGAGATGTCGGACAGTGCTATCTGACGCAAAACGACCAGCAAAACGGTGTTCAAACCTCAAAAAACTCCCGAACCGGAAATGTTTCTAACAACAGCCTCTACGGGCAGTCAGCCACCGTACAGCCGCCATCTTCCAATAAATTTCTTTACTACAAGGTCGGAGATGTCGTAACAAGCGCGGCTACAGCACTAATCGACGCAGAAGAATACCTGGCTGAATCGTTTGAAGATATAGAAGATGCAGTGGCTGACGGGCTTGCTGCATTGTCAAATGCCTCGAGTGCTCTATCAAGAGTACAGCTCGCAAACTGCATACTCGAAGCGCCGAACGGGGTTGCAACCTACTCCGGCACGACAATCACCGTTAAACAGGGGCTTAAAGTCCTCATCCCAAACGGCAGAAATGCTGACGGCACCATGAACAATATTGAATACACCCTGCCGCAGGATTTGACCTACACAAACCCGTTTGCATATAACAGCGAGTACTACTTGTGGCTTACCTACGCTAACGGAACCTGCGCCGTCACAGGCGCAAGCACCTCCATCCCGTTTCTTGCACAGGAAGAACAGCCCGATATCTTCTTTGCAAACAACTGTATCTGGTACAAACCGAGCGAAAATCTTATCTATTTCACGGCAAATTACCCGACAACCCCGTTTACGCCCGTGAGGGTCTGCTTCCTCGGAAAATTCACGTCTGCAGCAAGCAACGCCGTAACCTCTTTTACCCCTTACCCGACACTTGAAATCATCAAACGTACAGACCCTGAAATTCAGGCGCCGTACGTTTACAGAAGCTACAGAAACGGCAACTCGTGGTACAAACTCTGGTCTGACGGGTTTATCGAACAGGGCGGTCTCGTTACAGCAGCCCAAAACGGGGATGTGGTAACATTCTTGCAGCCATACTCAACGGTTGTTCTGGATATTCAATTAACCTGTAGCTGGATTGGCTCAAACTACAACTCCGGGTACAACACAGCCACCCGCCAAAACTTTAAGTTTTACACGGCACTGCCTTTAACCATTGAGCCGGGGGTTGCCGTAAACTGGTACAGCTGCGGATATTAAGAAAGGAAATACTATGTCATACAAACTCGATAAACCATACACAGACGATGAAAGAGCGGATTTTATCGTACTTCACAACTATAACAACAGGCGATTGATTGAAGAAACAGACGACGCAATCTACGCCCTGGAACCCGGAGAAAAACTCGAAAACGGGGAGGTTGTGCCGGATACGGATTACCCAGCGCGTCAGCTTGCTGAGTCAAAGGCGGCAAAACTTGCCCAAAACAAGGAATCGTACGAGGCTGCGCTAAAATCAGGCGTCACGTATAAAAACACGCTCTTTGACTGCGATACGCTTGCAGCAGTGCGTATTATGGGGCAGATGGTCGCCACGCAGTCCGCAGCAATCGCCGCCGAGGACACAATCGACTGGTTCGACTACAACTACATCCCCGTAACGCTGACTATACCGGAGTTTATGGAGCTTGCAGGGCTTGTGACGCTGAATACACGAAGGATTGAGACGCTCAACTGCGGCTACAATACGGCTATCGAAGCCGCCCAGACTACAGCAGAACTCGCCGCGATTGAGATATCGTACATTGAGACAAATCCATCGGGGACGGAAACTCCCCCGACATCATCGGATACAGCACATTGACAAAAAATAGACACGCAAAGAAGGTTATAGTAATATAACTTTGTAGGGCTAGCACACAATGCTAACTTCCGTCACACGTATTTCGGAGAACACGGACGGAAAGGAGGGCTGGCTATGGTTGACAAAATAATAATGCTATTACTAGCATTTTCAATCGCAGTAATAGCATTAAAGTTAAATCAACTGTAGGGTGCGAAGAAAGAGTCTTTAACCCGGCTAAAGCTTAAAGGCTCTCGCCCTACTTCTACATTATTTACTACAACCCCGGTTTTGTCAAGTCTATGACATTCTGATTTTTTACGAGGTCACTTTCAGAGAAAATAGAATAAAAAAAAGGTTCTTATTGTATAAATAAGAACCGTTGACCTCTACAGAGTATCGGCATTTCGTCTTATGCCACTCTGTACAAATATTATTTAACACAATATTTTATTTGTCAAGCATTTTTTCAAATTGTCAACTGACTCTGATAACTTATTGAACTTTTGCATAAAATATGTCTGAGAGTGACCTCGTTTTCAGACAGTATATCAAATATCATGTTTGTTGACTTTTACGCCTATGTACTCAATCTGTCCGTTATTGTAATAATAACCTGTAGTATTCGGATTTTTTTCGAGAATATCGTTGTCAACACGTTTTTTGGCTTCCATAAGGTTTATATTCTGCTCACCGCCTGAAAAATCAACCGGAGCGGCGTCATTTTCAACAACATTGCCTTTTAATACGGGCGTATCATCGAACTCCATCTTCGGCTGCTCGATATCAACGCTGCAATCCACACTGCCGTTCAGCGTAAGTGCACAGACCGGCAATGAACATAGTAACAATAGTGCAGTGATGTAATATTTCAGATAAAAGAACTTCATAAAAGTATTATATCACGAGAATTTTAAAAATAAAATCCGGAGCGATTCACAGCAGTGCCCAAGTTAGAAGACTTCCCGGGGGTTATTATGCTCCTCACCGACCGGAGGTGAGAGTTGACCTGTTGAGAAGGCTGGCTTCTTACTTTACTTTAGTTACATTAAAAAAGGAGAAAATTATGAAATGGTATGAAATTATTCTAAAATACTTATCCCAATCAAGCACCTATAAAGGGATATTTGCCCTTTTAGCCGCACTTGGGGTAATCGTAAGTCCTGAGCTTTCCGACGCAATAATCGCCTGTGCACTCGGGATAATCGGGCTTGTGGATGTAGTTATAGATGAGCATGCAAAAAATGTTTAGCGGGTTTACATCCACGCTTGAAGCGTTTTTTACGGCTATTGCAAAAATTTCCGACTGGCAATGCGAAAAAACAACCCACATGTCAGAATCAGAAATGATAGACACGGTAAAAGACAGCGAAAAAGCAATTGACGCTGCAGAAAGAGCGCTTTTGATTGCAGACAAATATCAGCACCTTATGCGGCTTAAAGACAGACTTAATTATGTCCGCTGGAGCGGGGTTTTTAGGAAGTATAACTAAAACGGGATTTAGTCGGATTTGCAGGCTGCGTCGTTTGACGCAGCGGCAATACACCCGCGGGATACCGGCAACTAACAAGGCGTCATCCTGTAGCGTTAAATCAGGAGCGCAGTACCCCCCGTTTGTTTACCTATTACACAAGAAAGGATGTTTTATGTCAGGCACACAAAACACAACAACCGCGCAGCCGGGCGCTGCGCAACCCATCGTGCCAAAAACCGAAACGGCACAGTCGCAGCCGGGCGCTGCGGAAACACCGGCGCAAAAGATGGACAGGCTTTTGCGTTCGGATCGTCCGGGTTCGTTAAAAAAACAGATTGAAAAACTCAGGCAGGAAGCTGCGCAAAACCGTGCAGCAGCGAGAGACGCGCTTGAAGCAAAGGCAGAGCTTGAAAAAAAAGCTGCTGAAATCAGTGCGGAGCTTGCACAGCTAAAATCGGCACACCGTGCTGAGATGATTATGCGCAAGTTCGACGCTGCCGGCTGTGTAAAAAGCAGTCTTGCGCTTAAAGACGTACCTGAGGACTGCACGGATTTGGACAAATTTATTGAGACCTACCGTATTGAAAACCCGTTTTTGTTTACAAAAAACAAAACATTGCACGGCGGGCTGTTTAAACCACAGAAAACAGATGTTTTGACTCCCTCGCAGCGTATGGACAGGGCTATTCGCACGGCGCTTGGTCGAAAATAGCTGTCACAGTTAAAAATAGAAAGGAATTATTATGACAACAGATGCAAAAATTATTTCTCGTACAGCAGCAGAAGCGCTGATACCAACCGAGATTTCAAACGAGATTATTAAAGAAGTGCCAAAAAGCTCAGCGGCATTGTCTTTGTTTAAGCAGCTCCCCAACATGAGCGCAAAACAGAAGACTCTGCCGGTAGCGTCAACCCTTCCGAGTGCGTACTTCTTAAACGGAGACACTGACTCAAAGAAAACAACAAACGCAGAGTGGGACAAATTGACGCTCACAGCCGAGGAGATTGCGGTCATAGTACCGATACCGGAAGCGGTGCTTGATGATTCCGGGTACAATCTCTGGGATGAATTGAAACCTCAAATTGTAGAGGCTTTCGGGCTTGCAATCGACGAAGCGGTGTTCTTTGGCACAAACAAGCCGGCAACCTACCCCGATGCAATTGTTACTGCAGCACTTGCAAAAAAAGCAACCGTCGAAGTCGGCACAAATGAAGATATTGCCGGTGATATTATCGGCGAAAACGGTGTTATGGAAAAGGTTGAAGCGTCAGGGTTCCGCGTAACCGGCTTCTACGCTGACAGAACACTCGAGGCAAAGTTCAGAAACCTCAGAGACAAAAACAATCAGCTTCTCTACACGCCCGGTTTGACATCAGAAACGCCGGTAAGTCTTGTCGGACGCCCGCTTGTCTATGATGAGACAGGCAGCGTTTTTGACACAACAAAGGCGCTTTTGATTGCAGGTGACTTCACAAAAGCAGTCTATTCGATACGTCAGGATTTGACCTACAAAATCCTTGACCAGGCGATTATCCAAAACACTGACGGCACAATCGCTTACAACCTTGCTCAGCAGGATATGGTTGCGCTGCGCTGCGTTATGAGAATCGGTGTGCAAATTGCAAACCCCGTAACCAGAGCAGGCGGCACAAACCGTTATCCGTTTGCGCTTCTCGTTCCTGCGTCAGAGTAAGGAAAATTCAAAATGGTTTGTTCCCTGAATTGGGAACAAACCTTAAACCATCTCTCCCAAAGTCGGGGAAGGAGTTCTCTTTTAATTTTTATACGGCACGGAGAAACTTCGTTTCTCCGTGCCATATAATAATACATCTAATAAACAAATAAAGGAGACCAAATGAAGCCTGAACAATCACAGGAATGTTACGAGCACCACATGCTCTTAAAATCTACTTTGGACAATATAAGCGGCTTTTTGTTCGGCAGTCCCGAACACGGACAAGAGGTTTCCTTTGTGTCAAAGGTAAATCTTATGTTCTCGGAGCTTGAGTTTATAAAAAAGCTTCTAATAGGCTCTGTGTTTACAATTCTCGGGATGTGTATTTTTATCGGACAGCAGTTGTACAAGATTGACAACGACTCGCAGCACCTTAACGCACATCTTGAGCAGGCACAAAAAATTGAGATGAGATTGGCATATTTAGAAGCAAAGGCAGGTAAAAATGAATAAAATAATCATCCACTGGACAGCCGGCACACATACCCCGAACGCTGTTGAACTAAAGCATTATCACTACCTTGTTGACGGAGAAGGCAAAGTTCATAGGGGAATTTACAAGCCCGAAGACAACGAGGACTGCACTGACGGAAATTATGCAGCCCACACGGGCGGCGGCAACACAGGTGCAATCGGGGTTGCAATGTGTGCAATGGCGGGGTTCACAAGCAGCATAAAAGCAGGAAACTATCCGATTACCCCTGTACAGCTCGAGGCATGCTTTAAGCTTTGCGCTGATTTATCAAAAAAATACGGGATTGCTGTTCAAAATATAATGACGCATTACGAGTTCGGGTTGAATCATCCGTCGACAACAAGCCGAGGGAAAATAGACATAGTCTACCTTCCGCCTTACCCAACCGTGAAAAGCAATGAAGTGGGCGGATTTATACGCAATAAAATTAAATGGTATTTGCAGTGAAGGACGCCTATGCAAAAAAAATTACTCACAAAAAAGAAATACAATGAACTTTTAAAAACAAGTATCGACGCTGTTAACGAGCATAATATTCTGTTTTTGTCAGACGTTGCAGCCTACTTGCCGATAACAAGAACCGAGTTTTACCTGTATGAACTGGATTTAGCGCCGGCGCTAAAGGACGCAATCGAAAACCAGCGTGCACTTGCAAAGCAGTTACTTATCCAAAAATGGATGAAAAGCGAAAGTCCAACCCTGAATATTGCCCTTTACAAGCTCATCGGCACACAAGCGGAAAGGCTTGCACTAGCCGGAAAATCCGGAGATGATGACGATTTTTCAAAAACAAAGCAAGCATTTTTAGAGAGTTTGGAACAGATGGGAGACGAAGATGAGTCCGATTAAGTGGGAAAATTCGCAATACAGCGAAAAGCACAGACGTTTTTTGGCGAAAAAGCCGCAGGATACAAAATTTTTTACGCTTTGCGACGGTGCTGTGCGCTCTGGCAAGACATTATCTATAATTTATAAAATTCCTCAAATTTTTCACTACATCGGAAACAACTACCTCAAAGTCTTTTCGGGATTTTCAAAAAATACGGTGCGAAACAATGTGCTTATTGAATTAATACCGTATCTTGAAAATTATCACAGTGCAAAATGCTCTTACAACAGCGCATCAGGGGAACTCGACATTAAACTCTGGGGCAAAGTTTACAACTGTCTTGTGACAGGCGGGGGAAAAGCAGACAGTGACGCAAAAATCCAGGGCGGCACCTGGGATTTCTGGTATGCAAACGAGCTTGCCAAACACAATTATGCATTCTACAACATGGCTCTCAGCCGTCTTACTCCCGAAAACGCAAGAGCCTACGCGGATTGCAACCCCGAAAGCACAAACCATTGGCTCTACAAAGAACGAATAAAGCCCTATCTTGAAGGGGACGAAAATGTACGGGCAATCTTTGATTACTGGCATTTTACAATGGAAGACAACGCAAACCTCTCGCCGGTATTCATCGAAAACCAAAAACGTCTCTACAAAGGCGCTTTCGAGAACAGGAAGATTAAAGGATTATGGGTTGCTGCAGACGGTCTGGTTTACGACACCTTTAACACGGACAAGCACACTGTTTCACGCGATGTTATACTTGAAAAAATAAGAAAAAACGACTTCAAGGATTATTTTCTCGGGCTTGACTGGGGGTGGAACCATCCGCTATGCTGCGGTTTATACGGACTTTCGGGGGATGGGACATACTACAAAATCAGCGAATTTTACGGACAGAAAAAAACCTGCAAAGATGTTGCCGACTGGATTCTCGGGCAGCAAAAAAAATACGGTAAATTTTTCAGGTTTGTAAACGCTGACAATGCACGCCCGGAACAGAATTACGAGCTGGAAAAACGCCTCGGCAGCATTCGCGTGTATTCAGACAAGCCGCAAGTGCTTGACAGCATTGAAATTCTGCGTTCCGTTATAAACTACGACAGGCTAATCGTGAATAAGGACGATTGTTTACAGACTCTGAACGAGTTTCAGACTTACAGCTATCCGGAAGACGGCGATTCGTCAGACCCTGATATTCCGCTAAAAGTCAACGACGACGCCATGGATGAGACAAGATACGCTATTACTTTTTATGAAAGCAGATTTTTGCACAAAATTAAAGATTACGCGAAAGCCGCCGGATAAGCTCAGGATGACGTCATGTTGGCTGCCGGTATCCGGCGGGGTTCTTGCCGATGCGTCAAACAACGCAACCTACATTGCTCAGACAAAACGGGGGTTACAGGGGGTGTTCCCCTGCCGGGCAGAACCGTCGGTTAGAGCTTATCTGAACACGCGCATCCGGGTTGCCCATTATGGGACACGCCACACCCTACGCCTGTCTTGAATTTCCGTACGAGTGAAAGCCCGGTGAGGATGGATAATAGTTTAAATGTAAAGCAATCTAGTGCTCCTTTTTGAAGTAGTGCTGCTTTCTAAACTCAATAACATCGCATTCGTAGAACCTTATGGACATACCATAATCTATATACGGTATTGATTTTTTATACTTTGCCCATTTGTAGAGTGTGTTTGGTTTAAGCCCCAGCATGTCTGCGGCGGTTTTTGTGTCTATAATACGATTTTCAGTCATTTTTCCCTCTCTCTGATTTATGCAGGGAAATCCTGTATCTGACTGCATAAAGTTCCTCCTCTGTTATCCCAAATCGTCTGAGCGACTTTGTTTCAAGAAGTTTCATAATCCCGTATATTCGCAATATAATTTTCTTTACCATGTCGTCTAAAACTCTTTCCTTTAAATATATAGATATAAGGGCAAAGCGCAGCTATTCTGTCGAATATTGCATCTGTGCCGGGGCACTCTTTCATAAGCGCGATTGAGGAAGGACTTGCCGTTATAGAAATACATTTTTCATAAACGTCAGCCTCCTCTGCAATGCGAAGCATAAATTCTCGGCGTTTCACGGACAAGCAGTCCCGCCCAAAATCATCGAGCACTATAAAATCAATCTCCCTAAGCGCTTTTAACAGGTCTTCCGCCTTAAATTTTGATGAAAAATCCATGCTCTGTACAAACTTGTCCAAAAGCAAAGCTGTATTAATAAACAAATAACTGAACCCACGTTTATGAACCTCCTGGCAAATACAAGCCAGCAAAACGGATTTGCCGCTGCCTGTTTTGCCGATACATGCAATCCCCTCTTTTTGACCTTTTTGAAAAGACAACGCATATTCCCTGCAGCTTCTTGCAACAAAACTGTCTTCAACATTGTCAAAATTAAACTTTGCGTACAGCGGCGGAAGGGTGTTCAACTGAAACAAACTATCGGCAGCACCTGCTTGCATAGCGCGTCCTGTATCATTTTTAATATTTTTAAGCTTTTTATCGGCACACTCGCAATCAGGTACATAAATTTTTTTCACATTTCCTTTGACGCTGTATTCTTTTAATTTGTAGCTGCGTCCGCAGTACGGGCATTTTTTTAGAGAATCCATACACCCTCCTCGTCTGCGTTTTTGGACTTTAACACGTGTTTCTGATAATAACTCCATTTAACCACACTAATCAACGTGCCCTTGCTGCTTGTATTACACAAAATTTCATTGGTGGAAACAAGCTTTCTCAACGCCTTTCTAACCGCAGACTCAGTAATATCAAGTTCCAGCGCAAGCTGCCTTCTGGTTGTAAAAAAGCTTCCGCAAATATAGCTGTATGACTCAAGTATTGCGTCTTTTGACGCCGCCTTAAGAAGACAGTGCAGAAAAACCCGCGATACGTCTGCATCTTTGTACCAGCACCAATTTGTAAAACTTCTGAAAAGCTTTATATACCCCTTATTTGCGTTTTTGTTATCACTAACCATTTTTGCTTACCCTTTTATGCGGCTTTTTAACGAATTTTTAACGGCATTTTACCAGCCTGTTCAATCTGTCAAGCCGCCCCTGTGATTTTGCGCGCTCAAACTCTCTTATCGCAAGCTTTCTCGCTGAAAGCGCCATCGTATATGCGGCAATGTCTGTGTAATACTGTTCGAGTCTGTCTATAATTTTTTTTCGATTCTTCGCAGCTATCCAGCCGTCACGCATCTGTTTTTTTTGAATAACTTTTTTTAAAAAATTTATCATTTTACCTCCAAATTCCACCTATGAATACATTTTTTAAATTTTATCAACTTGCCGCAGAGGCGCATTCCGTAAGGCTTTCAGGGTGTTTTTACAAAACTTAAAAAATGGCAAAAATTAATGATATTTCCGTTTTGAAATTCGACTTTGAATTGTAACAAAATTTTTTCACCCCTGTTTTACCCCCCAACCCCTGTCAGCGAGAGTCATTGAGGGTATTTTTTAGTACCTTAAAAACACTAACAAAATTTCCGCTTGTAAATATCTGACCTGAATGGGTGCCTTTACTCATTGACAGTCGGGAATATTTTAACTATTTTCAAAGTATCAGACTGAGATCGTGAAACCTCTCTGGAATAAGAAAATTTTGTACTTGGCACAACGTCTTGTGAATTTCAAGCCGTTATGTTATAGTACCAATATGTTAACAAAAAGGTATACATTTGTCAACCATATTGGAAACATTTTTTCTCAAAAGAGGTATTATGAACATTTCAGAAATACAGGAATTGCTCAGGGAAAGCAAAAAATCAAACATAACGCTTAGCGATATTGCGAAAGCAGCAGGCACTTCCCGCGGCTACATCTCAAAAATTGCCGCAAAAAACACGCCTCTCGGTCTGAACAAACTAAAAATGATAGAACAGTACTACAACGTGGATTTCAACGCCTTGATTTCCACAAAAAAAGAGGAGTGTATAACAATCGAACACATAGGAATTAAACCGAGCTGCGGAAGCGGCACTACGGTTGAACAGGAACCGGTTATTAAACCAATTGTACTCGGAAACGAGGTAATATCACACTATTTGCGCTGCACGAATCCGGCGAACCTTAAAGCCTTCACGGCTAGCGGCGACAGCATGTCTCCTGTTATAGAAGACGGAGACGTTTTGCTTGTCGATATCGGGCGCAGCGACATTAACAACAGCGGCATTTATGTCTTTTGTTCAAACAACGAATGGCGCGTCAAACGTTTTAATCTAAAGCTGGACGGAACGCTGGAGATTATTTCTGACAACAAAAGGTATAAAAAAGAAGTGCTGACGCCAAATTCAAAAGTGGAAATAAAAATCATAGGACGCGTTATAAAAAACATGAGCCGCGGTCTGTGAGTTTAGTAAAATGACGCTCAATCGTCCGTTCCCCGCCATAACGGGGCGGGCGGCAGAGCACGCAGCGCCTGCGAAAATACGGTACTCTCAGACAAAATAAGCAGGCAAAATTGATACTTTACAAGCTGCCTGTCTTACAGCAAAAGAAAAGCCCCGAAAGATTTACGGGGCACACTGTATTTCTACAGTATTCGCAAAAAGCGATATGGAGACGCTTTTTGCATTAATTAAGGTGTTTAAAAAACTTATTGGATATTATAGTAATCTTTTCCATTGCGGTTCATTTAAATCTTAATTCCTATATTATTATAATACATTAATATCATAATAACACAATTTATTAATTTTTTTTAATACGCATATACCTTTTTGAATAAAATATCAGATTGTTTTTTAAACAATGTGTCTGTTTACTAATACAGACATAAAAAGGCAACAAACAACACATCATGCTGAGCCTGTTTGACTTCTTTTATTGCCTAAAGATTCTTGTTGCGGTAAATTAAAATTTAGCGCAACCTACGGACTTTAACGATACTTAATCGTTTTTTCAGAGTTCTTATTAAAGAATGGGTGGAACAAAAAGCAATAATCGTATTTTTCAGATTTTAACTTAATTCCGCGTTTTGTGCTACATATCACGTTGGTACAGATCCTGAGACAAGTGTCTTGGATTTTCTTCTCGCTCGCTGCTGTCGCTGACTACGCTGCGCTGCCGTCTGCTTCGTTTACGGATTATTCTGCTCTCTACGCTCCTGACGTTCGTTACAAAATCCTTTGGATTTTTGTCACTCACTACGGAGCTTGAGACGTTACGGGCTCGCTCGCCCTTTGGGCTCGACTCCGCCCTACAGAAAATCCGTCTCGCTCCCCGGGCTGGGTTCACTTCGTTCACACGGCGCCCGTACGAAAATCCGCTTCAGGATGACGTATCATTTTATTTTTCTATTTCACGCATGTAGCTACCCCGCCGACCTTTGCAAAGCGAGTTACAGAAAGTTAATTAAACAACGATTAGTCTCATCTGTTTGAGCAGCCCGTAGTTATTTTCAAGGTCTTTAATTTGTTTATGATTTTTCGCGGAAATATGGACTGCGAGTTATGAGACTCAGGTGCAATTTACTTTCTGTATGAGCGGAGCAGCAGGTCGGAAGGTTTCTTAGGCTCCACCCGTTCTTTGCCCCAAAGAATGGGTGGAACAAAAAGCAATAATCGTATTTTTCGCAAAAAACTTCTGTCATCCTGAAGCGATAAATCAGGAGCGCAGTGAAAATCTTGTGTGTTCAGGATCTTACACACTTCGCGTTTTGCGCTAAACCCCGCGCCGGTAAGATGCTGAACATGGGGATATTGAAGCGGACACAAACGCCCGTCGCTTCAGCATGACAGTTTGTTTTACGGAAAAAGCATAAAATGGTACGTCATCCTGAAGCGTCAAATTAGGGGCGCAGTGAAAATCGTGTGTGTTCAGGATCTTACACACTTGGCGTTTTGCGCTAAACCCCGTGCCGGTAAGATGCTGAACATGGAAATATTGAAGCTGACACAAACGCCGGTTGCTTCAGCATGACGCGGAATAAAAATTAACAACCCGCTAAACATACAGAATAAAGTTAAAAGCTGAAAAATACGATTATAGCTTTTAACTTTATTACTATATCTTTTTGTGCTCTGCATAGAGCTGCTTTACTTCATCGAAAACATGCGCAAGTTTTTCATGAAGTCTGTCGAGCTGCTCTTGTGCATTTTGTTTTTTGCCTATGCCGTTGTTTTTCAAATCCAAATACATGTCATACTGTTTTTGAAGCTCAGCGCTTTTTTCGGTGTTATCACGAATCTGATTCAAGTCCGACATCAGGCGATAATATGTCTGAGACGGGGGGTAAGACGAATTGTAGGAAGGACCGCATCTTCTTCTTTCTTCATCCTCTTGCTTGCAGGCTCTTTCATAGTCTTGTCTTATATATTCCGTGCGTTCATCGAGCAGATACTTTTCAACTTCGATTTCTTTGAGGCGTTTTTCGGCAATTGGCAGGTTTTCATCTATAAATAAAATTTGCTTAGCCAATTCATCACGTTTTTTCAAATCCTCGTTGCTTCGACCCAGCAAACCGCGAAGATGATTTGCAAACACAAAGTCACCTTTGTTATCGGAACTTACTTTAGGTGAATTTTTAAGAGTTTGTTTTGCTTCCATGTACAACAAATATTTTTTTATAACGTCAGACGGGCGGCAATTTGTGACTTGGTCATAGCTTTTTTCCAATTGTTCGTAGTATTTGATATAATCTTCCGCTTTTTTAACTTTATCAAGCCCCAGATTATGTTTTCGCCCGTTGTAATGCATGTTCAAATTCACGTCTCTTAGATAATCGTAAGGAACCGGATTTTTCGATTTGAATTTTTCTTCAAGCTGCTCAATTGAAGGAATCGGCGGTTCTGTATCAATTGCTATATAAAAGTGTTCGTTTCTGATTTTATCGGTAATTGGTTCCTCCGGGTCGGCAACGTACATAAGATAGTTGTCAGCACGTCCGGGTTCAAATTTTCTGTAAGGGTCAACTTTTTCATTGTACAATTCCGTAAGCTCTCTAAATGTACCATACATCCACGGTCTGTCCGTCAAATCACTTATATTTGTTTCGATTATTTGATAATCTCCCCGTCCGTCCTTTGTTGTTTTTCTGACATTATAGCTATAGCCTGAAAAAGACGGCGTTTTTCCTTCCTGTTTTTTGGGATGCATTGTTCTGTAAGGGGTAACAGGTGTAATTCTCATTTTTCACTCTCCTTAATTTTGCAAAATAAGTTCGTTTATACAAAATCCGTGAAAAAAAGATTTTGCCGTTACAACAACGGAATGTAAATATAGTTTTACAATTTTCAGCCAAACAGAGTTATAAAATACTTTCAATATAGTTCAAAACAGCATCATTATAGCTGTTATTGCGGGTTGAAAAAGGGAAAACTTTTTTGTTCATAACTTTTGAAATTTCATTGACTTTTGAGAGTATGCGGGATTTTGAGGTGAGGTCAATTTTTGTTGCAATAACAATACTTGGCAGCTTGTGAAAATCAATCCACTCAAGCATCTGCAAATCATTTTTTTGAACATCGTGTCTGGAGTCAATAAACTGAATCAACAGTTTCAAAGACTCGCGGTTCAATAAATAATCCTCAAGATTTTTTCGCCAGTTCTCCTGCATTTCCTTGGAGACCTTTGCATAACCGTAACCCGGCAAATCAGCCACTATATACTTATCATCAAAATCAAAAAGATTGATAAGGCGTGTTTTTCCGGGCTTATTGCTCGTTTTTGCGAGTTTTGAGTTGTTCGTGATTGCATTAATAAAAGAGGACTTCCCGACGTTCGAGCGCCCGATTAACGCTATTTCCGGTTTCTTAAAATCCGGACACTGGGAAAGTTTTTCAGCGCTGACTATGAACTTTGCTCTTTTTACTATCATCAAGCTTCTTCTTTTTATACAAAACTGTGTAAAGGAGATTATACATTTTCGGATTGTTGTAAACGTTGATTTGAGTAGCTTCATCAGAGATGTTGAACTGAATTTTGTTTTTCACGCCCGTCAGAGAAGTTTCAACATGACAAATTTGTATTATTCTGTCCCGAATAATACTCATGGGTTGTGACAAAAAGATTTCAAATGTTTTAAAAACGTTCATCACAAGGTATAATATCAAACATATTATTTATGTTCAATAAATTGTAAATAAAATGAAATTTATTTTAATGGAAAATTTGTAAATCGGCTTTTTCCGGCTGTTACAATTAATGAAAGGTATTTTTATCAAATTGATTAAGCACTCAAGTTGATAGTAAAGTCTTTCTTGATGTTGTTTTCAAGAAGTTTCTGCAAGCTTTCAAGTTGTGCGGTTGCGGATTTTTGCTGTGTTTCAAGGTTCTTTTGCTGAAGTTCAAGATATGAATCCATATATTGAAGCTGTTGAACCTGAGGGTCATTCTCCCAGTCAGAACCTGTGCAAGCTCTTGACAAAGTGTATGCAATGTTTTGTCTTTTGTTGCTGATTCCCATAATGCTGAACTCTAAGTTGCTTTTGTAAAGCGTCAAGCTCAAAATGTTGGTGTTTACTGCTGCGACAGTCATGTCAATCTCTCCTTAATCATTTAGTCTAGTGGTACGGTTGTGGTATTCAATTTCTTTTAGGTATTTAGGTATTTTATTTAGTCTGTTTAAAATTTTCTCTCGTACATATATAAAGTATAAACAATAAATAAAATTGCTATATTTGTTATATACTACGTTACAAAAGTTAACAATAGAAAAAAAGCCCCGTAACACCGGTTACGAGGCTTGATTCGTATTCGTATCATCATAGCAAGAATATATATTTTTTATTTATTATTATTTAAAGCTGATTCAAGAGCAGCCTCGAGAGTTTCAATTTTTGCCTCGAGGGCTTTTATTTTCGCTTCGTCTTCTTCGCTTTTAACAGAAAGGCTCTCGGTTCTCTTTTCGTATGCAGAAACTGCCTTCTGATTTCTGTACGATGTGATTTTTGAACTCAAAAAGCCCATTATAAGTCCTGTAAACACAAACAGAATTGCCATCAAAGACAGCGGCAGCGAGTAAACATTATGATTCAAAATGCATACATAAGTAACTTTGTAAGAATGGTTTACGTAAATAAAATACAACAAAGCCATACTTATTATTATATTCAGACTAAATGCCGCTATTGACGCATTTCGTTTCATTTTTGTTCCTTAAATAATTAACTGTTTTTATAATATCATAAGATTGATTAATTGTAACTATTTTTTTTAAATTATTTGCGGGGGATTTAAAAGTCAAGGAGTATGCTTGTAAAACCTGTTCCTGTGTATTGACGGGAATCTTCGCCCCGCCGTAGAGAGAGTCATTAACAACGGGGTGACCTATTGACGCCAGATGAACGCGTATCTGGTGTGTTCTTCCGGTTTCAAGTTCAACGTCAAGAAGTGTAAACCCCTTAAATCTTTCCAAAACTCTGTAGCGGGTAATTGAGGGTTTACCATCGGGTGTCACAGCCATTTTTTCGGGTTTTGACGGATGTCTGCCGATATTTTTATTAATCGTGCCGCAATCTGACTCAAAATTCCCGCTTGCGACCGTATAATATTTCTTTTCAACAGTTCTGGACTGTATTTGAGACTTCAAATCTTCATAAGCCTCGTTTGTTTTGGCTATCATCAAAAGCCCGCTCGTATTTCTGTCCAATCTGTGAACTATGCCGGGTCTGTAGTCTCCGTTGCAGTCACATAACGGATATTTACCCAGCAGCGCATTAACAAGCGTGCCCTGCATTTCTTTAGATGTCGGATGGGTAAGCATGTTTTTGGGTTTGTTAACAACGAGCATAGCTTCGTCTTCATATACGATTTCAACAGGAATGTCTTCAGGTTGGGGCAGCAGTTTTTTTTCATCTTCTATTGCAATTTGAAGTACGTCATCGGTCTTTAAGAGCGCAGAGCATTTCACAGGAGAGTCGTTTAACAAAACTCTGCCTGCTTTAACCTGTTTTTGAATTGCACTGCGGGAAAGTTCCGGATACAAACCGCACAAAAAAACATCCAGCCTGGAGCCGGCGTCATCTGCGTCTATATTTATTTTTTCAATTTTGTTGTTTGTCATTATTAAAAATTATATTACAAATAATGAGAAAAGCGGCAGTGTTAATAAAAACGTCGGAAATGTTAAAAATAGGAAAATCGACAAAAGTCAGTCTTATGTAATCCGTCACAAAACCGTCTGCAATCCTTTCCGCTAAATTGCCGATAATTCCGGCGCAAAAAAGCGAAAGAAGAATCAATGACGAAGGTTTTAGACTGTTCAAATGTTTTATTACATAGAAAACAACCATAGCGAGAATAAAGACGGAAAGCACAATCAAGATATCCGTATGCGTCTGAAAAAGGCTGAATGCAGCTCCCGTATTTTTCACAAAATCTATATCAAAAAAGAAAAAGTTCAGTTTGTTGCAATACATCTGCAAAAAGTTTCGCAAAAAGAAGGAAAACAAAACCAGCGCAAGCGTAACACTCACATACACCAAAAAATTTTGCAGTTTTTTAGATAGTTTCATTCTTTTTTACATCGCTTTCGGGTTGAGTTACTTGTTTCAAAATATTAACTCGCTTAGACAGTATTGCAATACCTTTAATTTTAATATTCACATCGTTTTCGTTAACAGATGCCTCTGCAATTCCTATAGAAGCAAATGCATTTTCATTCTTATCTTCCTTATTTGCTCTGAGTATGCGCTCCTGAACAGTATCTGCTTTTATAGTTCTGAATGCATCTTCCGGTTTGCCCATCGGGAATTTTATCATTTCATTGTTTATAGACACCATTGCAACGTACTCTTTCGGAACATCGACCCTTGCGCTTGCCGTGTATTCAGAGCCGGCATAAGCTTTTCCGGGTGCATCTATAGACATTTTTATATCTTTTGCAATGCCGTATTTTAGTGATGATTGTTCATGAATTGTGGAATCTGAGTATATTTTCCATTCACCGGCAACTTTTTTCAGATGATAAACAAGTATAGCCTCTGCGTCAATATAGCCGTATCCAGGCAAATAATCAACAGACATGGTTGTATCGCCTTTTACCGTCTCAAGGGTAACTACCTTTGCAAAATCAACTCCGGCATCTAAAAACAGAATTTTTTGTTTGTATTTAACGTTTGGATATGCAATCCACGCCTCTTTTAAATTCTGCGTCAGTTTTTTCTTGTCAACACCGTCAAAATTCACATAATCATCAGAATACATGTTCATTATTTTATCGAGCTGGTGACGGGTCGTATACTTATTCATATTGCGAAAAAGCGCTCTTATGTCATTGTGTTTTGATTCAAGAGACATGTCGGTAAAACCGATATTTTTTAAATTTATATCCTTACTTTCCTGTGCAAAACCGACTGCACCAAAGCAAACAAGCGACATAATAACCAATATTGCCGATAATAAATTCCTCATCCGTTTTTCCTTTGTTTTGGACATTTTCTCTAATACAATACATTATAGCAAAAATTTATTTTTTTTTGTTAAAATTTTCATAAAAGAGTTATAATTAATGACTTAAAATCGGAGACCATTTTTTTAGTCTCACAAACGGAGGTTTTTATGCTACTAACAATTGATATTGGCAACACATCCACAACTATCGGCATTTTTGACGGTTCAACCCTGAAAGACACCTGGTCAATCGCGTCCGAGCACCATCGTTCAGACGATGAAATAGGAATCCTGCTTATGAACCTGCTGCAGCTTCATTCATACACTGGAAAAGTCGATTCCGCAGTTATTTGCAGCGTTGTTGTACCATTGACGGAACGATACAGGAATGCACTCAAAAGGTATTTAAAAATCACCCCGTTTGTAGTCTCTAACAAAAATATAAAACTACTTGAATTTAATGTAGATTTTCCCGAAGAAGTCGGTGCAGACAGAATTGTAAACGCTTTTGCCGCATATTCCATTTACAAAACCAACTGTATTGTTGTCGACTTTGGTACGGCAACCTCGTTTGATATAGTGACAGAAGACGGCAAATTTCAGGGCGGCGTAATCGCTGCAGGGATGAAGCTCCAGGCGGAAAGCCTTAAAACACACACTTCAAAATTGCCTTTGATTAAAATTGAAGCTCCGCCTGAGAAAGCCATCGGTAAAAACAGTATAGACGCAATGCTTTCAGGTACTGTACGCGGGCACGCCTGCATGGTCGACGGAATGCTGGAGGCTTGCGAAAAAGAACTCGGTGTTCCGGTAAAAGTCATTGCAACCGGCGGATATTCCGATATTGTAGCGCAGTTTATGAAAAGAAAATTCGATTCAATAAATCCGTGGATAACTCTGGAAGGTCTGAGATTGATTCACGAAACCCATGCAGCAAAAACCGCCGCCGATTGCTTGTGCTGAGAGTAAGGGCAAGAGGGTACAGCGGCTCAATTTTCTCGCTCCCCAAGCCGGGGAGGAGTTCTACATGCCTGTTATATACTGCAAAAACTCTGCTCAAGCGCTCAATCTTATATATTTAGCTTCACCAATACCGTCAATCGCGTTGATTGCAGATATAGCTGCGTTATCTACGTCAGCGCCGGTATTTATTATCATAATTGAAACATTATCGTTGTTTGAAGATTTTTGAGCAACGTTCATCCTGTTAATGTTTATACCGCTGTTACCCAGAACCGTTGCTACTTTTGCAACCATAGAGGGCTTGTTTTCATGCGGCACGAGCAGCATGTGTTTTTCAGGCTCAATGCTTGTGTCATAGTCATTAATCTTAACTATTCTCGGCATGCCTGCCGCAATCAAAGCGCCCGAAACAACAGCCTCGTCTTTATCTGTCGTAAGTTTAACGGTAATTGAGCCGATGTAGTCGCAGCTTTTCTGTGATTTTGTTGTGGTAACATCAAGCCCCTTACCCTTGGCAATAATCGGAGCGTTAACGTAGTTTACGTCAACCATAAATGATGAGAACACCCCTTTAAGTATTGCCGTTTCAAGCGGTGAAACATCCAAATCAGCGAGATTGCCGTTCACTGTTATAGCAATTGATTTCAAAGTACCCGGTGCAATTTGCATAGCAAGCTCGCCTATGTTCTCGGCAAGCTGCATGTAATCCTTCACAGGCTCAAGCTTTTGCGGCTTCAAAGAAGGAATATTGACAGCAGCTCTTGCAGACCCGCCCGAGAGGACTTCTTTTATCTGCTGTGCAACATCGATTGCAACATTAAGCTGCGCTTCTTCCGTGCTGGCACCGAGATGCGGCGTTAAAAGAATATCGCCTGTTGTTTTCACAAGCGGATTTTCAGAAATATCAGGCTCGCCTTCAAAAACGTCAACCGCAGCCTGCGCGACCTGTCCTGATTCAAGCGCCTCTTTAAGCGCCGCTTCTTCAATAATTCCGCCTCTTGCGCAGTTTATAAGCCTTACGCCCTTTTTCATACGGTTAATCGTATTTCTGTTGATAAGATAAGCAGTTTCTTTGGTTTTTGGCGTATGAACCGTTATATAATCAGGTATTGACCAAAATTCATCCAAAGTCGGAATATATTTTGCGCCGTGCTTTTCAACAACCTCTTTTGAGGTGTACGGGTCAAAAACATAAACCTCCATGCCGAGCGCCTGCGCAACTTTTGCAACATGCGAACCGATTTTACCAAAACCTATAATACCGAGAGATTTATGGAAAACTTCATGTCCGGTGAATTTTGAACGCTCCCAAAGCCCCTGTTTTGTAGACGCTGCAGCCTTTGCAATATTTCTGCTCATTGCAAGCATTAAAGCAATCGTATGCTCTGCAGCTGCCATAGTATTGCCGTCCGGAGAATTTACAACAATAATACCCTTTTGGGTTGCGGCTTCAACGTCTATATTGTCCACGCCGACACCTGCTCTGCCGATTATTTTAAGGTTCTTTGCAGCTTCAAGCACTTTTTTTGTAACTTTTGTCTGGCTTCTGACCATTAGCGCGTCGTATTCGCCGATAACAGAGCAAAGCTCGTCCTCCGGCATTGTCGGCAGCAAATCCGCCTGCGCTACTTCTTCTACAATTTTTTTTGCTGTTTCATTAATTTTGTCCGTAATTAAAACTTTCATTTTTAACCCCTATCGTTTTTGTATCCTGCATTTATAATCAGCCGGCAATTTTACTGAAATCAGCAATTTTGTCGAACTTAAGTTTTAAAGAATTTATTAAAGCCATGCGGTTTTCTTTGATTTTTTCGTCTTTATCCATAACGAGCACATTGTCGAAAAAGCTGTTAACAGAAGGCACAGCGGATTTTAATTCAGCGTAGAGTGTTTTGTAATCTTCTGATTTTACAGCCTGTATGCCCTCGTAAAGCTTTTCTTCATATTCGTTTGTAAATAAAGATTTTTCAGCCTCAGATTTCACATTTTTGTCTTTAATCAGTCTTATAATACGGTTTGCGGCCTCGTTTAATGCTGCAAAATCCTGTTCTTTGACTATTTCAGAGACAAAATCCAATCTCAGGGTAAAGTCTCTCAAATCAGCAAGCGGCGATTTGTTTGCGATACAAGCTTCGACAACATCGTGCGGATACTGCTCGGAGCACAAAATATTCAATCTTTGTTCAAAGAAGTTTTTTACATCTTCTGTGGTTTTATCAGCACCGGAGGTATTTGAAGGCAGCAGTAAAACCGATTTTTTTATAAGTTCTTCAAGATTTATACTCAAACCTTTTTGAATAACAGTTTTTATAATACCGAGAGTGGCACGTCTCACACCGAGCGGGTCTGCAGAGCCTGTCGGCTTTTTACCCTCTGCAAAAACAGCGCAGATTGTATCAATTTTGTCTGCTATGCCTACAACCTGCCCCTCAATTGATTCTGCAAGCTCAGAGTCTGCGCCGAGAGGGAAGTAATGTTCTTTTATACCTTGCACAACCTCCGGTTTTTCACCGGCGTTCAATGCATAGTCTGCGCCTATAAACCCTTGCAGTTCCGTAAACTCGAAAACAAGACTCGTCACAAGGTCGGCTTTGCAAAGCAGCGCCGTACGCTCGATAGTTTCTCTGCTTTTTGTTTTCAACTCATCACACAGGTATTTTGAAAGTTCTATAATACGCATAGTCTTGTCATAAACGCTTCCCATGCCCTTCTGGAATGTAATACCCTTGAGCTTTTCAACGTTGTCCGCAAAAGGTTTTTTTGTATCTTCGTTAAAGAAGAAAATAGCGTCATCAAGTCTTGCAACAACAACCCTTTCATTACCCGCCTTTATATTTTCAAAATCATCTCCGATGTAGTTTGTCATGGTGATAAATTTGTTCAAAAGCTTGCCGTCCTTATACATAGGAAAATAACGCTGATGAACAGCCATGACCGTAACCGTAACTTTTTCGGGTATTGCAAGATACTTTTCATCAAACCCGCAGATAACCGGAACAGGCCACTCGCAAAGGTTCGTAACTTCCTCGACAAGGTCATCGTCAAGATACACTTCCGCGTTTATTTCAGCAGCTTTTTTCTTTGCCGATTCAACCACATGTTTTTTACGCTCCTCCTGATTTGCCATGACATTTGCTTCATAGAGCGCTTTTTCATAGCAGTCAGGATTTTTTATTTCAACTTTGGAGGATTTAAAACGGTGTCCCCTTGAAAATCTTCCCGACTCAACTTCTGCAATTTTAATTTTGACTTCCTCGTCGTCAAGCAGAGAAACAACCCATCTTATCGGGCGCTGGAATTTTACGTCAAGGGCTGCCCAGCGCATAAAATAAGGTCCCTGCAGTTTTAAAACTGTACTTTCCGCATTTTCTTTCAAAACTTCCGCAATATCTTTTCCCTTAACGCTGATTTTTGCCCAAACGTAATTGTCCTGTACAAACAAATCTTTTTCACTAACGCCGTTTTTCTTCGCAAACCCCATGCCTGCGGGAGAAAGCGAGCCGTCTTCTTTATACGCAATATTAGAAACAGGTCCCTTAACAAGTTTTTCAGTGTCAGGCTGTTTTTGGGCAAGACCGTCTATGATAAGAGCAAGACGTCTCGGGGTTGAATACGTTTTTATGCCGGAATATCCGATTTTGTTTTCGTTCAACAATTTTTCAAAATTCGCCTTCAACTGTGCAATACCGCTTTTTATAAACTTATGCGGCAGTTCTTCCGTTCCTATTTCCAATAAATATTTACTCATACTGTTTCCCTTGCAAAGATTTTTTATACATTATACGGATTAATTATAATATAAACATATTTTTCATGACTTTTTTTTAATGTTATAATGAAAATTATTAGAGGATTTAAGAATGAAGAAACGCTGGTATGACAGAGATGCAACCGTAAGTCTTGCTGTCAGTCTTATACAAAATACATCACCGCAGACACAGGCAAGTTGTGCTGATTTAATTATTTCAAAAGCACAGGACATGGGCGTCAGTCTCGAGCATGGAGTCATAGACGCTTTCGGGTATGTCATGCTCCGCTGGTACGACGCAAACGAAAAACTGTCAACAGCCTTTGAATACCTCAAAAAATCAGACGACGCTTTAAGAAAAGACATCGCCTTACAAATTATTGAGTTTTTAGAAAAAGCAGAAACAAAAGATGAAGTATTTTAAACAAATTTTATTAATAATTATGTTCCTGTCCGTCATGCCGCTTCGGGCAGAGGCAATGAAGATAGGACTCTTAGACGGGGTAAAAGAGGCAGCAATTGCAACCAGCACGACAGGTATACTTGTTAATGCCGCAGACAACAACCCTTTTTACAAAATTGCCCCCATGAAAGCATATATGTTTAAAGCAAAAGGCGACGGGCTGTCTGTCTCTATAAACGGACGGTTTTACAATCTGAATGTTCCCAAAGTTATTATAAAACCGACGGAAAAAGGGTATGTAAGCGCAAAAAAACGCTGGTACAGAGGCGCTATTATTGTTGAAAACAGAGGCGGTAATATAGTTGTTATAAACGATTTACCTCTTGAAGACTACATTCTGGGCGTTGTGCCCTCTGAAATGCCCTCAAAATGGAGCTATGAAGCGCTAAAAGCTCAGGCAATCGCTGCAAGAAGCTACGCAATAGCAAACAGAGGCAAACGCGCTTCGCGCGGCTATGACCTTAAAGACACTCCGGAAGACCAGGCTTACGGCGGCGCCTCCAGCGAAACGTATTCGACAAACAAGGCTGTCATTGAAACCAAAGGAATCGTTGTTACATACAATAAAAAAATTATTCCTGCATATTATTCAGCCTCCGCAGGCGGCCACACGGTTAACTCCGGTAAGGTTTGGAACAAGGATTTGCCGTATTTGCGCTCTGTTCCGTCATTTGATGAAGGGATTTCAAAAAACGGGCATGGTATCGGCATGAGCCAGCACGGTGCGAATAATCTCGCAAAACAGGGATACAATGCTTATCAAATTTTAACTTATTTTTACAATAACGTAAAATTTGGAAGACTCGACCCGTCGTGGACATTGTAGTTTTCACAGCCGCCAATTCCGTATACAGCAAGGGTTTTGTCTGCACGTATACTGGTACTATCCTTTTAGAACTTTGTTCTTGAGAAAAAAATTTTTATAAAAATGCTTGCTAAAATGCGAAAAACAGATATAATAACTATTGTAATATAAAGGAGGTTCTTATGAACAAAGAAGAATTAGTAAAAGAAGTTTCAAAAAAATCAAAAGTTTCACAAAAAGCTGCTGCTGATGTAATCGCTGCAACTCTTGAAACTATTACAAAATCAGTTGCTAAAGGACAAAAAGTTACTTTAGTCGGTTTCGGTACTTTTGAACCCAGAAAAAGAGCTGCTCGTTCAGGACGTAACCCGCAAACCGGCGCAACTATCAAAATTGCTGCAAAAACAGTTCCTGCATTCTCAGCAGGTAAAAAATTCAAAGAAGCTGTTAAGTAGTTTTTTGAAGGATACAAAAAGAGGACTCCGTTCTGCGGTGTCCTCTTTTTTGTGTTTGTTGTTTTGGAATTTTGAGGCGCAGAATTTTTCTTATTTTTTCCCTTTCCCCCTTGGGGAAGGAGGATTAAAATATACCCTCCTCACCCGCGGGAGCAAAACTATTGCAAATTGTTAAAAAATCTGTTAATATTTATTAACCAACTGGCAATTTTCGTATACAATATTTTTTTATATAAGAGTGAAGGTAATACAAAACTATTATACTTGTGTGAAAGGTGAAATATGTTAGAAAAGATTTGTGCATTTATTGACGGTTTTATCATGGGTTTGTATGAATTAGCTCCGGTTTATGTTTGTGTAACCGAAGATTACAGATACTAAAGATTTTGTTTTAAATAAAAATCCTATCCGTTTATTGTATTGCTCTACCGGGGGTTAGTGTAGTAAAATGGTACAGCAGAGAAAGCGGATAGGATTTTTTAATGTCAGAAACAAAAGTTATTATAATGGATAGAGATGAGACCTCCAGGGTTATTTTGAAAGATTATCTGAGCGAGATTGAAGGCGTTCAGCTTGCGGCGGAATTTGTCGAGTATGACATGGCATTTGATTATGCTGCAAAAAATGAATGCATTGCGGTTATCGATATCAGCGACAATGAACTGAAAGCAATTGAGGTTATTTCTGAGCTGAATAAAGTTAATAAAAGCGCCAAAATTGTTGCAATTTCAAACAAAACCTCGACAGAAACAATCATAAAAACCATGCGTGCCGGCGCAAAAGAATTTATTACAAAACCTATTACAAAAACTCAATTTAGCGATACCGTCAGGGAGCTTTCAAATTCCCCGCAGACAAATTCCGGAGACAACTCCTGCAAAATAATTTCAACCTTCTCAAACAAAGGCGGAATCGGGAAAACGTCGATTGCAGTGAACTTAGCGGTAGAAATAGCAGAGATGACAAAAGAAAAAACCGCGCTTCTGGACTTAAACCTGCAGCTCGGCGACGTTTCAACATTCCTTGATTTAACGCCGTCTTTCGACGTCTGCTATGTTGTGAATAACCTTGCAAATATTGACAATACAAATATCACAAACGCTCTTACCAGATACAAAAACACCTCGCTCTACGTAATTGCAGACCCGATAAATATTGAACAGTCAAAAGAAATTACTGCAGAACAGATTAAGGCGCTTATTTTCGAGTTAAAAAAGACTTTTTCATATATAATTATAGATGTGGGCACAAACATCGACGCAAAGACAACGACAGCACTGGATATGTCCGATGTGATACTTCTTACGGCGATTGTTAACTTGCCTGCAGTGAGAAATATTCAGCGATGTATGAACTTATTCAAAAAACTGAATTATCCGCAGGAAAAAATAAAACTTGTTCTTAACAGATACATGGAAAATGAAGAAATAAAAACTTCGGATATTGAAGAAGCAGTACACGGAAAGGTTTTCTGGAAAATTCCGAACAACTACCTGACTATGATGTCTGCAATTAATAAGGGGGTGCCGGTGAGTGCTGTCAGCCCTGACGCAAATATATCCGTGAATTTTAGAGATTTTGCTTCAAAAATTACAGACTATTTGATTACACAGAATATTAAAAATAACAGTAATTCTGGTTTTGTATTATAATTAATATAGAAAAAAAGCTGGAGATAAGACATTGTCACTGAAAGACAGAATAAATAACGCAAAAAAAACACAACAAGAAATAGTACAGGAAAAAGACTTTTCCGAATTTAATATATCCGTGCTGAAACTTTTGGATTTAATCAGAACGGTTGAAACGCCTGAAAAGTTGGGGCTTATTGTCAAAGAGGTTGCTAAATTTCTCGAAAATTTTGCGACAGAGAATTTGACGGTCACAGTGTCAGGCGACCTTGACTGCGGAAAACAGGCGCTTCTTGGCTGCCTTTTATCAGGCGTCATTGAAGAAAAAACAGAACGGCTTGCACGTGAACTCGCGCAAACCAGCGAACTTGTCCAAGAAAACCCGGAGCCTGAGGAGCTTTTGATTGAGGAGCCAACAGACGCTCAAAACGAGGATGTTTTACAACAGCCCGAGGAACAAAATCCTTTTCCTCAAGAACCGGAGCAGCAGGAACCGGCAATGGTAAAAAAACGCAAAAACCTGCGCCAGAAACTTAAGGGACGCTGATTTTAGCTGACAGCGCAGACTTATGCGGTTTTATGCACTGCGGCTTTCATTCAGATATGGGGGTAGAGAGAATGGATTTTATTATTGCTTTTGTTGCGGGAATCTGTGTTGGTGCGGCAGCGGTTTGTGCAGTACAAAAATTTATATCAAAAAAAACGGTTGATGCATATTCAGATGTCTATGAAAAAATGCAAATGCAATTTGAAAACCTGTCTAACAAAATCTATAAAGAAACTACAAACAACTTTTCCAATATGTCAAAAGAGCGGATTTCAGAGCTTCTTGAACCGTTCAGAGAAAAATTTGAAGAACTGAAAAAACAGTCATTGCTCAATAATGAGCAGTTTGCAAAACTTGATATTCATATTAAAGACGTGCTTGAAACGGGTGCAAAGATTTGTATTGACACAAAGACGCTTGCAGCGTCGCTCAAGGGCGATAATATGGTTCAGGGTAAGTGGGGAGAGGTCATATTGGAGCGGGTTCTTGAACTCTCAGGACTGAGAAAAGGCGAGGAATATGTTGTTCAAACCGCTTATTCTGTCGGAAGACCGGACGCAGCCGTACTCCTTCCTGATAACAAGGCTGTTTTTATTGATGCAAAAACAACACTGGCATCTTATGAGTCCTATCTTGAGGCAAAAGACGAACAGGAAGCAAAGCAGTGTCTGGATGCTTTTAAGGCATCCGTGAAAACACACATTCAAAACCTTTCAAAAAAAGAATATTACAGCGCAGAGGAAGTTTTGTCACCCGAGTACGTGCTTATGTTTGTTCCGGTAGAAAGCTGTTACACTTTGCTTTTTGGCGGCAACAGCGAGCTTTGGGAACTTGCCTGGAAAAACAAGGTAATGCCTGTTTCTCCGTCGACATTGCTTGCCGCGTTAAAAATAATAAACAGTTTTAATATAGTAAACAGACAGAATAAAAATGCCGGAGAAATTGCGGCTCTTGCCGGTAAAATGCTAGATAAATTTTCCGGATTGCTTAACGATTTGAACGGTCTGCAAAAAAATCTCTCGGCTGCCGTCACAAAACTAAACGGCAGAGACAGTATCATAAGTCAGGCGGAAAAAATGCGCGAGCTTGGCGCAAAATGTTCAAAAAACTTGCCGGTACTGAGTGTCAGAGAAACAAGTCCGGTTGAACCGCACACCCCGGAGGATGAAGCGGTTTTATAACTTAGCGGATAATTGGCTGGCTTGTTAAAAGCCAAAAAAATTTCATTTAAACTTGCCAAAAGACTGCTGTTTATTCTATAATTTATAATGCTAAAAATAAAAGGGAGAGGTTTACAAAATGAATATAGCTCAAATGATGAAACAGGCTCAATTTATGCAAAAAAAGCTGCAAGAAGCACAAACAGAGCTTGAAAATACAGAGTTTAGCGCAGAAGCCGGAAACGGTTCGGTTAAGGTAGTATGCGACGGTCAGGGATATTTTAAGTCAATTAAACTTCAAAAAGAAGCGCTAAATCCGGAAAATCCGTCATCAATCGATGATGATACGGTGGAAATGCTTGAAGACCTTATTTCAACAGCAATGAAACAGGCGCTTTCACAGGCAAATACCGCTAAAGAAGCAAAAATGAAGTCACTCACAGGCGGAATTAATATACCGGGTCTGTTCTAATGCAATACACAAAGCCGCTGGCTGTTTTGATAGATTATTTTCAACGCTTTCCGGGCATCGGTCCGAAGTCTGCGCAGCGTATTGCTTTTTACTTGTTAAAAATGCCGGAACACGAAGTTGAAAAATTTGCAAACGCAATGGTTACGGCAAAGCAGACCATTCACTACTGCGATATTTGCTTTAACATGTCAGCCTCTAATCCCTGTGAAATCTGTTCCGACACAAACCGTGACAGCTCTTTAATATGTGTTTGCGCCGAAACAAAAGATCTGGTTGCCATAGAAAACACAAATGAATACAAAGGCAAATACCATGTACTGCAGGGATTGATTTCTCCGATTGAAGGAATCGGTGCTGACGACATCCGCATAAAAGAGCTTCTGCAGCGTATTGCAAATAACGACGTAAAAGAAGTTATTCTGGCACTCGGTCCCTCTGTCGAAGGCGAAGCCACAAGTCTCTATTTGACCAAGCTTATAAAACCTTTTAACGTAAAAATCAGCCGTATAGCTTTCGGCATTCCTGTCGGCTCCGATATTGAATATGCCGATGAGATTACACTTGCACGGGCAATTGAATGCAGAAGGGAAGTTCTGTAGGTGCTGAATATTAGAGATTACGAAGGGAGTTAGGCAGGCATGTTGGGCATACTTGCCCGATGAAAGCCAACGCCGGCCGCCCCCTACGGGTCACTCCCCACCCTAACCCTCCCCAAGTTGGGGAGGAAGGACTCCGTCCGGAAGGTGACTAAATGTCACGTTACGGATGGAGGCAGGCTAAGTGAGAAACGAAGTTTCTCCGTGCCGTATAAAAATTAAAAGAGAACTCCTTCCCCGACTTGGGGAGCTGATTTCCGGACGGACGACACGACCAAAGGGAGTTAGTCCGGGGAGTCGGATTTTCTGTAGGGCGGAGTCGAGCCCAAAGGGCGAGCGAGCCCGTAACATCTCGAGCTCCGTAGTGAGTGACAAAAATCCAAAGGATTTTGTAACGAACGTCAGGAGCGTAGAGAGCAGAATAATCCGTAAATGAACAAGACGGCAGCGCAGCACAAAAGGCGAAACTTTTCGAGCGAGAAGGAAATTCAAGACAAGGCTGGGAAGGGGAACGGCAAAGAATAGCAGGTTGTGAAAATTTTAATTTACCGCAACAAAACTTCACTCTCCGGCGGGAGATGGAATAAAGTGCAAACCAAACGGGGGTTACAGGGGGTGTCACCCTACTTTGCTTTTTTATTACAAAATGTAAACTTTATTTTCTTTTACTATCAATTTCCCTGAAGTTATATTTTTTATATACAATAGAGGTAATACAAATATCAATCGCGAGAGAGAACAAAAATTATTGAGAGAGGAGATAAAATATGCCCATAACAGATTTAAGACCAACAAATGCCTACGGTCAAAAAACTACATTTAATAAAACTGCTTTTTTTAAACATGTTATGAACACAGCATACGACACTAATGGTGATAAAACATTAAGCACACAAGAAAAAGAGGTAATGCAAGAAGAAGAAAAGGCGGCACGTAAGAAATTAGAAGAAATGGGAATAGATAAGAAATATTGGGACCAGGCTACAGACATACTATTGAAAAAAGTTGATTTTTCTAAAGGTAAATTCTTTAAATATTCAGATGTTTTGAAACTGGCGGAAGGACTGTCAAATAAAGCAGGCTTTAATAAGTTAACGGAAAAGCTTGCGCAGTTCGGTAATCCAGACCCTGCATACTTTTTCAATTAATAACACATAAAAAACACCCTCAAAAATTTGAGGGTGTTTTTTTATCTTACCGGCTAAAGCCGTATTTATTAGAAGTTCAAACCTGCTTCCCTTGCAGCGTCTGCGAGTGCAGCAACTCTGCCGTGATAGAGGAAGCCGCCTCTGTCAAAAACGCAGTCTTTTACGCCGGCAGCAAGTGCTTTCTTTGCGATTGCTTCGCCAACTGCTTTTGCAGATTCAATATTACCGCCGTGAGCAAGGTTTGCTTTCAGGTCTTTATCAATTGAAGAAGCTGAGCAGATTGTAACACCTTTTACGTCATCAATAAGCTGAGCGTAAATGTGTTTTGTGCTTCTGTAAACAGCCAGTCTCGGAGCTTCTGCAGTTCCTGAGATTTTGAGTCTTACTCTCTGGTGTCTTTTTCTAGTTTGTTCTTTTCTGTTTTTTGTTCCAATCATTTTTCTTTCCTTTCACCGAAGCCTTCTTACTTTGAATTTTGATTTTATACAAACATTCTATAAGGGCTTATGCCGGCTTTTATACTGTAACAACGAATTGTTTTGCTTCTTTTTGAACGAACTGTTCTGCCGCATTGGAGTCAATATCCTTTAACAGTGAATAATCTCTAAAGGAATTATCCGTAAATATTCTCAGCCCCTCCGGGTATAATCCGCCGTAAGGTCTGGCGTAGGTATTAACGAACTCAACTCTGTCAACAAAAACTACGCTGCGGTTGCGAAAAGTGGTAGCCTGATCTTTTTCAATGCGTTTTTCGACTTGTTCTTTCGGGGTACTAAGCCCTTGTTTGTAACGTATATCGAATATTTTACCGAATGATACGGGATTTACTTTCATGGCTGCCCCTTACTTCTTACCTGTTTTACCGGCTTTACGTCTGATGTATTCGCCTTCGTACTTGATACCTTTACCTTTGTAAACTTCAGGAGGTCTCTTTCCTCTGATTTCTGCGGCAACATCACCGACAAGCTGTTTGTTGGCACCTTTTACAGTGATTTTTGTGTTATTTTCAACAGTGATAGTGATACCCTGCGGAGGTTCTACTTTTACGGGGTGAGAATAACCGAGCGCAAGGTTCAATACTGTACCTTCCATATTTGCACGGTAGCCGACGCCGTTGATTTCAAGTTTCTTTTCAAAACCGTGTTTTACGCCTTGAACAGCGTTATTAACGAGAGTTCTGGACAAGCCCCAGAGTGAGCGGGATTTTCTGTCGTCCTGAACTTTAGCTAATACAACGTGATTATCTTCTAATTTAACGGAAATTTCGGGGCATACAGTGACAGTCTCTGTACCGAGCGGTCCTTTGGCAGTGACGGTCTGACCGTCGATTTTAACTTCGACGCCTTCCGGAATTTCAACAGGTTTTTTACCTATACGTGACATTTTTATCTCCTTCTTGCTCGCCAGCCCCAAACTGTTTTATTTTCAGTCTTTTCTATTCTCAATCCCGGGCTTGCTCGCTAATTTTTAACTAACTAATAAAGATGGGGACTACCATACATAGCAGAGGATTTCTCCGCCGATGTTTTCTTTTCTGGCTTTTCTGTCTGTCATCAAGCCTTTGCTGGTAGAAATAATAGCTATTCCCAAGCCGCCGAATACCTGCGGAAGGTTTTTAGCTTTGCAATATATTCTGAGACCTGTTTTTGAAACCCTTTTCAGGTTTGAAATTACAGGTTTATTCTTTTCATCGTATTTCAAGGTGATAGAAAGGACTTTGAATTTTCCTGATTCTTTTTCTGTGAAATCAGTGATATATCCTTCTTCTTTCAAAACTTTAGCCAGTTCGAGTTTTAATTTTGAACTCGGCATTTCAACTTCCGGATGAGAAACGATGTTTGCGTTTCTGATTCTTGTGAGCATATCTGCTATCGGATCTGTGTACATTTTATTTTCCTTTTTCTTGCGGGCACTCAATTTTCAAAGCCGGGGCGATTATACAGCCGCCTTTTATAAACTGATTCCCTTACTACTTACTAAAACTTTGCAAAGCAGGTACTAAGCCTGCCGCCGTAACGCCGGAGCCGCAAATGCGCCCCTGCCTGTCTAGCAGTATAGTCAAGAACAAATTGTTACCAACTTGCTTTAACTACACCGGGTAACAAGCCTTCATGCGCCATTTTTCTCAGGCAGATTCTGCAAAGACCGAAATCTCTGTGAAATCCGTGAGGACGTCCGCATACAGAACATCTGTTATGGAGTCTTACTCTCGGGTATTTGCCCTTTGATACGAGCAATTCTCTTTTTTGTTCTTTAGCTATCATTGCTTTTTTAGCCACGATTAATTTCTCCTTTTTGTATTTATTCCGCCAATTTAGCGGCTTTAAATTGTTTTTTTTGTCTTTAAGCTGCTTTCAGCTTAGTTGTGTGATTTTTTCTTGAAAGGCATTCCGAGTTCCGCAAGGAGTGCTCTCGCTTCTTCATCAGTTTTTGCTGTTGTGATGATAGAAATGTTCATACCTTTTACAAGATCAACTTCATCGTATGTAATCTCAGGGAACAAAGATTGTTCTTTCAACCCTAATGTATAATTGCCTCTGCCGTCAAAACTTTTAGAAGACACGCCTCTAAAGTCACGGATTCTGGGGAGTACAACACAAATTAATTTTTGCAGGAAGTCATACATTCTTTCGCCGCGGAGTGTAACCATTGCGCCGACCGGCATGCCTTCTCTGAGCTTAAAAGATGCGATTGATTTTTTTGCTCTGGTAATTACCGCTTTTTGACCTGCAATTTTTGTCAATTGAGCAACGATACTTTCAGCAAGTTTTGAATTGTGGCAAGCTTCACCGACACCCATGTTGATAACGATTTTATCAAGTTTCGGAATCTGGTGTACGTTGTCATAACCAAACTGGGATTTGAGTGCATCTTTAACTTCTTCGTTGTATTTAACTTTTAAATCTTTAGTTACTGTCATTTCCTTTTTTCCTTCCGTAGAATGCATCTTCATTCACGGTAAAATTATACCTCAAACAAGATGCCCATACTTATGTGTTACGCGTCAATATGTTCGCCGCATTTTTTGCAAACACGGACTTTTTTACCGTCAACGATTTCATGTTTAACACGAGTAGCTTTTTCGCAGCTCTGGCAGTAAATCATAACTTTTGATGAATCCATCGGAGCTTCGATATCGATAAGACCGCCCTGAATACCAGCCATAGGATTGGGTTTCTGGGCTTTTTTAATCATGTTGGCTCCTTCAACAATTACCTTGTTTTCAGATGCAACAATTTTTTTGATATTACCGATTTTGCCTCTGTCTTTGCCGGCTGTAACGATTACTCTGTCACCGGTTTTTACATGCAAATCGTGTTTTTCAATTTGTTTTTTTGTGTTTCTCATTTTCTTGTATCCTTAATTATTAATTTATAGGAATTGTCTATTTTGCAAAGTCTGACATTAAAATCAGGCTTTACTCAACTAAATAACTTCGGGAGCAAGGGAGATAATCTTCATGAAGTTCTTTTCGCGAAGTTCTCTTGCAACCGGTCCAAATACACGGGTACCTCTCGGGTTGCCGTCTTTGTTGATAATAACAGCTGCATTTTCATCAAATCTGATAACAGAGCCGTCAGCACGTTTGATGTCAGCTTTTGTTCTGACAACTACAGCTTTAACAACTTCAGATTTTTTTACAGCCATATTAGGAGTAGCGTCTTTAACAGTCGCTACGATTACATCACCGACGTGAGCATATTTTTTGTTTGAACTGCCCATTACACGTATGCACAAAAGTTCTTTTGCGCCTGTGTTGTCAGCTACGACTAATCTGGTTTCTGGTTGTATCATTGTTACTTATCCTTATACTTAAATTATCGGAATCTTTGCCGCCGGGATTTATCCCGAACGGCTTTGGCTCAACTGCCGGTTTAAGGCAGTCTCTGCCTAACACACCTAAACTAGTTTGCTTTTTCTACGATTTGAGCAACATTCCAGCGTTTTGCGCCTGAAATGGGTTTTGATTCCACAATTCTCACTACGTCGCCTACACCGCAAGCATTTTCTGCATCATGTGCTTTATAGTTTTTTGTAGTTTCTATAATCTTGTGGTATTTAGGGTGCTTGTTGTATTCTGCCACTTTAACAACGGCAGTTTTATCCATTTTGTTGCTAATTACAACACCTTGTTTTTCTTTCTTCGGCATCTTACTTTACCTCTGACTTTTCTTTAATAACTGTCTTAGCCTGAGCAATGACTGTTCTGAGTTTTCCGATTTCAGCAGTGTTTTCGAGTTTCTGCAAAGCTTTTTGCATTCTCAAATCCAAAAGCTGTTTTTTGGAATCTTTAATCAGTTCTAAAAGCTCATCTATAGATTTTTCTCTGATTTCTTGTAACTTCATTTTTTTGTCCTTATAGTTTTTTAATTATTTTCCTCACCGGCAGGAGAGGGGGCAAAAAGTATCCGTTAAGATTAGACCGAACGGATTAAGCTTCAGCCTGTGCTTCTTTTTCAATAACTTTCACTTTGATAGGAAGTTTTTGTGCAGCAAGCTCAAGAGCTTCTATAGCTGTTTCTCTGACAGGGAAGTCGATTTCAAACAACACTCTGTTAGGTTTAACAACAGCTACCCAGTATTCCGGAGAGCCTTTACCCTTACCCATACGAGTTTCAGCAGGTTTTGCAGTAATGGGTTTGTCAGGGAAAATTTTAATCCAGACGTTACCGCCTCTTTTAATGTTACGTGTCATAGCACGTCTTGCTGCTTCTATTTGTCTTGAGGTAATCCAGGCAGGTTCACAGGCAATCAAACCGAATGAACCGAACTCGAGTTTTGTACCGCGAGTTTCGTGACCTTTTCTGTTACCTTTCATTTTTTTACGATATTTAGTTTTTTTGGGCATTAACATTTTTGTTTTTCGCTCCTAATTATTATTAACTTATTCTTCAGTTTGAACGGCTTTTCTTCTTCTTCTGCCGCCGACGGGTTTTTCTTCAGTACCTGTAGCTTTTTTAGTCTTTACGTTGCTGTCAGCTTTTTCACCCGGCATAAGGTTTCCTTTGAAAATCCAAACCTTAACGCCGATTTTACCCATGATTGTGTCAGCTTCAGCAAAACCGTAGTCAACATCAGCTCTCAAAGTCTGCAGAGGGATTCTGCCTTCTTTAACCCATTCGCTTCTGGCGATTTCTGCACCGCCCAAACGTCCGGATACCATAATTTTGATACCTTGAACACCTGACCTCATTGTTCTTTGAACAGCTTGCTTCATAGCGCGTCTGAACGCAATACGTTTTTCAAGCTGGAGAGCAATTGATTCAGAAACGAGTTGAGCGTCTGCGTCAATTCTTGCAACTTCAACAACGTCAATTGAAACTGTTCTCTTAACGAGTTTTGCTACATCATTTCTCAAATCATCAATACCTTGACCGCCTCTGCCGACCACGATACCGGGTTTTGCAGTAACAACGGTGATATTTACGTTTTGAGCTTTTCTGGCAATCAAGATTTTTGATATGCCGGCTGTGTATAATCTTTTCTTAATATATTTTCTGATTTTTTTGTCTTCAGCAACGAACTCCGGGTAATCTTTCTTTTTTGCAAACCATGTGCTTTCCCAAGGTTCGATAATTCCGACTCTAAATCCTTTTGGATGTGTTTTCTGTCCCAAGGTAAGCCTCCTTAATTATTACTACTTAATTTTACTGTCAAATGAGAAGTACGCTTTAGCCTTCTGTAGATTCTTCCCTGAGCTCTCGGCTTACCTCTTTTATAAGTTTTGCTTTCGTCAGCAAATATTTCTGAAACTTTCAGGTCGCTTGCGCTTGCGCCGAATTTTTCATTGGCATTGGCAATAGCGGCGATTAAGTTCTGTTCGACCACTCTTGCTGCAAAATACGGCATAAATTTCAGAATTCTTGCTGCTTCCAAGACGGATTTGCCTCTTACCTCGTTAATTACGCGGCGCAATTTACGGGCAGGCATTTGTATATTCGTTTGTTTTGCCATTGATTCTTGCATAATTTACTTCCTTTTTGCCGTTTTATCCTGGCCTGCGTGGCCTCTAAACATTCTTGTAGGTGCAAATTCACCTAATTTATGACCAACCATTTGTTCAGTAACATAAACCGGTACGTGGCTTTTTCCGTTGTGAACAGCGATTGTGTGACCGAGCATGTCGGGTACAATCATTGATGCTCTTGACCAAGTTTTTATTACTTTTTTCTCTCCAGCTTCGTTCATTTTAGCGATTTTTTTCTGAAGTGATTCTTGTACAAATGGACCTTTTTTTAGCGAACGAGCCATTCATTATCTCCTTACTTATTAACGTTTTCTGCCTCTGACGATGTATTTGTCAGAATGTTTGTTAGATTTTCTAGTCTTGTAACCAAGAGCCGGTTTGCCCCATGGAGTTTTCGGGTGTCCGCCGGGACCGGTTTTACCTTCACCACCACCGTGCGGGTGATCGCAAGGGTTCATTGTAACACCGCGGACAGTCGGTCTGATACCGAGATATCTTTTTCTGCCGGCTTTTCCGAGTGACAAGTTTTTGAACTCTGAGTTTCCGAGAACGCCGATTGTTGCAAGACATTCTTTTCTAATCATTCTCATTTCAGAGCTGGGCATTTTAAGAGTAACGTAGTTGCCCTCTTTCGCCATCAACTGTGCAGCACCACCAGCCGTACGAACGAGTTTTGCACCGCGACCGGGAATCATTTCAATGTTATGCACCATGGTACCTAACGGAATGAGTTCCAAAGGAAGCGCGTTACCTGTATTAATTTCCGCATTCGGACCGGATACGATAGTATCACCTACATTAAGGTTTTGAGGTGTCAAAATATATCTCTTTTCACCATCGGCATAGAATACGAGTGAAATTCTTACGTTTCTGTTCGGATCGTACTCGATAGTTTTTACAACACCGGGTACACCGAATTTTTCGCGTTTAAAATCAATAACGCGGTAAGATCTTTTTGCACCGCCGCCTTTGTGACGACAAGTGATTCTGCCGGTATTATTTCTTCCGGCTGTTCTTTTCAGCGCTTTCACCAGCGGTTTGTGGGGAGCTGACGCAGTGAGTTCGGAGAAATCACTTTTGGTCATTCCTCTTTGTCCCGGTGAAGTCGGATTAATTTTCTTTATAGCCATTTTTTGCTCCTGTTTTCTAAGGATTTACCTAATCTAGTGGTGCAACGCCGTCGGCTCAACGCAGCCGGCAGCTGCTCACTTTTTCAATGGTCTGCTTAACCATCGGCATTTCAGCCACCGTTAAGCTCCAATTAATTCATTAAGCGGTTCGCCTTCAATCGTGACAATTGCTTTTTTGCCGGATTGAGTACGCCCCGTTGTGTAGCCGACTCTTTTTGCGTGAGACGGAACATACACTGTTCTTACTTTTGTAACTTTTCTTCCGGGGAATGCAAGTTCTACTGCCTGCGCAATTTCAACTTTTGTTGCGTCTTTTACAACTTCAAAAGTGTACTGCTGGAGAGTAGTTGCTTCCATGGATTTTTCTGTGATTATAGGTCTTTTGATAATATCGTATAATCTTTCAGTGTTGTTTTTAATCTTGCTCATTATTTTGACAACCTCTCAGTTATTTCTGTAATTGCAGCTTCTGTAATAATTACGTTGTCTGCTTCCAGTAAGTCTTTTACGTTCAGGTTTGAAGGAAGAATGATTTTTACATTCGGTAAATTTCTTGCAGAGAGTTCAAGGTAAGCATTTTCAGCTGCTTTTACGTCTGCAATGATAAGGATTTTTCCTTCAACTTTTAATGCCTTCAGAGTTTCAGCCATTAATTTTGTTTTGGGTTCTTTGATTTCAGAGAAATCTTTAACAAGAACCGTCTGTTCAATTCTTGCTGAAAGAGCTGACTTGAGAGCAAGTCTTCTGGCTTTCTGCGGCATAGAGAAGCTGTAGTCTCTCGGTTTGGGTCCAAAGATTACACCGCCGCCTGCAAACAGAGGTGATCTGATAGAACCGGCTCTGGCTCTGCCTGTACCTTTTTGTTTCCAGGGTTTTCTGCCGCCGCCTGAAACTTCTGCTCTGGTTTTTGTAGATGCATTGCCTGCTCTGCCGTTGTTCAACTGTCTTCTGAGAGCGAGGTGCATAACATGCAGATTGGGTTCAACGCCAAAAACTTTTTCGTCAAGCGCTATCTGCCCTACTGCATTTCCGTTTGTGCTTAATATTGAAACTTCTTTTGTCATTTTTTATAACCTCAATTATATTTATGGGAGTTACCCGTTAATTCCATTTTGTTCTGGCAGGAACGACTGTTACCATCTTGCCCTCGGGTCCGGGTACGGAACCTTTCACGAGAAGCAGATTGTTTTCGCTGTCAACTTTAACAACAGAAAGTTTTGTGATAGTAACTTTTTCGTTGCCCATATTACCGGCCATGCGTTTTCCTTTGATAACTCTGCTCGGAGTAGTACCGGCGCCGATAGAACCGGGTTCTCTGTGGTTTTTAGAACCGTGACCCATAGGTCCTCTGCCGAAGTTCCATCTTTTTACGGTACCCTGAAAACCTTTACCGATAGACTTTCCTGTAACATCAACTTTTTCGATGTTTTCAAGAATAGACAAATCAATAGTCTGTCCTACTTTATATTCGTTGGAATTTTCGACTCTAAATTCCTGCAAATGTCTGAAGTTATCGAGTCCGTTTTTCGCAAAATGTCCGATTTGAGCCTTAGTAAGGTGTTTTTCCTTAGCAGGTTCAAAGCCAACCTGAATTGCGTTATATCCGTCAGTCTCCTCGGTTTTAACCTGAGTAACTGTTAAAGGATCAACTTTGATAACGGTGACAGGAATAGCAAGCCCTTGTTCGTCAAAGACCTGTGTCATTCCAAGTTTTTTACCTATTACTCCCAATCTGGAAGATTTTCCTTTAGTGGTCATTTCTTACCTTTCTCCTTGTGAGCGCTACCTAGTTACTTGTTTCGGAGGGATTCCTCCGGGCTCTTGTTTCGAGCCCTGTAGATCACATTCAATCTATATTCAATTGTATGTGTTATTAGTTTCGTATCTCTTTTCGCATGCACAAACCGCAGCACGGTCATACAGCTTAGAGCTTTACTTCAATATCTACACCTGCCGGCAAATCCATTCTGCTGAGTTCTTCAGTAGTTTGTTGAGTCGGATCATAGATATCGATAATTCTTTTGTGGATTCTCATTTCAAAATGTTCTCTTGATTTTTTGTCCACGTGAGGTGATCTTAAAACGCAGTATAATCTTCTTTTTGTCGGCAAAGGAATAGGACCTGCCACCTTTGCGTCAGTTCTTTTTGCTGTTTCGACGATTTTTTCTGCTGAAACATCAATAAGTTTATGATCATATGCTTTTAAGCAAACTCTGATTCTTTGTCTTTTTTGAGATGTACTCATTTGTTATACTTCCTTTGCTTTCAACTTAGTGTTTCATTTTGTTGCAGAGTGCGGAGGGAATTATATGCGGCAAACTTATTTTGAACTCAGGCGTAAAGCCTTTTTCTATCTGCACACTCTAAAGCTGTTTTGAACTTTGGCGCAAAGCCTTATTCTATCTGCAAGCCCTAAAGCTGATTTTTACACCTATACGTGCCCCCACGCTAGTGCATTATATAACTTATATTAAACATAACCGCACGTCAACTGTATTTTTTAAAAATTGTATCAAAATTGTAATAATTAAGGTTTTCATACAATTAAGCATTCACCAAAGCACAAAAAAGGACAACGAATGCAAAGGTCGGCGGGGTGGTTATATGCGTGAAACAGAAACTATTGTCATGCTGAAGCGCAGGACGTTTGTGTCCACGTCAATATCTCCATGTTCAGCATCTTACCGGCGCGGCGTATAGCGCAAAATACGGAATTAAGTTAAAAGCTAAAAAATACGATTATAGTTACATGTTCCACCCATTCTTTGACGCAAAGAACGGGTGGAGCCTAAGAAACCTTCCGACCTGCTGCGCCGCTCATACAGAAAGTAAATTGCACCCGAGTCTCATAACTCGCAGCCCATATTTGCGCGAAAAATCATAAACATATAAAAAACCTTGAAAATAACTACGGGCTGCTCAGACAGATGAGACTAATCGTTGTTTAATTAACTTTCTGTAATTCGCTATGCAAAGGTCGGCGGGGTTGCTATATGCGTGAAACAGAAACTATTGTCATGCTGAAGCGCAGGACGTTTGTGCCCGCTTCAATATCTCCATGTTCAGCATCTTACCGGCGCGGCGTTTAGCGCAAAACGCCAAGTGTGTAAGTTCCTGAACACACACTATTATCCCTGCGCCACCGATTTATCGCTTAAGGATGACACATCATTATGAATAAAATTTCATAGACCTTGCGGCTGGAAAATTTTGAAGATAAACGGAAGTATCCACGGCACAATTGACTATATGAAATAGTTGACTACAGAAAAAATTTTATAATAGAATATGTTTAAACAGACTTGGTAATTTTAGTATGAAAAGCAGAATAACGGCAAAAGAAGCAATAAATCTTATAAAAGACGGTGCAACAATTATGGTCGGCGGTTTTTTAAGCTGCGGAGCGCCGTCGTGCCTTATCGATGAACTGGCAAATCGTAAAATATCCAATCTCACAATGATTTCTAACGATACCACATACCCTGACGCCGACAAAGGCAAGCTTATAGTAAATAAACAGGTTAAAAAACTTATAACCTCCCATATCGGCACAAATCCCGAAACAGGGAAACAAATGCATTCCGGCGAATTAGAAGTTGAACTTGTTCCGATGGGGACTCTTATTGAGAGAATAAGGGCTAAAGGAACCGGACTTGGCGGTATCCTTACTCCGACAGGTGTCGGCACTGTGATTGAAAAAAACAAGCAGACAATGATTGTGGACGGCAAAAAATTTATTTTTGAAAAGCCTATTGGCGCTGATTTTGCGCTGATTTACGGAACAAAAGTAGACAAATTCGGAAATGTTGCATACTACGGCACTACAAGAAATTTAAACACGGTTATGGCGACAGCCGCAGAGACTGTTATCGTTGAAGCTGATGAGTTTGTTGATTGTCTTGACCCTAATGATGTTATTATTCCGGGGTTGTTCATAGACTACATTGTTGTTAAGGAAGGCGGGGACAAATAAATGGAACTCACTGCGGAAAAAACAGTGCAAAAAGATACACATTATGGCTCTAATCCCATCTCGAACGCCCTTGAACTCTCTAAAGATAAAATCAGAGAGATTGTGGCAAAACGTGCCGCAAAAGAGTTTAAAGAGGGTGATGTTGTGACTCTCGGAATCGGGCTTCCGACTGCTGTAGCGGACTATGTTCCCGAAAATATGCACGTTATTTTTCAGTCGGAAAACGGTCTTTTGGGTGTCGGAAAAAGCCAGCCGAAAGAAAACCCTGATACCAGAGTAATAAACGCAGGAGGCGGGTTTGTAGAAGCAAAAAAAGGCGCTTGCTTCTACGATTCTCAGATGGCTTTTACAATGATGAGAGGCGGGCATATTGACGCTACGGTGCTTGGCGCATTGCAGGTTGATGAAGACGGAAGTCTTGCAAGCTGGGTTATACCGGGTAAATTTGTACCGGGAATGGGCGGCTCTATGGATCTTGTTGTTGGAGCTAAGCGAGTTATAGTCGCAATGGAGCACCTTTCTAAAGGTACGGTTAAGATTGTAAAAAAATGCTCGCTGCCGCTTACGGCGTACAAAGAAGTTGATATGATTATAACGGAAAGATGTGTGTTTGATGTGCACAGCGACGGGTTGGAGCTTATTGAAATAAATCCGATGTTCTCTGTCGAAGATATAAAATCTTCCGTGACGGCTGATTTTCGTGTAAGTAAAAATTTAAAATATATGATTTAGAGCGTCTTGTCTCTGTATTTTGAAAGGAAAATTATGAAAACGATAGTTATAGGCGGGGGAGCATGCGGTGCAAGCACTGCAGCAAGATTGAGAAGACTGGATGACGATGCGGAAATCCTTATACTGGAGAAATCAAACGAGATTTCTATAGCAAATTGCGGGCTGCCTTATTACTGCTCGGGTGTTATTGACTCGGAAGCAGCCATGCACGTATCTTCCGTGCAAAAATTTAAAAATCTTCTTAACATAGATATAAAGCTGAATGCCTGCGTAACCGATATTAACAGGGGTGAAAAGTCTGTCACGGTTAACGGCGCAGAAAAAATAAGTTACGACAAACTCGTTCTGGCGCCCGGTGCGTATCCTTTTGTTCCTGATATTGAAGGTGCGCTGAGAGACAACATTTTCACCGTTAGAATGCTTCAAGACGCTGAAAAAATCAAGAGTTATATAAAAAATAACAATGCTAAAAATGCGGTTGTTATAGGCGGCGGATTTATCGGCGTTGAAATGGTTGAAAGCCTTGCGGAACTTAACTTAAATACAACCCTGATTGAGCAGGCTGAACATATTTTACCTCCGATTGACGCGGAAACCGCCGCTTATGCACAAAATGAGCTTAGAAAACACAAAGTAAAAATTATTTTGAAGGATGGTGTGAAGTCGTTTAATGATGACTCGGTTATCCTTGCTTCCGGTTCCAAAATTCCGTTTGATATTGCAATTTTGGCAATCGGCGTTAAGCCGGATAATTCGCTTGCAAAAAAGTGCGGGCTTGAAATCGGTTTAACTGGCGGTATTAAGGTTAACGAACATCTTCAAACTTCTGACCCTGATATATATGCAGGCGGCGACGGAGTTGAGGTTCGGAATTTTGTCACAAAAGAGCTTTGTCTTGTACCGCTTGCCGGACCGGCAAACCGTCAGGGGCGTATTATTGCGGATAATATAAATGGGATTCCGTCTGTGTACAAGAATACACAGGGCTCTGCCGTTGTTAAAATCTTTGATTTAACGATAGCTTGTACCGGCGCAAACGAGTCACAGCTTAAAAAAGCAGGTATTGAATACTTGAAAACTTTTACAATGGGCTTTTCTCACGCAAACTACTATCCCTGCGCAACAAGAACAATGCACAAATTGCTCTTTGATAAGTCCGGAAAGATTCTCGGAATGCAGTCTGCAGGATATGAAAACGTCGAAAAAAGGGTTGATGTTGTTGCTGCTGCAATGCGCTCAGGGCTGTCGGTCGGTGATTTGATTGACCTTGAGTTATGCTATGCACCGCCGTATTCTTCTGCAAAAGACCCTGTTAACATTCTCGGAATGCACGCTGACAATATTTTGCGCGGTTTTGTTAAACCTGCATTTTTTGAGGATTTGGAGGACAGAGAAAATATTTATATAATCGATGTACGCTCCGCCGAGGAGTTTGGTGCTGCTACTCTTGCGGGGGCAGTTAATATTCAGCCGCAGCAGCTTCGGGAAAATTACGGCGCATTGCCTGCGGGCAAAAAAGTTATTCTGATTTGCAACACGGGTTTTCAAACTTACGTTGCTTCAAGAATCCTTCTGCAAAAGGGGTTGAAAGAGGTCTATAGTTTAACCGGCGGACAAACGCTCTATAATGAACTTCTTAAAGACAAAAATGCACAGGCTTCAGAAGTTCTGAAATCAGCTGCAGAGCTGTAGGATTCCGGCGTGCCGCTCCGACACATCCTATTTTGACAACTTGAACTTGTCTCCGGGGGCAAATATCATGTCTGCGAAAGACCTCGCTTGCAGAAGTGGTATACTGAGTGCGGGTAGCACCGAGTCCGGCATTTTGCACTCTGCCGAAGAAACAATTAAGTATTGTTTCTGAGAACTTGTTTTATGCATAAGTTCAATAAGTTATCGGGGTCAGTTGATTATATGAAAAATTACACAAAGAAAACCCCTATTTCTGAATAGGGGTGTCACTTATTTCTCACTTTCACACTAACGAGGAATTATTATCGAGGAATTATGTATTAATTATGCATATTTAGGAGCAGATGCTTCAATACCTTTTGACTCGGCTTCTTCAACATTCTTGAGTTCTGTTTCCGCCGCTTTCAATTGTGTATCTATCTGCAATTTTTCCTGCTGAATTTCTGTTTCAAGCTTTTTAATCTTGGCTGCTTCTGCTTTTCCTGCAGCTTCAAGAGCCTGTTTCAGGAAGGAATTGAATATAAAGAACTGATTTACATACAGCGATTGAGGATTGCTCGGGTCTACCGCCATACCGTACTGACCGCCTGAGAGGACGTTCATGTTATGAATATTGTTCATATACATATTAGTTGCACTGCCTGCCTCGAACAGAGCTTTCGGAATGCTGCTGTTGAGGAAATTAAGCTGTACACCGAATATACTGGCAGGAGAGTTCATAAACTCACCGGGAGTAATAATTCCGTCAGCTATGTTACCTGCATATGCAGCCAAATCAGTCAATCTCTGTTGGATTTGAATTTGTCTGTACTGCAGCTGGTTAATTCGCTGCGTCAGTTGAAGTTTTCGCATTGTAAATATTGCGTACACTTTTAGTCTCCTACCATAACCAAACTATTTAACCTTACATTAATATAAAAACATTTCTTCTCTAAAAATTGCCTGAAACAAATTGATTTTTATTTTTTTGCGTTAAAGCCCCCAAAGTTGCACTATAAAAGAGATACACGGTTTTTGTGTCTTTAGTCGTATGTATAAATTATCTATATTATATAAAACAAATAGATAGCTTTTAGCGAAAAACTATCTATTTGTTTTTTTTGAAATATAAAGAAATGTTAAGTTTATGCGCCGGTCTTTGGTTCGTTGGTGTTTAAACTCTTGTGATTACTTTGTCGATAAGACCGTATTCAACAGCCTGCTGTGCCGACATATAATAGTCTCTTTCCGTATCTTCTTTAATTTTTTCAAGCGGTTGGGAACAGTTAGTCGCAAGTATTTCATTGAGCATGGATTTCATGCGCAGAATCTCTTTTGCTTCGATTTCAATGTCTGTTGCTTGACCTCTCGCACCGCCCAGCGGCTGGTGAATCATGATTCTTGAACTCGGGAGTGAGAGTCTTTTCCCTTTTGTCCCCGAGGAAAGAAGGAAAGCTCCCATGCTTGCCGCTTCACCGAGGCATATCGTACTGACATCCGCTCTTATATGCTGCATTGTATCATAAATGGCAAGTCCTGCCGTTATTACTCCGCCGGGGCTGTTTATATACAGCATAATATCTTTCTCCGGATTCTCGGAGTCCAAAAGCAAAAGCTGGGCAATAATTACATTTGCCATTTCATCGTCAATTTCTTCTCCGAGAAAAATTATTCTTTCTCTTAAAAGTCTTGAAAATATATCAAAAGAACGCTCGCCTCTGGATGACTGCTCTATTACCATCGGAATGTAGCTTAAAATCTTATTCTCGTCCATGTTTTCTCCTTCTCTCGTAAATTATAATCAGCATGTCTCCTTTTTTCAAGTCTTTTATAATGTCAACTGCTCGCGCTATTTCATAGAGCGTGTGCAAAAGAGAAGTCCGTTTGATTAAAGAAAGCCCCGGCACCCGCAACAAGCCCAAGGGGTCACACTTCAAAAAGGAAGAAAAGTCTTCGTGATTAAGTCAACTGCTCGCGCTATTTCATAGAGCCTGTGCAAAAGAGAAAAAACGGAACCAAAAAAGAGAAAATACGCATATCAAAACAGACTCTAGGCATTTATCTTCAAAATATAATTTATAATTACTATACGGCACGGAGATACTTCGTTTCTCACTTTGCCTGCCTCTAAAAAAACGATACTTAATCGTTTTTTCAGAGTTCTTGAAAATTTTGTACGTAAATGCAAAGAGTCTGTAACCGAGGTTACGACAGGGGACACCCCCTGTAACCCCCGTTTTGTCATGGAAAAAGCATAAAATGGTACGTCATCCTGAAGCGTCAAATTGGGAGCGCAGTGATAGTCGTGTGTGTTCAGGATCTTACACACTTCGCGTTTTGCGCTAAACGCCGCGCCGGTAAGATGCTGAACATGGAAATATTGAAGCGGACACAATCGCCGGTCGCTTCAGCATGACAGTTTGTTTCTGTTTCACGCATACAGCCACCCCGCCGACCTTTGCATAGCGAATTACAGAAAGTTAATTAAACAAAGATTAGTCTCATCTGTTTGAGCAGCCCGTAGTTATTTTCAAGGTTTTTTATATGTTTATGATTTTTCGCGCAAATATGGGCTGCGAGTTATGAGACTCGGGTGCAATTTACTTTCTGTATGAGCGGCGCAGCAGGTCGGAAGGTTTCTTAGGCTCCACCCGTTCTTTGCGTCAAAGAATGGGTGGAACATGTAACTATAATCGTATTTTTTAGCTTTTAACTTAATTCCGTATTTTGCGCTAAACGCCACGCCGGTAAGATGCTGAACATGAAAATATTGAAGCACTTCACTCTCTGTGATTTTTGTATAAAAATGTGAACTTTTTCCATTTTAAAAACGGTTGTTGTATTATAGTAATGAATGTCAGAAACGCCGGATTTTAAGAGAGGCTGAAAAGCACCGGCGCGGGATTAAAACAAACACGAATAAGGGGAGAAGATTATGGAACTGGATAAAATAAAAAAAGTTGACCCTGAGGTCGCAGAATATATAGAAAAAGAACTGGAAAGACAGCAGAACACAATTGAGCTTATCGCAAGCGAAAACTTTACATCAGAAGCGGTCATGGCAGCATGCGGAAGCGTTTTAACAAACAAATACGCAGAAGGAAAGCCACATAAAAGGTTTTACAACGGCTGTGACAACGTCGATGTTATCGAAGAACTTGCACAAAAACGGGCATGCGAACTTTTCAAAATGGATCACGCAAACGTCCAGCCCCACAGCGGCGCACAGGCAAACATGGCAGTGTTTATGTACGCGCTTAAACACGGAGACACGGTACTCGGAATGGATTTATCCAACGGCGGACACCTCTCACACGGTTCACCGGTTAATTTTTCAGGTTTGTTTTATAACATAGTAAGCTACGGCGTCAATGCTGACGGATGTATTGACTATGACGAAGTTGAAAAACTCGCGCTGGAACACAAACCAAAACTGATTATTGCCGGCGCAAGCAACTATTCAAAAATTATAGACTTTAAGCGTTTCAGAGAGATAGCCGACAAAGCCGGCGCATATTTAATGGCGGATATTGCACACATAGCGGCGCTTGTCGCAGGCGGTGTTCACCCGTCACCCGCAGGATACGCGCATTTCGTTACCACAACAACCCACAAAACCCTGCGCGGTCCGAGAGGCGGCATTATTATGTGTGACGAAGAACACGCCACCGGAATTGACAAGGCGGTATTCCCGGGAGTTCAGGGCGGACCGCTCGAACATATTATTGCAGGCAAAGCCGTTGCTCTTAAAGAAGCGCTACAGCCTGAGTTTAAGGTATATGCGGCGCAGATTATCAAAAACGCAAAAGCTCTCGCAAACTCGCTGATGGACGAAGGCATGGACATAGTCGGCAACGGAACGGAAAACCATTTAATGACACTGGATTTGAGAAAGTTCAACAAAACAGGAAAAGACATTGCAAACGTGCTTGAAAAAGTAGGAATCACCGCGAACAAAAACACAGTGCCAAACGACCCGCAAAGTCCGTTTGTCACAAGCGGCGTAAGACTTGGTGCTGCTGCTGTAACAACACGCGGTTTTAAAGAAGACGACATGGTTGAGGTCGGAAAAATCATTGCCTCGGCTGTCACGGCATCGGACAATGAAGTTGCACTCAAAAACCTCAAAGAACGTTCAGCAAAGCTGTGCAAAAAATATCCGTTATATCCCAACATGTAGACAAAGGAAGCGAAAATGTTTGATTTTAAACTCACTGACGCACAAATAATCGGCGCAATAATCTCTTACCTGCTCGGGGTTTTTATTGTTCCGTTCGTTATTTATTTTTCAAAGATAAACAACCTTGTTGACAAACCCAACGAGAGAAAAATACACCACGCCCCGATTTCAAGGCTCGGAGGAATTGCAATCTGGCTCAGCGCAATGCTAACATTCCTCATGCTGGTTGTCTTAAGCTACTACCCGTACGGAAAACTACTGTCCGGCATACTTTTGGGAAGTTCGCTTATGTTTTTACTGGGGCTTGTAGACGATGTATTCGGTCTTAAGGCAAAATTCAAACTGCTTATTCAAATTTCAATTGCCACAATTGTATTTTTGCTCGGGGTAAGTGTTACCGCTATTTACAACCCGTTTGGCGACCCGATACAGTTAAATGCAATCTCCTCGTACATAATCACCGTTCTGTGGATTGTCGGCGTCAGCAACGCTTTGAACTTTATCGACGGCGTAGACGGACTCGCAGGCTCGATTGTAACGATTAGTGCCGTAACCCTCGGGCTTATTGCAGTCACTATTGCACCGACAAACGCAATCAGCGCACTTATTGCGTTTATTCTGGCAGGCTCTATGCTCTCATTTTTGACCTACAACTTTCATCCCGCAAAAATATTTATGGGAGATTCCGGTGCGCTTTTCTCAGGATTTTTGCTGGCAACGCTCTCTATCACAGGCGTTATGAAAACACCGGCACTTACAATGATTGTTCCCGTATTTATTCTGTCAGTGCCGATTCTGGACATAACCTTCTCGTCTTTAAGGCGGATTTTAAAAGGCAAGTCTCCCTTCACGCCCGACGCAGAGCACATTCACCACAAACTTTTGCATGCCGGATTTTCACAAAATCAGACAGTTTTAACACTTGCAACAGTTGCGGTGGTTTCAGGCGCAATCGCGAGCTTTATCGTAAGTTCATCAGTCACAAAATACTTTATTTACGCAATTGGAATTTCTGCAATAATGCTCTTTTTGAGCTTTTTATCAAGCAGAGTGAAACGCAGCTAAACATAGAAGGAGTTTTTAATGGAACATTATAAAATAGCGCTTCTGGAAGGCGATGGAATCGGACCCGAGGTAATTGCCGAGGGAGTTAAAGCACTCAATGCCGCAGGAAAAAAGTTCGGTATTGAATTTGAGTACGAAAAAGCGCTCATAGGCGGATGCGCATACGACAAAACCGGTACTCCGCTGCCCGATGAAACAGTGTCGCTTGCAAAATCCGCAGACGCTGTGTTTTTAGGCGCTGTCGGGGACTGGAAGTACGACACACTTCCGCCGGAAGTCCGTCCGGAAAAAGCACTCCTCGGAATAAGAAAGGCGCTTAACCTTTTTGCAAACCTGCGCCCCTCAATTGTTTACGAAGAACTTGTTTCGTCGTCCCCGCTAAAACCCGAGCTGGTACGCGGTGTGGACATTATGATTATACGTGAACTCACGGGTGATGTGTATTTTGGCGAGCCTAAAGGAATAAGCACTGTTAACGGCAAAAAAACAGGATACAACAACATGGTTTACTCGGAAGATGAAGTCGAACGTATTGCGCACGTAGCATTTCAAACCGCAATGAAACGCCAAAAACGCCTCTGTTCAGTTGACAAAGCGAATGTTCTTGACGTTTCAAGGCTGTGGCGTGAAGTTATATGCGATGTTTCAAAGCAGTATCCGGAAGTCGAACTTTCTCACATGTACGTCGACAATGCAGCTATGCAGATAATTCGTGCACCCAAACAGTTTGACACAATCGTCACGGGAAACATTTTCGGAGACATACTCTCGGATGAAGCTTCAATGCTGCCAGGGTCTTTGGGAATGCTGCCCAGTGCAAGTTTGTCCGGCACGAATACAGGCATGTATGAGCCAATCCACGGGTCTGCACCGGATTTAAAGGGCAAAGATGTTGTAAATCCCATTGCAACAATACTTTCGGCGTCAATGATGTTAAAATACAGCTTTGGCAACGATGCTGCAGCTAAGTCTATAGAAGATGCGGTAAAAGCAGTACTCAGAGCAGGATATCGTACCCCCGACATAAAAGCTGACGGCACTGCAGTTATAGGCACAAAGCAGATGGGCACGCTTATTGCAGAAGCAATTCTAGCATAAACAAGCAGTTGACCGAAGGGACGCCCTTTGTAACCCCAGTTTGGTCTACGGGAAAAGCATAAAATAGTACGTCATCCTGAAGCGGATTTGCCTTCTTGTTGGGCAGAAAATAAAACCTGCAATCTGCAAATCGAAAAAAATCTGCTCCCTAAAAGGCGGGGGAAATGATTACAGATAATCAGGACGCGGGGTGTTCGGATGGTTTTTGAAAAACTCGTCAATTTCTTTGTCAAGTTCTTTGCGTGTCATATAGCCGCTGTCGGGGTACAATTCAGCCATGGTTTCATAATATTCATCCATATCATCCAGTGCATACAGCTTGTCACGATCTTTCTTTGCAAGTTCTACCAGTCTCTTGGGTATTGTGTCAACGCGAAATTTTGCATAATCTATCATTTTCTTTGCAATATCCGCGGCAACCTTGTCGTCATCACCGAGTTTTCTGACATCTTTTCTAAGATTCAAATACTCCTGAACAATTGGCAGTTCAGCGCAATAGTTCGGGCAAACATGGAATTGTACCACACTGTGCCACCACAGCGGAATTGGTTCGGGGAATGAGTTAAAGAAAGTTGTTTCAAAAACATTTTCGGTATTGACGTGGACTTCCGCATTATACTCCATACCGTCATTGTTTTCGGCTTTTGTGATTTCATCGATTTTCGGCTTTGCAATCGCAAGCGCTTTCATTATTATATCCTTCTGGCGGCGGCTTATTTCTCCGTCTTTTCTTTTTCTGTCAAGATAAATACTGAAATCCGCATTCGGAATTCCCTCGTCAAACCACATCATTTCTTTATCTTTTACGCCGTCAATAAGTTTTTTAAACGACGGTTTTTGCGGCTGGCAAGGCGGGGTGCTTACGTTAGCGTTATTTAATTTATTTTGTTTTTGTGACCTGTTGTATACAGGATACGAGGAAATTTTCTGGATTCTCATTGTTAGATTCTCCCGGGGTTAGGTGATATGAATAAGTTTAGACTAAAATAAAATTTTTTCTGATTATACTTTTATTCTGTTTAAATTGCAACACTATGCTGCAACATCAATATTCTGTTTCAGACTTTCTGCCGGTTCAAGCGGCTGTGCCTGATTGTTATTCGCCTCATTTGCTTTTTGTTTTGCTTCACGTTTTTCCGCAAACTCTTTAAAGTAGTGAGCCATCGGCGTTGCGCAGAACGGTGTGACAACACGCTTGAGGAACACCTGCGTAAAGGCAAGTACAAGCAGAAGGCTGAAACCGCCGCTCGCAAGCTTTCTCATAATCGGGTCAGCAGGTATATGTTTTCCGAACATAAATCTGTAAACTTTATCCGCATTGTCTTTTACAAAGTTTCCGAGTAAAAGCTGAGTGGATACGTTCATTATGCCGTTTGCAAGGTCAAGACCTGCGACAAATTTTCTGTTATGCTCCGGTATCTTTTCATTTTCAAGACTCTGTTTCGTGTAATAAATGCAGTTAACAAGGTCTTTCGTTGTAGTAGAAATGATTGCGACCGTAGCAGCCATATCACCTGCACGTTCCGGTATAATTTTTCTGATAAATTTGGAGTTCGCTGCCGTATTCATCATGTTATTTATTATCGGCTTTATATTCATGCTCTAACCTCCTTCTTTTCATCGGGAGTGTTTGTGCGTCCGAGCATGGTCTCAAAACTTCTGAACACATTGCTGCGGGTAAATACATCCGGTATTTTTATTTTCGGAGGTGTATAAGGCGGGATAGACTTTTTGTCATGTTCCGCTTTTGCGTGCGTAAGATTTGGGAACCATTCCTCCATAATTCTCGGATAAGCCCAGTTCAAAAGCCCGCAGGAGAAAGGCAAAATTGCCAGACCGACTACAAGACCGGATTTTTGTTTAAAGTCTGATAAAAATTTCTCTGATTGATTTATTCTGGCAGTAAGCCATTTTTTTATTCTTACACTTCTGAGAGCCGTTTCATAAGTCGTGCCGTGTTCTGTTTTAAGGTGGTTAACCAGATGGTCTTCACGTTTTTTTGATTCAAGTTTTAATCTGATTTTTTCAACAAGAGTTTCAGCTTCAATCTTATTCATCTCTCTGCTGTCGGGCGCAACGGTTTCCGGTGCATTGTCTCTTAACGCTTCTGCACGTTTCATAATACCGTTCATCAGCTCATCGTTTTTTATATCAATAAGCCGTGCAATCTCATCATTTGTCTTATTTTCAATCAAAAGCTGACGCTTGTAATCTTTAAGCTCCTTCTGGGCTTTTGCAGCTTCAAGCGAGGTGTAGAGTTTTATTTTTGCGTGAGAGTGCAAAAGTGCATTTATGTCTCTCATTGCTACTCTGTCCGTGTTCTCGCTTATGTATTTTTTAATCTCTTTTTTGGCTGCTTTATCTATCTCAACGCCTGCTTCTTTGAGTTTCTTGATATTTTTACCCTTGTCCAAATCCTTTACGCTTTTTATCGAAAGCTCGGAAACGTCGATATTATACTTCTCTCTCATATAAGTCGCAAAGAGTTCTCTCTGCGCATTTTCAACATCATCCGGCGCAATTAGAAGTCTATCCGGTATTTTACCGTTTTCAAGCTGTCTTGCGAAGAAATCAGGGAACGGGGTTCCGTTAAGCGCCGCAAGACGTATTTCTTTTAATTGAGACTGAAAAGCCTTGTTCTGTCTGTCACTCACTAATTTATTTCTAAACTCCTGTTTTGAAATCAATTTTCCGTCAGTTTCAGGATTAAACAAGTCTTTATATTTTTTGTATTCGTAATTAACTAAATCTTCAAGGTAGGATTTTTGAGGTTTTGCGGACAAATCGCAGCGGTCTAAATGATAAGTCGTTGCAACCCTGTCGAGCATTTTGTTATACGCATTCATAATCGGCAATTGAAACGCCAGTGTAATTACAGCGGAAATCGGCTGCCTTGCCGCCGTGTACTCTTTGGTCTGCTTGTCCTCTTTTGCAAGCGGGTTATTAATAATAAAGATAGGAGCAACCCCTGCCGTACCGACTGCAGTGACCATATTGTTGAGGTTTTCGCCCTGTCCTGTTTTACATTTGACTAAAAACCCCTGCACTCCCCGGCACTTCGCAGCTGCCTCGAGCATTTCCTTTTTTATTTGAAAATAATTCCTATTTAGGGTCTGTATCTTTGTCATTTCACACACTTCCTATATATATAAAAAACCAAACATGGAGAAATTTGCGGCATGTATATACTGTTTGTTAAGTTATGTAAACCTGACTTTTATTGTTATTACTACACTTTTAGCATTTTTTATTAAAAAAACAGTAAAAAGTGTAAAGAATTATTACAATTTCAGTTCACATGCGTTTTGAAATCTTAACAATGTGGAATAGTACTAATAGAGGAAATAAAAAAAGTTTCAAATTCTCTCTCTCTAATTCCTCTCTAATATGTGGTAAAGTTTTAACCGGCTCAGCCGGTTTTTTTTTGAGGTTTTTGAGGTTTCGTCGGATTTGTAAATCAGAGATACTTTACGTCAGCTCAGGTTACAACCTGGGGACACTCCATGTAATCCCCGTTTGGTCTGCGCTTTATTCCCTCTCCCCTTGGGGGAGCGAATTTACGTACGGACGACACGACCAAAGGGCGAGGGAGAATATTTAAGGAAAATTCTATAGCCTCACCCCAGCCCCTCTGTCTTGACTTTCCTTCTGAAAAAGCAATTTTTTTGTAACACATGTTTTTATAAGGATATGCTGAAAGTAGGAAGTTTTTTTACACCGCAAATATCTGCAACATACAGTCAATCCGAAAACCAAAAGTATGCAAAGCTAAATCATCTCAATGCTGATACTGTATCCTTCGGAGCTATGAAAAAACGCGATTTTGAGGGATTTGACGCGGCATGCGTCAACATGTTCAAAGCACCGATTGAAAAATTTACGCAGAAATCTGATTTAACCGACTGGGCGTCAAAAAAACTTGAAGAAAAATACAACCTTGATAATTACAAAGCAATCAACGCAGAAGACGACAAAGAACGTAAAAAGCGGCTTATTGAATGGAAACTTTATTTAACACAAACAAATGACATTTACAGAACAAACCCTGTTCTGTCGCTCATTATTTTCCATTCGATTACAAAAGACCTTACATCAGACAACAGAAAGCTGCCTCCGGTATTACAGCCAAGAGTATTAGCTGACACAATGACACAGATTAGTCAAAATCTAAAAAAAGATAAAAACTGTCAGTTTGATTTTAATAAAATATACAGAAACAAATTAAGACTTTTTGCAATGGGAAGCACAAAAAGACAAACAAGCCCGGAAGCGGTTACAAAGTGGGTTAAAATTCCGTCGTATTACAATGACCCTGACAATTTTGAAAAGAATGTAAAACGGTTAAAAATGCTTTCTCATGACAGTTGGTGCACAAAGAGTTTTAATGCGGAGCCGTATCTCAGAAAAGGCGATTTTTATATTTATCTTGAAAAAGGGCAGCCCAAAGCAGCTATAAGGATGGTCGGAGAGGAAATCCAAGAGATTCAGGGCGAAAAAAATAACGGCATTGTGCCGTGGCAGTATGCAGAAATAATTTCCTGCTTTATCAAAGAAAAAGGGCTTGACGACTACAAAGTAAAGGACAATATTCATGAGGCAAAAGCAAAAGAACTCAGCATTAAAAAACTAAAACATCTCTCAGAAACAACAGACGAACCGACGCCAAAACAAATTTTTTCAGCAATGGGAATACTTGAAGAAATAAATGAGGACGGCACATATACATTGTCGCATTTTGGTGATTTTGATGAGGATTATCCGATACAGTATTTGAAAATTGACCAAAATAAACTCTTTGAAAATGTATCAAAAATATCAGGCAATGCAGTATTTGGAAATGCGGATGTAACTGATTTAAAAAATCTTGAATACATTGGAGGAGACGCTGATTTTGAAGGTTCCAAAGTCAAAACGACGCCAAAACTAAAGATAATAGGAAAAGATGCAAATTTTTCAAATTCTCTTATCGAAAATATTGACTCGCTTGAAAAAATCGGAGGAAACTGCTATCTTTTTAACTCAAAGCTGAAAAGCTTAGGTAAAGTCAAAATGATAAGCGGCAACTTTACTGCTGTTAACACACCTTTAGAAAGCCTCGGGGAGTTAATGTCAGTGAAAGGCGATTTCTTGTTGACAAAAGTACCCTTAAAATCGCCGGGAAATCTGCAATTTATCGGCGGAAACTTCGGCGTCAAAGACAGTATTACAACCCTCGGCAAAATTAAAACTATAAAAGGAAATGCGGATTTAGCCGGAATAAAAGATATAGGGGATTTGAAGAATATCGGAGGCAATGCAAGTTTTGCCAATTCTGAAATCAATGACACAAAAAATCTTGAAAAAATAGGAAAAATCGCTGATTTTAGAAACTCAAAAGTTAAATCAATTCCTAATCTCAAATATGTCGGACAAAATGTCTGGGTCGACAAAGACATAGAATTGGATTTTTCACAGGTAGAAATCGACGGAAAAATTTTTTCAATAGGTTAATTCTTACACACTTCGCGTTTTGCGCTGAGCGCCGCGCCGGTAAGATGCTGAACATGGAAATATTGAAGCGGACACAAACGCCGGTCGCTTCAGCATGACAGTTTGTTTTAAGAGAAAAGTACATCATGCTAACCCTCACCCCAGCCCTCTGTCTAAAGGGCGAGGGAGAATAATTAAGAAAATTCTATAGCCTCACCCCGTTCGTAGAGTGGCACAGATTAAACCCTCCCCCACCGGGGAGCGGGGGGACAAACCAAGTATGCCCAACCTGCTTTGCTCCCTCTTGGTTGAGAAGGTAGAAGAACGGATTTTCTTCAAAAATTTTGAACACACTTCCTAATATTTTCCGTCAATTTTTCAGCCGCAGCAAGGCGCTGTTCAACATCCCCCAAAGCCAGCGCATTTACGTCTTGCTCAAAATTTTCAGGAAGTATTTTGCAGTGTTTTTTTGCATACTCAACAAGCTTTTTCTCGCCGGGGTGCAGGAGCTTGTTCATCGCAAAAATTATATCAAAATAACTCGCAAGAAAAGCGGCACTTCTGTGGTTTACGCTAACATAATCGCCCCTTTCAACCGCTGTTTTTAACTGGTCATAATACGAAAACATTACATCTTTTAAGTAATTAAAATTCTTTGTGACAATATTTTTTGCAAGCAGCTCGGGAAAGGACCGGCGCGTTTTCTCCTGCAAATTCTTAAACCAGCCGTCTCTGTCAAAAAGTATTTTCGAGATATTGACGTTATAAACAAAACAGGTTGTGTACCCGAGAGAAGCATTGCAGCCCTCCCAGACCCATCTGATATTCCCCTCAATACTTTCTAAAGAACGGTACATAATATCTATGGGCTTTCCTGTTTCTTTTAGGTAATAGACGTCGCCTGTTTCAAAATAGTGGTTGTCGATTTCAGGCTTGTCAGAGTATTTTAGTGCAATCTTTTTTCTTTCGTCAACATCAGGCTCTTTTGTGCAATAAATATAGATATCATAATCAGAACTGTTGTCTTCAGTCTTTCCGGTAGAAGAACCGCTGATTACGACAGCTTTGACCTCGTCGAATTTCTTGTAATCCCCGACCGTGCTTATTAGAAGTTCTTCATTTTTAGTCATTTAGTCTGCCTCCTTTAATAAATCAGCATACATTTTTTTCTTCTCGTCATACCAGTGTTCGGGTTTTGAAAGTTCGAGAAAGTCATTATAATTTTCGTATCTCTCATACATTCCGCAAAGTTTTGCCGCACTTTTCCAGTCAGCTTTTGAAAGATTAATTTTCCCGAGGTCATTGTACACATAAGCCCGATAAGCAAAAGTATGACAATTTTTATCTCCGTCTTTTATAAGTTCATTAAGTATTTTCAAAGCCTCAAGCGGTTTTCCGCTTCGTCTGTATATTTCTGCTTTGTATCGTTTTGCAGCGGATTGTTTTTTTATGTATTGAAGTGCATTCATTGCGCCTTCATAATCTTTATTTAACATGTACATAGTTACATAGACTTCACCCGCGCCACGGCTTAAGAGCGGGCTGTGTCCGTATACATAAATAGCTTCTTCATACTTTCCAAGCGCCATATATGTTTCATAAAGAGCTACGCAGCCGAAGGAAGTTCTCTGGGTACAGCTTTTATTACCGTAATAAAAAATATCGTCAAGGAGTTTGGGAATTTCCTTTTCGCTTGAATACGCGCCGTTATCTAAATTCATTTTTGCAATAAAAGCATTCCAGCCGATTATATCAGCTTTATGACTCTCGCGTAAAGAAATCTTGTAAGCAAAATCGAGTATTCCTCTTTTTTCAGCAAGATTTCCGCCTGCAACATATACATATAAATAACCCGGCAGCACGTAATAAAAATTACACGCCAAAAAGAGCGTGATAATAATCGACGGAACAAGAATCCACTTCTTTTTCGTAACTTTATACAGAAAATAACCTGCCGCAATAATTATAGGCACAAGAACAACTGACACCAGTCCGAGAAGAAATAAAATTAAATCAATATAAAAAGAAAATGCTTCATAAAAACTCATTTTACTCTCCTAATCTTTTACCTTAATAATTTGTGCATATCTGTTAGGCAGCAATCCTCTAGTGTATTTGCCCGGAAGACCTGCAATATCATCACTTCCTCCGCCCGCAACCAGAAACATCTTGTCATCAAGCTGAACAATTGAAGAAAGATAATGAGGATATCTAAAGGTCGGACCGGGTCTTACCGTATTTTTTTCATAATCATAGATAAGTGTTTTTTTGCAAACACCGTTGTAATTTCTTTGATAAGGATATACAAAAAACTTATCGCCGCAGGTTAAAAGAAATTCTGACGGGCTGATTTTAATTGATTTTACGTTTCCGGAGAATGTGCTATCCAGATAGATGTTAAAGGTTTTTTGCAGCTCTTTATCAAGCATGTACATTCCGACTTTATATTTTCCCGATTCAAAACTTTTTGTTTTAACAAATTCGTTAGTTTTGTTATTTAGATAATAAGAGGAGTCTTTATTTATAAACAGTATATCCCCGCCGGGCAGTTCAACGTCGAAAACATTATCTTTCAGATATTTTGAATCACGTGCAACAAATATATTTTTTGCAGGGTCGTAGATTTCTATATGATCCCATTTATTTACACAGCGGAAATAATTTTTCGCATCGCAATTTCTAACAGGAAGCACTATTTTCCCGCTTTTGTAAACCTTAATATCCTGAGGTATCGGGTAGAATTTTAGTTTTTGTGCAAACTCCGGGAGCTTTGTAAAGCTAAAAGACTCTAAATCCATTAAATATGCCTGTTCAGCTTTCTTTAGCGGAGCTTCTTCGTTTCTTCCTCTTTTAATATCGTAATTTTTAATCCCGTTTTTATTGGTTAAAACAAGAAGCTTGTTTTTATCATACTGATTTATATAATACAAATCTGAGTTCAGCGGCTTGTAGAACTCATTAAAAATATTTTTATCAGTTTTTTCAAATTTTCCGGATTCCATATCGAAAAATTCTACCGGCTCCGAGTCCGAAAGAATGACAACAGTATCACCATTACCGGAAAAAACATCAGAATTTTTCATGGCAGACGGATTTTTTGCTTTTACAAATTTTTTCTTTTCTATATCGTAAATTCCCGCATGTTTTTTAATATTTTTATATACAAATTTTTCAAAGTTTTGACACGTCTCATTTAACACTGAATCACTCATTATAGAATTGAATATGCAAAAAGGCTTATTCAGAACACCGCAAGCATAGAGATAAACGTCGTTAAACAAGACAAGAACTTTACCGCTATTTAGCTTTATCGCAGTTGTTTGTGAATTTACAGGATAGGGCAATTTTGCACCGCGGTATATACACACATCCTTTCCTGCACACACAATTGCCGGATGATTCAACAGTGAACCAAAAACGCCAAAAACACACCATAAAAAAATAATCAAAATTACAACTGACACGAAAAAACGTCTGATTCGCAGTTTTATTTGCAAATCATGATATATTTTTTTTAAAAGGCTTCTGCCGCGTGTCGCTTCTTCTTTAGGAGGAAGTTCTTTTCCCCAGATTTTAGTCCATAAATTTGTACAAAATTTAAAGAAAATATTTTTATCCAATATAAACTCCTGATTTTTTAAACTATTCATATAATATTTGAGATTCACGGCATTTAAAATACAGTACATGCGGTATTTCCAGATAAAAAAGACGCCTGAGTGTGCTATATGATGTCTGTGACATCGCTTTTAGAAGTGGTACACTGAGTGCGAGTGCACCGACCATGACATTTTACACTCTGCCGAAGAAACAATTAAGTATTGTTTCTGAGAAGGTGACCCCATGTACTTGTTGATTGTGCCGGTATTAAAAAAACAAAGGTTGAACTTATTTTATGCACAAGTTCAATAAGTTATCGGGGTCAGTTGACTATATGAAAAAATTTGTAAATAATTGTAAATATTCTTCCAAAATTCCTAAAGATTCACGCGCAGACTGCCGATACAAATAATATAAGAAACGGAGAATGGCAGATGAACGTAACAGATTTTGTAAACCTTGTGATAAACTCACTAAAAATCACCGGCAAAGGTACGGGTGCAATTAAAGACAATGAAGACGGAACCCAGAGCGCAGTAATTTTGACATTCAAAGAACCGCTGCAAGGCGACGTACTTGATTTTGGAAACGGCACGACATCTGACATTACCGATGTAAAACCGCAGACAAAACCTGCTCCCGACAAGGCAGAGCAGCAGCAAACTCCAAACCACATAGTCTCAATGGAAGATTTGAACACAAACTACTATGAAAACTCAATAAAAGAACAAGCGCAGGAAGAAGTAAAAAATGAGCAGCAAAACACCGGGAATAACTCATCCGCTGATAGCTGGCTCGGAAATATTGTCGACAGTTTAATGAACTTTTTCACAAGCTTGATAGAAATGCTTTTCGGAAAAGCCGCTAACTGATTGAGACTGCGCAGCAGATTTGAATAAAGCCCTGATTTATTTTAATCAGGGCTTATATTTTTATCTCATTATTTATGCTTTGCTTCAAGATCTCGCAATTCTCTCTGGTAGGGAGAAATTTTATTGAGCTTAAAAATAACATCGGGAATAACCTTCAACGCATAGTCAATCTCATCTTCAGTCGTAAATCTGCTGAGACTGAATCGAATACTTCCGTGAAGCGCGGTAAACGGCACTCCCATTGATTTTAGAACATGGCTTGGTTCAAGGCTTCCGCTTGTGCAGGCACTTCCCGAGCTTGCACAAATACCCAGGTCGCTTAAATGCAGCAGTATCAGCTCGCCTTCAATATACTGAAATCCGATATTTGTCGTATTAGGTACACGGTTATACACAGAGCCGTTGACTCTCGCGTTGTATACAGATTTAAGTATACCGTTTTCAAGCTTGTCGCGGAGTTCTTTAACCCTTGTCGTTTCGTATTCCATATTTTCAAGGGCTTCCTGAGCTGCAGCGCCAAGACCGACAATATGCGTAACATTTTCAGTACCGGCACGCTTACCTCTTTCCTGATGTCCGCCGATAATCAGCGCAGGCAGAAGTGTTCCGCGTTTTATGTAGAGAGCGCCAACACCCTTTGGGGCGTGAATTTTGTGTCCGGCTATCCCCATTAAATCTATATCCGTATTTTTTACGTCAATAGGAATTTTTCCGGCAGCCTGAACTGCATCAACAAAGACTTTTGTTTTTTGGTTTTTCTTCTTTACAATTGCCGCAGCCTTTTCAACAGGCAGAATAACACCGGTTTCGTTGTTCGCCATCATGATACTGACAAGCGCCGTATCTTCATTAACCGCATCCGAAAGCTGGTTCAAATCAAGATTTCCCTGATTATCCACATCGAGATAAGTAACGTCATAACCGAGTTTTTCATAATATTTATAAACATTCAAAACACAGGGATGTTCTATTTTGGTTGTTATTATGTGTTTTTTGCTTTTATTGGCTTCAAGAATACCTTTTATAGCAGTGTTAGCGCTTTCAGAACCTGAACCCGTGAAAACAATTTCCGAGGAATCTGTTGCACCGAGCAAATCTTTTACCGATTCTCTGGCATCTGCAACTGCGTGTGCAACCTGTCCACCGAATTTGTGCATGCTTGAAGGGTTGCCGTAAAGTTCGCAAAAATACGGTCTCATAGCTTCAAAAGCTTTTGGAGAAACCATAGTCGTTGCGTTGTTATCAAGATAAACTACTTTTTCCATCTTTTTTTCCTTGTGCTAAACATCTATAACTTCAATATCAGGCGAGATATGCTCCTTTAAAGAAGCTTCAACAAAATTTTTCAGCGTGTTGGATGAAAATTTACATGATTTGCAGCTTCCTTTGAGCGACACGTATACTTTATTGTCTTTTACATCAACAAGTTCAATATCTCCGCCGTCTTTTCTGAGTTCATTAGATATGTATTTTTCTATAACATTGTTAACCTTTAAAATAAGCTGGGTTGCAGTCATACTGTTTATGTCAATCTTCTCTTTCTTATTTTTATATTCATCGAGAATTTTCTGGATAGCAATATGGCACTGTCCGCAGGCACCGCCGGCTTTTGCATAATTCATTACATCTTCAAGGTCTGTAAGATTGTTCTGTTCAATAACCTCTCTGAGCTGGTTTTCCGTAACGTGATAGCAGCGGCAAATGATTTTTTCATCGCAGTGTTCTTTTGTATCTTCGCCGTAGTAATTTGCAATAGCTGCCTCAAGCGCCTCATGTCCCATAACAGAGCAGTGCATTTTTTGCGGCGGCAATCCGCCCAATGCATCTGCAATCTGCTGATTTGTAATTTTTTTTGCTTCGTCAATATGTTTGCCTATAATCATTTCAGTCAAAACGCTGGAACTTGCCACAGCTGAACCGCATCCGAAAGTCTGAAATTTTGCGTCGGTTATGATACCGTTTTTGTCTACTTTTAAGTACAATTTCAACGCATCCCCGCAAGAAAGCGAGCCTGCTTCGCCGATTGCATCAGCATCTTCAATTTCTCCGACATTTCTCGGATTTTTGTAATGATCAATTACTTCCTTTGTATATTCCCACATATTTTCTTCCTCATATCCGGTATTTCTAATTAACATCTTACTCCAAAGACAGAAAAATTAAATATCTATTAATAATTTTATAATATTTCAAATCGCCCGACTGTACAGTAACCGCTGTACAACCGGCTAATTTTCAAAAATCTTTCTAAACATATCATATTCTTATGAAAAAAAAGATTATTTTACTATTTCTCATTTTACTATTGAGTACAAATTCTACTAAAGCAAACGACATAGAGGTTGCAACATTTTCAGAGCTTATGGATTCTGCCCCGCAAAACGGAGACACGCTTAATTTTACAAATGACCTCAATTCCACTGAAACAATCGGGCAAAATTTCTACAACCTTGATATAACGTTTGAAGGAAACAATTTTTACATAAACGGCAATGACGATTTTGGCGGTTTTGTACTGAATCGTGAAAGCAATTTTGCAAATGTCGGTATACGTTTTTGCAAAGGGCAGCAATACAACCGTTCTTACTTTGCCGGTGCAATTTACAACAGCGGCGGGCATGCGGTTATTGAAAATTCAGGTTTTTTAGGCAATTTTGTCGATGCGCAGGGTTTTAACTCCGGCGTGGCAGGCGCTGTTTACAACCTCTACGGCGGAACAATAGATATAAACCGCACGCTTTTTGACAGCAATTATTCTAACGGCGCAACCTCATACGGAGGCGCAGTTGCAAACGGCTATGACGCAGGCACTCCTGCTGTCATGAATATTACAAACAGTATTTTCAGAAACAACTATTCCGTAGGGTCTGTGGTTCCTCATGGAGGCGCAATTTTCAACAACGGAGAAATTAATATTAACAACACAAATTTTGACTCCAATTATGCTCTCGGCGAAGACGGTTCTTACTCATACGCAGGTGCATTTTTTAACACAACAAACGGTTCCTCCGGCGGGAATGCCATAATTTCAAACTCCACCTTCAGCGGAAATTATGCAAAAAGCGGCGAAAACGGAACCGCACTCGGAGGTGCCGTATACAACGCAGCCTCGTTAACCCTGAATAACACAACCTTTACAAATAACTACGCAGAATCACCGTTTTACGCTGACGGCGGTGCAGTTTACAATGAAATAGGCGCAGAGCTTAATATTAACGGGTCTTTATTCGAGAACAACAAAATCAGCACCCAAACCCAATACAGTGCAGGCGGAGCAATTTATAACGGCGGAATAATGACGGTTCAAAACTCTACATTCCGCTCCAACTACGACAAAAACGGCGATTTGAACGACATTTTTGTTGCCCCGACAGGCGTTACAAATTTTACAGGCAGCGGGACATCTACCGTCTTAAGCGGTATAAAAGGAACGGGCACGCTTGAAAAAAGCGGTACGGGTGCGCTGAATCTCGGTGGTGAAAACGGCGGCTACACCGGAGTTTTTAATTTTAATCAGGGTACGCTTAACATCCTTGCTGACAGTGTATATCTTGCCTCACCCGCCCAAAATTTCGGCAGCAATGTAAATCTTAACTTACAAAACGGGCAGATTGGGAATATTAATCTGCAAAACCTCACGCTAAACGGCACAACAAACATCTTTGCGGACATGAACCTCAACAAAAAAACCATGGATACAATCTCTGCCCTTTCACTCTCAGGCAGCGGAAATATTTTTGTTAAAGACTTAAAAATTGAGGGAACACCTCAGGGAGAGCATTTTGAAATACCGTTTGCAGACGCGGTTTTAAAAGACGCAGTAAGCTATACCCCGACACAGATGAATACGCCGATTTACAAATACGAAGTCAGTTATGACAGAGGGAACGGCGATTTTGAGTTCAACAGACTCGGGTTCCAAACATCGCTTTTCTCAGCACAGGTCGCAGCGCAGGCTGCAGGATATCTTGCGGCTCTGGACACCTACCGCAACGTGTTCTCAAACCTTGATATGGTAATGATTACCCCGCCCGATTCTCCGCGGTATTCTTTATTGAACAAGTCCGCCTCTGTAATTTTTCCGGGCAGTCCGGTTTTAATGCCCGAAAAACACAACGGGCTGTGGTTTAAGCCATATTCTGTTTTTGAAAGTGTCGGACTGAAAAACGGTCCCAGAGTCTCAAATGTCGGATACGGAAGCATTATAGGTGCAGAAAGCGGATTAAAAGAGCTTTCACACGGCTGGTACTCGCTTTACGGTGCTTATGTATCATACAACGGTTCACACCAGGCTTTTCAAGGAAACAGCATATACAATAACGGAGGAATGCTCGGGTTTGACGCCGCATTTTACCGCGGCAGGTTTTTCTCGGTATGGACAATTCTTGCCGGAGCAAGCTCTGCAGAAGCGTCAACAGTTTTCGGGCGTGAAAATTTTGCAATGTTCAACACTGGCATTGCGCAGATGAGCGGGTATAATTTTGAGACAATCAAGCGGCATTTGATTATTCAACCGGCGTTATTGATGTCATACACGTTTGTTAACACGTTCGGTTACAAAAATGCGGCAAACGTTGATATTAACACGCGTCCGCTTAACGCAATACAAATCGAACCGCGCATTAAAATTATCGGCAACTTCAAAGACTACTTCCAGCCGTACCTGAGTGTTTCTATGGTTTGGAACATTATAGACAGCGCTAAATTTCAGGCTAATGACGTTTATCTGCCCAACATGTCGGTAAAACCCTTTGTACAATACGGAGCAGGGCTGCAAAAACGCTTCAATGACAGAGTTACCGCTTTTTTTGAGACACTGCTCAGAAACGGCGGACGAAACGGGGTTGCGCTGCTTTTAGGTATACGCATAAGCATTTAGCTGCCGCAGAATTTTGCCTTAAGAAAAAAACGATAAAAATTCTCCGGTTGTATATAAATATAAGGGCATATTAAATTTTTTACAGCTATTTTACCTTTGTATTATACGTTATCGGGAGAGAAACAGTGTATTTGTTTAAGAAAAAAGATTACAGAAATTATCCGCTAGAGGAGCTGGTAGAATTGGCGCAAAAAAACAGCACAGAGGCGCTGGAGGAGCTGATAAAACGCAACCAGAACTCGGTCTATGCTTCATTTTATTACCTTAGCAGCGAATGTCAGGATATTCTTGATTTAACGCAGGAAGCACTGTTAAAAATGGCAAAAAATATAAAATCATTAAAGGAGCCGAAAAAATTCAAAAGCTGGTTAAATCAGATTGTAACAAATGTCTTTTACGATTATATAAGAAAGACAAACAGGGTGCCTAAAACCGTGCCCATTGATAAATCAGACGATGACGGCAGCGAAGTCTGTCCCAAAATAATTGACCTGCCGTGCAAATCAAAAAATCCGGAAGAAACTACGCTTGGTGACGAACTCAGTGATGTTATCGAAAACTCAATACACAAGCTTCCTGATGCATTCCGTTTGGCAATTGTCCTGCGGGAATTTCAGGGGCTGAGCTATGAAGAAATAGCGGAAATTACAAAGACAAACGTCGGAACTGTAAAATCCCGTATAGCAAGAGCAAGAAGCCGGCTGCAAGAAGATTTAAAAAGTTATATTGCATAATTCTAACTACAAAGCTAATTAAAAAAGGAGTATAAAATGGAAAAAAAACACGCTTGCAAAAAGGTTATCTCGCTTCTGTCTCTCTATGCAGACAACAAGGTCACATACAGCGAAAGAGAGTTTATTGAAGAACATTTGGCTTTTTGTCCGGAGTGCTATAAAAAATACATGTATCTCAAACAGCTTATTTATACACTGAAAGATTCGTACAGAAAAGTTGTTGAAATGGCAGCTGCGAGAAATAAAAACACTACTTTCAGCATTAGAGAACACGAAAAATTTTTAGAAAATATTTCACCATATATTGATAACGAACTGGAACAATCCGAAAGCATAGAATTTCGCCGCTATCTTATGAAATCAAAAGCAGCACAGAAAGAACTCAGAAATATATATTTTGTGCAAAGAGAAATCAAGGACTCCTACGAAAAAACGAAAAAAAATCTTAAAAAAGATTTTTCAAAAACTATTTCCGGACAAATCAGCACAAAACAGCCGGTTCGGCTTCATTCTAAAGTCTATAAAGTCGCAATACTCGCAGGACTTGTGATTTTTGGCGCAGCAGGAAGCTATCAATTCTACCAACCGGTAAAAGTTAAACTTCAAAAAACCGTACACAGGCAGGAGCCGCAAAAGCAGCTTAAACCGATGAGGACAGGCACAATTCGCGATAATTTATTCAACTATAAATACTGATATTTCATATAGTCAACTGACCCCGATAACTTATTGAACTTGTGCATAAAATAAGTTCAATCTTTGTTTTTTTAACAACTGCACAAGCAACAAGTACATGGGGTCACTTCCGTAAATGTCAGACTCGGTGCCACCAGCACTAAGTGTAGCGCTTCTACAAGCGAGGTCACTCTCAGACATATACAAAAAACGGAGCATAGCCCCGTTTTTGTGTAACGAATTAAACCATATCAAGAAAATTAATTTATTCTCTGAAACATATAGCCAATACCGCGGGCTGTGAGAATAAGCTCAGGATTAGCCGGGTCAGTTTCAAGTTTTGAACGCAATCTCGAGATATGTACGTCAACAACTCTTGTATCAATCCGGTGATCCGGCGGATAAGCCCAAACATACTGAAGAATCTCGTTTCTTGAATAAGCCTGACCCGAGTTGTTAACCAGCAGTTCAAGCAAGCTAAATTCCATACCGGTAAGTCTGATTCTTTCATTTTTTCTGTAGACCTGACGTCTTGCAGTATCAATTTTTATATTACCGGTTGTAATAACATTTTTCGTAACCTTGCCTGTTGCCGGAGCTATTTCTCTGTTTGTTGAACGTCTCAAAACAGATTTAACACGGGCTTCAAGCTCTTTGGGGCTGAACGGCTTAACTACATAATCATCAGCGCCGAGTTCAAGACCGGTAATTCTTTCAGAAACATCACCGAGGGCGGTTAATATGATAATAGGAACATCTGATGTTCTTCTTATCTCGCGGCAAACACCGTAACCGTCCATTTTAGGCATCATAACATCCAGAACCACAAGATCCGGGTTCTCTTTGTTGAATACGGCAACAGCTTCTTCTCCGTCTGCAGCTGTAACTATGTCGTAACCTATCATACCCAGGCGGGTTTCAAGAATCCTGCGAATACTTGCTTCATCGTCCGCAATAAGAATTTTTTGTTTTGATTCGCTTTGTTCATTAATGGGTTCACTGTTTGGACACATGTTTAAAAACCTATCTTTCTATCTCCACTACTTCTAATTTAGACTTAGTCATCACCAAAATATATGTTAAATATTACAAAATATTTACTTTCTTTAAATTATATTACAATAAATTTAAAATTGCAATAGATTTTTGGTGGTGATATAAAGGTATTATGGAACATTAAGAGAGGAAGTAAAAATGTCTAAAATTCAGGTAAGTTTACCCGACAACTCAAAAATTGAACTGGAATCAGGCTGCAGTGCGCTTGAACTCGCAAAACAAATCAGCGAAGGCCTTGCAAAAAATGCCGTTGCAGCTAAAATTAACGGAGAACTGAAGGATATACGAACGACCCTGAATGACGGCGACAACGTGCAAATATTGACATCAAAAGACCCGGAAGCCTTGTACGTATTGCGCCACTCAACTTCTCACATCATGGCTCAGGCTGTTATTGCGCTTTTCCCGCAGGCAAAGCTTGCAATAGGTCCGGCTATTGAGAACGGATTTTATTATGACTTTGACTTAGACGGACATACTTTTGTTGAAGATGACTTAAGAAGAATAGAAGAAAAAATGGAGGAGATTGTAAAACAAAATCTCTATTTTGAAAAATATATTATACCTGATGCCGATGCACAAATCGCGGAATTTAAATCACAGGGCGAGATTTACAAAGCAGAACTTCTTGAAGAACACAAACACCACAATCCGACTCTGTATCTTACAAAAGACAACAGCGGAAATTCTCTGTTTAATGACCTTTGTGCAGGTCCTCACCTCCAAAACACCTCATTTATTAAAGCTTTTAAATTATTAAAAGTTGCAGGTGCATATTGGAGAGGCAACGCCAAAAACAAAATGCTCCAGAGAATTTATGCTACTGCATTCTGGACAAAAGATGATTTAAAAGCGTATTTAACAATGCTCGAAGAAGCTGAAAAAAGAGACCACAGAAAACTCGGCACCCAGCTAGACCTGTTTTCGACAAGAGATGAACTCGGCGCAGGGCTTGTTTTGTGGCACCCGAATCTCGCAGTTGTCAGAGAAGAAATTGAAAATTACTGGAGAACAGAACACAGAAAACGCGGTTATGTCATTGTTAACACCCCGCATATTGCAAAATCAAAACTCTGGGAAATATCCGGGCATGCTGACCATTACAGAGAAAATATGTTCTTTATCCAGAAAGAAGAAGACAGCGAGGAACAGTTTATCCTGAAACCGATGAACTGCCCGTTCCATATCCTTATATATCAGGCAAACAGACATTCTTACAGGTCATTGCCTCTCAGAATGGCGGAACTCGGAACTGTTTACAGAAAAGAGCATTCAGGTGCATTAGGCGGTTTGACACGCGTTCAAGGCTTCACACAGGACGATGCGCATATCTTCTGCACCCCCGAACAGCTCGTTGATGAAATAAATCAGATTATAGATTTTGTTGCAGATACAATGGCTATTTTCAAAATGCAATTTGAAGTCGAACTCTCAACCCGCCCTGAAAGCTATATCGGCGAGATTGAAAACTGGAACAAGGCGGAAGCGGGACTAAAAGAAGCAATGGAACGCCGCGGCATGAAATATGAAATAAATGAAGGCGACGGCGCGTTTTACGGTCCTAAAATCGACTTTAAAGTAAAAGACGCTATCGGCAGAACATGGCAATGTGCAACAATCCAGCTTGACTTCAATCTGCCCGAAAGATTTGACCTGAAATATCAGGATAAAGACGGTCAGATGAAGACACCGCTTATGCTTCACAGAGTTATATTCGGCTCTATGGAAAGATTCCACGGAATCCTTATTGAGCACTATGCCGGCGCATTCCCGTTGTGGCTGGCTCCTACGCAGGTTGCAATCGTTCCGATTTCAAACGACAAACACCTCGACTACGCAGAAGAAGTTTATAAAAAACTCCGTGAAGCCGGTATCAGAGTAAGCCTTGACGACCGTTCCGAAAGTATGAACTACAAAATAAGAGAAGCTTTGCAAAACAAAAAAGTGCCTTACGTTGCTGTAATTGGAGATAAGGAAATCGAAACAGGAACAATCGCAATCAGAAAACGCGGCAAAGGTCCTGTCGGCACACTGAAAACTGATGAGTTCAGAGATGCACTGCTTGCTGAAATAAAAGACAGAGTTTAGTAAAAATCCCCTCATTTGAGGGGATTTTTTTATGTTTTTGCAACTATTACGATAAAAAATTAAAATTGTTGATTTTTTTTTAAAACCATTAGATAATATTGGCATGAAACGGAGAGTTATTGCAGCACTAACTATATTACTGGCACTCCAGCCGATAGTATCCGACGCAAAGATGAGCGACGATGCTTACAAAATGTTTCAAAATGCAAATGCGCTGGAGAAACAGAACAAATACCTTGAAGCGGTTGACCAGCTTAAAAGCGCGCTTGAACTTTCGCCGGACGAGGCTATTTTGTACATAAAACTCGGCGGAATGTACTCAGAAATCGGAGACTGGAACAATGCGCTGGTTGCATATAAAAAGGCAATAAAGCTAAAACCCAATGATGCCGTGGTTTACATCAGTATAGGCAACATATTGCAGCAGCAAAACGATTATGACAATGCGTTTATGGCTTACAGTCAGGCTCTCACAATTTTCCCGGAATACAAATACAATTACCTGAACCTTGCGAATGTTAAAGCGCTGCAAGGTGACAATATTGAAGCAATCCAGTATTTTAAAACATTTTTAGGTTATTATCCGGACAACACCGAGGCAAGAGAGAATCTTGCGTCGATTTATATGCGTCTGGACAAATACCAGGACGCGGCAGACGAGTATGCTGTTTTATACACAAAAAATCCGGCAACTTTTAAAGAATACTCAAACTACGGACTTGCAATGCTGAAATCCGGAGATTATCCCAATGCGGCAGAAATGCTGAAATGCGCCATTAAAGAAGACCCCAATGACTACACAGCGCACGGAAACCTGGCTATAGCTTATGTAAAACTCCAAAAAGAGGAACTTGCTCTCATTGAGTTCAGAAAAGCGTTTGAAATAAAACCGGATTTACATTCTTTAAAATTTGACTACGCAAATCTGCTTGCTGATATGGGAAAAACGCAGGATGCAATAGAAAATTACAACGAATACCTGACGTACTACCCTAAAGACGAGATGGCATATTTTAATCTCGGCATTGTTTACCAGAAAACAGAGCAGTACAACAAAGCTATAGTTTCCTACAACAAAGCGCTTGCTCTTGCGCCTGAGAATGAAGATGTAAAACGGGAGCTTGCCCGCTGTTACCATCTCAACAAGAATTACACTGACGCAATACGCGTATACGACGAGCTTCTTGTAAAACACAAAGACGACTATAATCTTTTATTCAATAAGGCGATAGCTCTGCACGCAACCGGAAGCTACGAACCCGCAATTGCTATTTATAAAAATTTGTATACCCAAAAGCCGGAAGAAAAAGTTAAAGAATACCTTTCAAAAGCGTATATTGCACAAGGCAACGCTCTTGCGGACGAAAAGAACCAGCGAAAAGCAATAAGCAGCTATGAACAAGCGGTTGAACTGGATACGAACGATGTAAACGCAAGAAGACTGATTGCAAAATCATATGACGAACTCGGAATAAAAACAAAAGCTATTGAGCAATACGAGCGTGCAATGGAAATTGATCCGGAAAACAAAACGGTGATTGTTGACTATGCAAACACCCTGTCAAAATACGACAGAATAGAAGAAGCACAGGCGGCATTCAACAAGGTTATAGCAATGGATGAAACAGTGTTCGACGCGCATGCCGGACTTGCTGACACTTATGTAAAAGAGAAAAAGCTTGATGACGCTATCACTGAGTACAGCAAGGCTATATCGCTGAACCCCAAAGACACTGCGACTCTGATAAAACTCGGAAATATTTACAAAGAAAAGAAATACACAGATATTGCGCTTCAATATTATGAAAAAGCACTTGATATCAATTACAAAAATACAGACGCGCTCTACAATGCAGCTTTATGTCATGCAGAATTGAACAATCTCGCAAAATCAAAGGAACTGCTGGAAAAAGTTCTTACGATTGACCCGAAATACTCTTATGCTTACTACGCTCTGGCGATTGCTTATGAAAAAGAAAAGAATATTGAAGCGGCAATTGAAAATTATCAAAAGTTTTTAGAGCTTTCTAATGACAGCGCTCTTAAAGCGGAAATTAAAGCAAAAATAAATTACCTGAAATCAAAGTAGCGAGGGGTTATGTCTCTCGGGTCGGTTGTAAAAATGTCGTTATCATTCGTTCTTGCAGCTTTTGGCTGCGGGGATAAACCGCTTTTGCTCTTTAACACACAGCCGATTACTCCGGCAACTATAAACCAGCCTGCAAGACATTTCAGGGTTGGAGAACCCGTACACTACGCCCTGATAAACCCCAAAGGTTTTAAAAGCGATTACATCCGTGTTCAAGTGATAAAAAAAGAAGAAAAAACAGCACACTGGGGCTATTCGATATACTGGGCAAAAGACTACAAAATCGATTCAACACAGGATACTTACATTAACTATGTTGTCATAAACCGCCCCGGATATTATTTTATGCAGATTTATGGCTTTAACGATTTTGACAGGGTAATTGCGAGAAACGATTTCTGGGTACGCGATAAATGAAAAAAGTTATCCAATTCTTAAAATTTTATTTATCAAAACTACACTCCTCAAAGTATGTTGTGAAAGGGAAGTGCAGAATGTGCGGTGTGTGCTGCAGAAATATAGTGTTTTACATAAAAGACGAGAGCGTAAAAACACCGGAAGAATTTGACCGCATGAAAAAGTTCAACAAAGCCTATAACAACTTTTCTATCTCGGGCAGAAAAGCGGACGGAACACTTCTTTTTCGCTGCAATTCACTAACGGAAGACGGAAAATGCAGGGATTACCTTTTTCGTTCAATATACTGCAGACTGTATCCGAATCTGGGCACAAAAATTCTCTCCGGAAAATATGAAACATTCGACGGCTGCGGGTACAATATTGAAGTTAATAAAAAATTCAAAACATATTTGACGAAAAAATCAAAGAATTAAGTCTCAGGACTCTTTAATAATTCTGCCTGTTTTTTCTATAGAAATCGGCTGGTTGTTAAAAGACGCAATGTAATCTCTGAATATATCCGTTTCTGTCCTGTCGCATTTTGAGACTATTTTTTCAGGCGCATTAAGTACAGCCAGCCCTTCGGTACCTCCGCCGAGAAAAGAATTATAAGCAACGGTATAGAACTTATCGGATGACGGATTGTCAGAGTTCAATTTTTCTTCCGTACCGTCGTCGTTAACAAGAAATACATCCTTAACTTTGTTATCTTTACCGATTGTGTAACGCAGTCCCGAGACCTGCAAAGCTCCGGTTCTGTTATACTTTCCGGCAGCTTCAATTGCTCCGTTCAGAGCCGTTATAATATCTTTTTCACTTAATTTGTAGGTAAACACGTCGTTGTAGTACGGGAGTATATCCATAACCTGACGGTCCGTGATTTGTCCTTCCGGCATGCTGTATCTCATTGTGCCGAGGTTGTTAAACACAATTTGTGCGCCTGTATATTTTTTGTAGCCGTCACAGAGAAACGAATTGAGCGGTGATTCTTCCAGAACATACTCGGGCAGGGCTTTTACGGAGTGAGCCATTGTGCCGATAACTTTAGGTGCGCCGAGATACATGTTTTCAATCATTTTTACAACAAGGCTCTGCGGGTTGTTATCTATATTTTTAACTTCATATTTTGCCTTATCAATAATGCCGTTTTTGTACTCCACATCGAGATATCCGACATAATGACCGTTTTTAAAAGCCTGTGTCAAAATAACCGGCTCGCCGCGTTTTGAAATGAAATAATTTTTTCCGGGCACAATACCGTCCAACAGCGTATGAGAATGTCCGCCGTTTACAATATCGACCCCTGCAACATTTTTTATCAATTCCACATCAGCGTCATAACCCATGTGAGAAATCACGTGAATAATTTTTACACCCTGAGCTTCAAGCTTATTAACCTCCTCCTGTACAGCTTTAATTGTTTCATTCAACGGCAAAACGTCAATGTCAGTGCTGTTGTCTTTACACTGTTTGTTCAATCTGTTTTTTAAGTCGCACGGAATAAGTCCGATATACCCGATTTTTACACCGTTTTCATCAACAACGTGCGATTTTGCAAGCCTGCCTGCATCGATATCATCCTGAAATTCACTTCCGGTTTTTGGAACAAGATTAAGCGCAAGTGTTTTGAATTTAGCATTATCAAGCATTTTAGAATAACCCTTGCTGCCGAAAAAGTCCCATTCATGGTTGCCCGGAGAACGAACCGGCGCAATCTCGTTCGTTATAGCAACAATAGCTCTGTTTTTTTGCTCATGTGCACCGACAGAAGCATCCCCTGCGTCTACAACATTTCTTATAACCCCCTGCGGTTTTGACGAAACAAAACGGTCAACCTCTGTTTTTAGTCTTGAAAGAGCAGGAAGGTTTCCGTGTACATCATTGTATGCAAGAGTTTGAATACGGACATCACCGCTATTCGACTGCTTTTGCGACGGCTTGCCCGGATTATATTTGAATTGGTTAAAAAGATTTATGTGCATAATATTTATCCATCATCTGATTATACTTGCACAAAAGACGTAAAGATTTTTATTTGCCATAATATAAAGATTTGTTTACAAAATTTCAAATATTGTAAATTTGTGGAGAGCAAATGTTTTTATTAAGATAAGGTTAATTATATTTTCAGGTAGGTAAAATGACAACAGGAATCACAGGTTACAATCCTAATTCGACAATCTATAACGGTTTAAAAGCAGTAGCCGCAAATCACTCTAACGATGTCGGAAATTTAGTCAAATTTGTTCAGGGCGAGCCAATGCAAGGCGTTCAGGACGCTACTTTAGGTTCGACTGTCTTGTGGACATTACCGGCAATGACAGTATTTGGCGGGGTAAAAGGTGTACCCTGGCTTGTTCAAAACAGACACGACCTGAAAGGTGCGGCAGCAGCACTTAGAACAGAAGCGCTTGCAGCCAACGGAAAAAATATACCAAAGAATTTTGCAACAGGATTAACAGACTATACAACAAAACTTTTTAAAGGCTTGACACCGGCTGAAAAAGCAGCACTCGCAGCAAAGCCCAGAAGCTGGTTCGGTAAAATGCTCGATATGATTCCGGGATATAAAAAACTCAGACCGACAGGTTTTGGTCAGGCAATGGGACGTTCGGGCGCCGGATTTATGATTGCGGCAGAAGGTCTTATGAGCACATTTACGGAAGTAGTTCCCGCATTCCAGCAGGGCGGTGCAAAATCAGGCTTTAAACAGATTGCAAAATCCGGAACAAAAGTCGCAGCAAACGCAGCAGGATGGATTGCAGGCGAAGCAATAGGTTCTGCCGCCGGTATGGCAATCGGAACTGCTATTTGCCCCGGAGTCGGCACCGCAATCGGCAAATTCGTAGGCGGTTTCTTAGGCGGTGCAATTGCTTGCCACTTCGCAGGAAAAGCAGCAACAAAGCTTACAGGAAAATCAGAAACAGAATTGCTTAAAGAAAAACAGTTCGCAGACCAAACAGCTCAGGTTGAAAACGATGCCGCCGCAAAAAATCAGCTTGCACAAGAATCCATTGCTTATGCAAATGAAATACTAAAAGTTGACCCGAACAACAAAGAAGCTCTCGCAGCACTTGCGTCAGCCAATAACATATTGCAGGAACAGCAAACAGCACAGAATACGGAAGCACCTGCTGCTCAGCCGAAAGGCGGGCAACCCGCAGCCATGCCTGAATATCCGACACAAAATACAATAGCGCAAGCTTTGCCCTTCGTGCCTGTTGTTCCCGGATTTGACGGCAGCAAATACGATATGAACATTTACAATCAAATGAGACAAAACGCTTCTTTCTTCAATCCGACGGCACAAGTAACAGATGCCCAACTACAGCAGGCAGCCGCACGTGCACTGCAAATAACGGCACCGCAGCAAAACCCTGTCACACCGGGTCAGCCGCAAGAACAACCCGCTGCTTAATAATTTAATAATTTCATATATAGAACGCGTTTAAAAAGGATATTTCATAGAATGAAATATCCTTTTACCGTGTTTAAAGGTTGCAAATACCGGTTTAAATATCTATAATTATTGTAATGTATAAGTATTATAAAAAATATGTACCGTATTTGTTTCTCATACCGGCAGGAGTCATACTGATTCTGTTCTTTTTTATACCGTTTTTTGAAACAATAATCCTCAGTTTTTTTGATTACAATACGAATATTTACCACCCGCAGTTTGTGTCTTTAGCAAACTACACGGCACTTTTAAAGTCTCCGGTTTTTTACAAAGTATTGATAAACACTTTTATTTATATGGTGGTTGCAGTGCCGCTTCTTGCAATAATTCCGCTTGTTCTTGCAATTATGCTTAACCAAAAAATCAAAGGCATAACTCTTTACAAGATTTTGATTTATCTGCCGGTAATAGTATCTATAGTTGTTGCGGCGATTGCGTTTAAATGGCTTTATGCCCAGCAGGGAATTTTAAATTACATACTGGAAGTTTTTCACCTTCCAACTCTCGGATGGCTTACAGACCCGAATGTTTCCCTGTATTCTGTCATTATTGTTACCGTATGGAAGGGCATAGGCTACTACATGATGATTTACCTGTCAGCGTTGATGAGTGTGCCAAAAGACTTGTATGAAGCGTGCGATGTGGACGGTGCAAACGTCTTAACAAAACACTTAACGGTAACAATACCTCATCTCATGCCGACGGTAGGGCTTGTTACCACTATATCCTGCATTTCTGCAATGAAAGTATTTGCTGAAATTTATGTAATGACAAAAGGCGGTCCGCTTGATTCTTCAAAAACAATCGTATACTACATTTACGAACGTGCTTTTGAGAATCTTGACTTAGGTATAGCCTCGGCAGCCTCAGTGTTACTGCTCGTCATAGTGCTTGTGATTTCCGTTTTTAATTTTGTATTTTTTGAAAGAAAGAGGTACCAGCTCTGATGAAAAGCCCCGCAAAAGGATTTTTTTCACATTTAACATTGATTTTCGTATCGTTATTATCGATATTTCCGTTCATCTGGCTTCTTTCTACCGCATTAAAGGGACCCGATGAAAATATATTCCAATATCCGCCTGTATTTATACCGGAACAATTCACCTGGGCTAACTTTACGGGCGTTTGGAATCAAATTCCGTTTATGCTTTATTTTTGGAACAGTATGATAGTGGCAGGTTTTACGGTGCTTTTGAATCTTATCTTTTCGGCACTTGCGGCTTATCCTTTGGCAAGAATGGATTTCAAAGGCAAAAAGCCCGTATTTTATTTGCTGCTTTCAACAATTATGATACCTTTTCAGGCAATAATGCTTCCTGTTTACCTGATTATTTTAAAACTGAACATGGTTGACTCCGTGAACAATTTTATGGGATTTTTAGGATTGATACTTCCGTTTGCAGTAAACGCATTCGGAATATTTTTGATGCGTCAGGCATTTCTTGCAATCCCGAAAGAGCTTGAAGAAGCTGCATTTGTTGACGGCTGCAACGTCTTTCAAATCTGGTGGAAAATACTTATACCAATGGTCAAACCGACGCTTGCAGTGCTTGCAATATTTACATTTATAGGCTCCTGGGGTGAATTTTTATGGCCGAGCATTGTTTTGACTAAAAAAGCACTATACACACTGCCTGTCGGAGTTAATGACCTTCAGGGAATGTTTAGCGCAAACTGGAGATATATAGCCGCAGGCTCAATTATTGCAACAATCCCCATACTTGTATTTTTTATCGCAATGCAAAGATATTTTATCTCCGGAGAAAACGACGGAGCTATAAAAGGATAATTTTACGGAAAATCACATCGGATCTTCGGGTAAATAAAAATTTTTAGCGTCCAGTTTTTCTCTCATCAATGCATAAGTTTTGCAGCCTTTGACCGCGTTTTGATATTCCCGCACAATCGTTATCACATCGTCAGTGGACATTTTGATTGTACGTCTTCCGTATAAGTTTTCGATTATGTTTGCCATACACCACCTATTTCCATTCTGTTTATAGTATCGGAAAATATTTTTGGAACTTTAGAAATATCATAGTGCCGGTTTAGAAAAACTTTTACTGATTTGAAATATTTATTCAATTATTTTCCCGTTAAATACATCCAATACCATTTTAGCCTGGTCGGAATAATCAGCGGCTGTTATTTTTTTCTCCGCCTTAGGCTTCATTGATTCCTCAAGGTACTGTGCATTTTCTTCCTCAACAGGGTCAGGAGCTTTGGGCTGCGGTGTTTCAGTTTTTTTTTCAAAATTAATAACGGGTTTTGCCGCCTCCAGTTCATCGTGAGACCCGAGTCTTATTGTAATTTTTATATCAGAAACCCCGAAAAACGTCAGCGCAGCTTTTTTAAGCGGGTTGTGTTTTGAGTCTTCTTTTGCCTGTCTGACAAAAATTTCTTTTCCGAAAACAATCGTTATTTCCTCTGCTGTAACTTCAACAGGTTTGGATAAATTGTAGAAAAACATACGTGAAGGTACGCTTTCAATGTTCTGCAAAATACCCTGCCAGTTGCTCAACATATCCCCCGACGGCGCTGCACTTTGCACCGGAGAATCATCGGCTTCCTGCGTTTCCTCGGGCTGCGCTTCGACCCGGGATTGAGCGGAAGGTTTATGTTCTATTGGTTCAACCGGTGCCGGAGTTATTTCCGGTTCCTGAGCTTTAGCGGCAGCCTGAACTTGGGGTTGAGGTGCTGCAACAGCAGGCTGGGATACATTTTTTACCGGCGGTGCATACCTCGGGGCAGGTGCAGTATGAGCAGGAGCAGCACCGGATTCAAGCCTTTCGATACGTTCAAGAAGCTGTGAATATGAGGAATACTTCACGCCTGACGCAAGCTCGATTATGCAAAGCTCAAGCCATAGATACCTGTTTGTGGTATCTTTTATTTCTTTTGAATAAAATGACAGCCGCTCAATAATATACAAAAGCTGTTCAATTTCCGTATTTTCGCACTGTTCTCTGAGTTTTAAAATATTTTGCTCGCTAAGCTGTGTCAGTTCAATAGCAATCTCCCTGTCCGTACAGTTCTTAACAACAAGCATATTTCTGTAAAACTGAATAAGGTTTGAGACGATTTGAAGCGGCTCATTTCCTTTGTTGTAGATTTTATCAAGAATTAGTATAGCGTTTTGTGTATCAGCATTCAGAATACAACTGCTCAACTCCAGCAGAATATCATAAGAAAGCCTGCCCAGAAGCTCGTTTACATCATCCGGCGTGATTTGTCTTTCAGTGTCCGCTACGCTAATCTGATCCAAAAGTGCCAGAGAATCGCGCATACCGCCCGCTGAACTTCTTGCAATAACAGAGAGAGCGTCATCCGAGATGTTTATATTCTCCTGCCCGGCAATAAACTTCATGCGCTTTACAATATCATCGTTTGTTATTCTTCTGAAATCAAAACGCTGGCAGCGCGAGATTATTGTGTCGAGGACTTTATGCGGCTCTGTCGTCGCAAGTATAAAAATAACATTCTCAGGAGGTTCCTCAAGCGTTTTTAAAAGTGTGTTAAACGCCTCCGGCGTAAGCATGTGAACTTCGTCAATAATGTATATTTTGTATCTGCCGTGAACAGGTACAAACTGGATTTTTTCAAGAATATTTCTGGCGTCTTCAACTTTTCTGTTGCTTGCTGCGTCAATTTCAATGACATCAATAGGGTTAGAGTTAAGTATATCAAGGCAGCTCGGGCATTTTCCGCAGGGAGTGAGCGTAGGACCTTCAGCGCAGTTGAGTGATTTTGCAAGAATACGCGCAGAGGAAGTTTTACCGGTTCCGCGAGGACCGCAAAGCAGATAGGCATGAGAGATTTTGCCGAGTTTTATTGCATTGCTGAACGCCTTAACGATATTTTCCTGACCAATAAGGTCAAGAAAGGTCTGCGGACGGTATTTTCTGTATAAAGGTAAGTATCTTTCTGTCAAAATTCACTCCAACTAAGTCTGATTCATTGATGTATAATATAATTATAATGTAAAGGAATTAAAAAAAACGCACATATTAAGTACAGTTAAGAAATTATTATGAAACTAATCATACCTCAAAAGCTAAAACCCTCATCCACCGTGGCATTTGTGTCTATCGCCGGAGAAATAACAAACAATGAATCAATCGACAGAGCTGAAAAATACTTTAAAAACAGAGGTTTTCATGTAAAAAAATATTTACCGGAAAAAAATTGCGCCTACCTCGGTGGTACGGATTCAGAGCGTTTGAATTTTTTACACAACGCGTTTGCTGATAAGACTGTTGATGCAATAATAGCACTCAGGGGCGGCTACGGCGCTCTCAGGCTTATAAACAAAATCGACTGGCAGCTTATAAAAAACAACCCCAAAATTTTTGCGGGTTTTTCAGATATAACAGCGCTGCTTCTTATGATTTATAAAAAAACGGGATTGATGACATTTCACGCCCCCATGGTCTGTTCAGATTTTGGCGCGGATATAACGCAATTCAGCGCGGACAATTTCTTTGATACACTGCAAAACGGTTTTTCAGGTGCAAAACTTGAAAAATCAAACCAAAAAGCCCGCGGGATACTCTGGGGCGGCAACCTTTCGACGGTTGCATCTCTCTGCGGTACGGACTTTTTGCCGGAAGAAGATTTTTTGTTTTTTACGGAAGATGTAAATGAACCTGTATACAAGATAGATCGTATGTTCACGCAGCTTACGAATATTGCTGCATTCAGAAAACATTTAAAAGCAATTATTGTCGGTGATTTTAGCGGTTTAGACAGCGAGGAAAATTTTGAGTCATATATAAAAAGTCTTTCATTAAGCTTAGGGGTGCCCGTATTTTTCGGACTAAAAACCGGGCATGAAAGAGACAAATTAACTCTGCCAGTCGGACTTCGGGCTGAAATCAACGGCAGCGAGTTGCAATAATCATTGCTGCGGTCAGAAAGACCAAAAGACCGGATAAATTTTATTTAACATCATGCCGTTCCCCTTCCCAACCTTCCCCAAGTCGGGGAAGGAGTTCTCTTTTAATTTTTATACGGCACGGAGAAACTTCGTTTCTCACTTAGCCTGCCTCCATCCGTAACGTGACATTTAGTCACCTTCCGGACGGAGTCCTTCCTCCCCGGCTTGGGGAGGGGTAGGGTGGGGAGTGTTTAAATGTCAATAATCGTATTTTTTGCAAAAAACTTCTGTCATCCTGAAGCGATAAATCGGGGGTGCAGTGAAAATCGTGTGTGTTCAGGATCTTACACGCTTCGCGTTTTGCACAAAACACCGCGCCGGTAAGATGCTGAACATAGTAATATTGAAACGGGCACAAACGCCGGTCGCTTCAGCATGACATATTCTTGTTGGGCTGAAAGCCAAACCTACAAAAATGAAAACCGTAAGA
>CALVEC010000009.1 GCA_944326475.1 Candidatus Gastranaerophilales bacterium
GGTTATACAGTCATCAAAACCGCCCAAGACCTCGACAACATCCGCAATGATTTAGACGGCAAATACATCCTCATGAATGACATCGACCTGTCGTCCTACTCCAATTGGGATCCGATAGGGGATTATGACTCAGGTGCAAGTTTTACGGGCTTGTTGGACGGAAACGGTTATACAATTTCAAACCTGACTATCAACCGACCTGATGAAGATGGCGTCGGATTATTTGTCTTGATAGGAGTTCATACAGATTCTTATGTCGGCAGGGTTCAGAATTTGGGTTTTGAAAATGCGAATATAACGGGAGCTAAAAGCGTTGGTCCGCTGGCAGGATTTAGCGCCGGAACTATCACCAACTGTTACGCTACGGGCAGTATTACCGGAAATAATCAAACCGGCGGACTTATTGGTGCTATGGGGAATGGTTTAGTTTCTGATTGTTACGCAAAAAGCGATGTTGATGGGTATGAGAAAACAGGCGGGCTTACGGGGATTGTTAACATGGGAACTGTTACAAACAGTTTTTCAACAGGAGATGTTAACGGCTATAATTACACAGGCGGATTAGTCGGACGTAATCTTTCGGGTACTATATCAAACAGCTATGCAAAAGGTGATGTAGCAGGTGATCAAAATACCGGAGGTTTGATGGGTTGCAGTAGCAGTGGTTCTATATTAAACTGCTATGCAACAGGGGACGTCAGAGGTAATCTTAATACAGGCGGGTTAGCTGGTGAGATTAATGGTGGTAGTTCAACCATATCAAACAGCTATGCACTTGGTCTTGTTCAGGGAGTTACCAATATTGGGGGATTACTCGGGCAGAATAGTTGGTCTACCATCAAAAACTCTATCTGGAATACCGAAACAACAGGACAAAGCGTTGCAAATGGTTATAGTGACCATGGAGTTGAAACCAATAATCAAGGTTTAACAACTGCAGAGATGCAAGACCCGAGTAATTGGTCAGGTTGGGATACGAGTGTCTGGGATTTTTCAGAATACCCGCCTAAACTCAAATGGCAGGATGACTTAAAAACACCGATTGACGCTCCTCCGGATCCGAGTCAGCCCGGTGATGAGCCGATTCCGGGTGCAGTTCGGCTGCAAATCGGCTCTGATTCGAGTTCGACATCTGCAATCTACGTTGACACCTCATTCGACCTCGGCGCGTTCGATGTTGACTTTTCGTCTGCCGACTCCTGCGCAGCGGCGATTGAGGACATTGACGAGGTATTGTCGCGCATAAACACAAAACGCTCGGAGTTTGGCGCTGTGATTAACCGCTTGTCCTCGATTCTCGAGTCGCAAACCACGACGATACAGAACTTTACATCGGCAAAATCGACAATCATGGACGCGGATATTGCGAATGAGTCGGCGGATTTTGTGAAGAATCAGATTCTCCAGCAGACTTCCTCTGCGCTCCTTGCGCAGTCCCAAAACCTCCACGCGTCGATAGTCTTGTCACTGATAGGGTAGCGCTTCCTTTCCCCGTCATGCCGCCCCCCACCCTACCCCTCCCCGAGCTGGGGAGGGAGCTAAATAAGCTTGGCGCAACTCCTTCCCCGACTTGGGGAGCGAATTTTCGGACGGGTGAAACCCGGGGAGCGAAGCTCGAAGCGAGTACTGGCGAAGCCAAACGAGTGACAGAGCTGAGCGGGAAGGAAATTCAAGACAAGGTTGGGATGGGGAGTGATTAAATGTCAATAATCGTATTTTTTAAATTTTAACTTAATTCCACATTTTGCACTACACATCACGTTGGTACAGATCCTGAAACAAGTGTCTTGGATTTTCTTCTCGCTCGCTGCTGTCGCAGACTACGCTGCGCTGCCGTCTGCTTCGCGCTCGCTCCCCGGGCTGGGTTCACTTCGTTCACACGGCGCCCGTACGAAAATCCGCTTCAGGATGACGTATCATTTTATTTTTCCATTTCACGCATGTAGCAATCCCGCCGACCTTTGCAAAGTGAACAAAAAACTATAATCGTATTTTTGCGCAAAAAACTTCTGTCATCCTGAAGCGTTAAATTGGGAGCGCAGTGATAATCACTTCTAGTTAAAATAATTCTTCAAACTTTTACTGAGATTATGGTTTTTGCACAGTTTTTTAAGTTTGCTTATGGCGCGGTTTTCTATTTGGCGTATGCGTTCGCGCGACACACCGTATCTTGAGCCTATTTCTTCAAGCGTTTTTCTTGCGCCGTCGTCGTTTAAACCGTATCTCATAATCAAAACATCACGTTCTTTAGGGCTGAGCTGGTTCAGCATTTTCCTTATATCGTCGAAAAGATTTTCCTGTGTAACTTTTGTATCCGGCGAAAGTGTGTGTTCATCAACAATAAAGTCTCCGAGCTTTGAGGATTCGTCTTTAACTGTAGCCGGAGTTTCAATACTTATTGTGGATTGAGCCGATTTAATCAGCGCGGACAGCTTACTGACAGGGATACCGACCCTGTATGCAATTTCTTCTTTTGACGGTGCTTTTCCCGTTTCAGTGGTCAAATCCATTGTTACTTTTTTTATTTTGCCAAGAGTCTCAATCATGTGCACCGGCAATCGAATAATTCTGGATTTGTCCGCAATTGCTCTGGTTATAGATTGCTGAATCCACCAGGTTGCGTATGTCGAAAATTTGTATCCTTTTGCATAATCAAACTTTTCTGCTGCCTTCATCAAGCCCATATTGCCTTCCTGAATCAAGTCAAGAAACGATAAACCGCGACCTATATATTTTTTTGCAATACTGACTACCAGCCTTAAGTTTGCATTAACCAGAATTTCTTTTGACCTGTCAGAGTTGTGTTCTTTTATGTCGCGGGCTACTGCAAGTTCTTCCTCCGGAGTCAGCAGCGGGATTTTCCCTATTTGCTGCAGATAAATTTTTACTGAATCATCAGAGTTGACTGTGCTTACGCTTTCAGCAGTTTTTGGCTCATCAACGGACATGATGAGATCTTCGTCATCAGGTTCTGACTCTATTGATTCCAGTGAAACTTCTTCTGTTTCATCCTGTGTGTCATCATGTGAATATTTATCGACATTATCAGCCATTACAACCTCTTTTATAAAAATTATACACTATCTTTTTTTGTTTGTAACTTTTGCCTTACACTTTCATAGATAATAGCAGAGGCAGCATTTGAAACATTAAGAGAGTTAAAATTTCTTAACATAGGTATTTTAACAATGAAATCCGATTTGTTCAAATTATTTTTTGAAACTCCGGTCTCCTCTCCGCCCATAATGAGTGCAAAACTCATGTTGCAGTAATCTATGTCAAAGTAATTATCTTTTCCTTGTGCGTCAGCCGCAATTATCCAATAGTTGTGTTTTTTAAGCTTCTCGATGGTGCTCGAAAGACTATTAACCTGAATTATTGCTATATGGTTAATTGCTCCTGCTGATGATTTTTCGACCGTTGCGTTAACTTGTGCGTTTCGTCTGGAGGGCAGTATGACTGCATCATAGCCGGCGCAAACGGCTGTTCGTATGATTGCTCCGACATTATGCGGGTCTTCAACGCCATCTAAAATAACAACGCTTTTAAATTCGTTATTATCGTCCAAAAATTCGTCTAAATCTTTATATTTTACCGGTGAAATCTGAGCTATAACGCCCTGGTGCGGGTATTCTGAATATAATGTGAATTTTTCCTTCGGAACAAACTGGAAAATAATACCTTTTGAGCGGGCAAGGTTTATTATTTCCTGTGTTTTTGAATCACAATGGGTACTTTTAGAAATCAATATTTTGTTAATTTGTCTTTCACCTGACAAAATTGCTTCAATTATACTGTTTTTGCCGTATATTATGTTCTGTTTATCCACCGTTTATATTACTTTCTCTTTATTTATTGCCATAATCATTATACTATAATATAATTATAAGTAACTTACAGTTTTTGTAATGTGTTAGTAAAAGTTAAAAGTATGGAATTAGTAAATGAGTAGTTTATTATCAAGTCTTGGAACAAAAACTAAAGCGACAGTCGGTATATCAGTTTCATTGAACGTTGGTTTGGAAATGATACAGGTTGACCCTGCTACGAAAACTATTGTTCAATACGCGAACCGACCGTTAGCTTATAACCCTTCGACCAGAGAAATTGAGGATTATAACCAATTTAAGACCAGTGTTATTGAACTTTTTTCAGAATTGGGTATCAGTCCCCAAAATTCTAACGTGGTTGTTAACCTGCCTAGTGTTCATTTTGCACATATATACCTTCCGACAACATTAGATGATGGTGATGTTACAACAGCTTTGACTTCGGAAGTCGAACAGAATTATCTTTTCAAAAAGAATACCCCTGTTGTCAGCTGGAGAGAAGTTTCCTCAAATAATAATACCGAAAACAGATACGTTTTGTATTCTGCAATACAAGAAGGCGTAGTTGAGGCAATTAAAACAATTTTTAGCGATATAGGCGCAACTCTTATAGCAATTGAAAATACTTATTCTTCATTGCTTAAAACTCTTGAGTATACCGAAATTGCAAAGAATTTTGCCCAGGGTTCAAAAAACTGGAATATTTTGCTTGTTTCTCAAAACAGTTATGCAATATTTGCAATGAATAAATATAATGTTATTGATTACTTTGAAGACCCGCTGGCTCTTAAATCTTTCAGTAACGATGAAGTTTATATAGCTGTCGGACAGGCTGCATCAGCCGCTTTGGCTAAATATCCTTCTGACAGACTTATGATAATAAGCGAAACGAACTATATCAGTGCAGAGATTCTGGCCATCCAGATGAAACGTGCCGGTGAAGTTATCTTTTTGGAATGCAACAAATATGCGAAAAATTCCATAATGAATGTTAACCTGAATATTCTTCCGAACTATGTTCCGCTTATTACCCCGGAAGCAATCGGTGCTGCAATATATAAAGCCAAAGACTTTAGTATTGCGTTTAACTTCCTTGCGACATCAGATTATGTGGCACCGGATACTGTTGAGTTCTTTGGGTATGAAGTAGAAAAAAGCAAAATAACATATTTGCTTTTGTTCTGCATTGTTGTTATAGCAGGTATTTCTTATTTTGCTATGACCAGTTTGGATTCTTATACGGGTAAATTACAGGCTGAGAAGTCTCAATTAGAAACTCAGCAGAAAACGCTTCAGCAAGAACTTGAAGACTTGAAACAAAATAAAGGTAAAGTAGACATATATACCGCGTCTAAGAGAATAATGGAAAATATGACAAGCACTGTTTCTTACTATGGTGCAATTGGCGTCGATATTCCTCAAAAAGTCTGGCTTAACAAATTCTATGCCGATGATAAAGGTTCCTTTGCTATAGAAGGTGAAACAGTTTCGGTAGACGATGTTTATCTTTTCTTTAGAGGTCTTAAAGAACAGGTTCCTAATTCTTCTTTAATTCTGTCAAAATTAGGAGTTAGAGATGATGATGTTTACGTTGACATAGAACAGGCAACAGATGTTGTATATAAATTTGAGTTAACAAACTCTAATTACGTTAAAGAAAAAGCTAAAGCGGCAGCACAAGCGGCTGCATTGGCGGGCGTTGATGAAAACGGCAATCCGATACCGGTAGATCCGAATGCTCCTGCAGCTCCTGCCGGAGATGTACAGCCGGTACAAGATTTGCCGACACTTCAGTAAATTTATATTGCGAAAGGATAAATCGTGAATAAGAACATATTTCTAGCAGTAATAGCACTGGCAATAGCCGCAGGAGTATTTTATATATACCCTAAAGCACAGAATGCATACGGGGCATATGAGGCTCTTAAAGCACAAAAAGCTGCTGTAGAATCTTTACAAAATGAATTAAATGAACTCAAACAAAAACAGCAGCAAGAAGAAGTTCTCGCGCAGCAAGATTCAAAGCCGATTTACACAAATGAAGCGGAAACCGGCGGCGATGCTATATCTGTATTCGGCATAATGTTTGAGGATATAATCTCTGCCGCAAAAGAGAGCAAAATGAAGCTGCGTTCAATTGAATACAACACTGCACCTGCAGGTGATATGATTTATGACAATATCAAAGATTACTATAATGTGTGTGTTGTTAAACTTGAACTCATTGGCACATACTCTCAATTTAAATCATACTTTGATACAATTTACAATTATCCGTACCTTATAAATATTTCTAAGGCTGAATTAACTCCTTATGAAAGAAACAAAAAAATTCTTATAGGTAAAGTTGATATAGCATTATATTCAAAGAAGTAACGGTACGAGTATGTTAAAAGGTCCTTTTTTGCCGCGCAACTGGCTGGGTTCTGTTGATGGTTACAACGATTCACAGATTGTAATGGTCGGTCTTCCGTTCGACGGTACGTGCTCATACAGACCCGGGAGCCGGTTTGCTCCGGAAAGACTCAGACCGGCAAGCTGGGGGCTTGAAGACTATTCCCCTATATTTAATAAACATCTCGATGAAGCGCGGTTTTTTGACGCCGGAGAGTTGGAATTTCCTCTGGGGAATACTAAAGCAAGTCTTGATTTAATAGAAGAAAATGCACGTCAGGTATATCTTGATGGTAAAAAATTCCTTGGAATCGGCGGTGAACATCTTGTTACGTATCCTGCGGTGAAGGCATGCCTTGAAAAATATCCAGATTTAAAAATAGTGCATTTTGATGCTCATACGGACTTGCGTGAAGATTATCTCGGTGAAAAGCTGTCGCATGCTTCAGTTATGCGGCGCATAGGTGAGATGACGGGTTTTCATAATATTCGTCAAATAGGAATACGCTCCGGTTTAAAAGAAGAATTTGACCTTATGAAAGAGTACGGTACGCTCATTCATTCTCCGTCAGAATTAGATGTCTTTAAAAACGAAAAAATATTTTTAACTATAGATATAGATGTTTTGGATCCTTCTGTGATGCCGGGTACAGGAACGCCGGAGGCCGGCGGTTTGACCTATTGTGAATTGAATAATTGGCTGCAGTATTTGAAAAATTTTGATATTGCGGGTGCTGATGTTGTAGAGCTTGCTCCTGACTATGACAGTAGCGGCGTATCTACTGCAGTGACGACAAAAGTTATACGTGATGTATTGATGATTATGTAAATTATTTACAATCAGGTTAAAATCGGTTGTGCTATAATTAATTGGGATAATTTTACGGATATAGGGAAGTGAAAAAGAAAAAAATATCAATCTTAGGTTCTACTGGCTCCATCGGCACACAGGCAGTTGAAGTGATTTCAAAATTATCGGAAGATTTTGAGGTTGTTTCATTAAGCGCCGGAGATAATATAGAAAAAATAAGACAGCAAATACAACAGCTTGCGCCAAAAAATGTGTGTGTTAAATCTCAAACAAATGCTCAAATCTTACAAAAAGAGTTTAAAAATATAAACGTTTTATACGGTGATTTCGGACTGGAAGAAATTTGTGCAGACAAAGAAAATGAAATGATTCTCGTTGCCGTATCCGGGAAAGTCGGATTAAAACCTACATTAAAAGCGATAGATAACGGTATAGATATTGCGCTTGCAAACAAAGAGACGCTTGTTATGGCGGGTGATATAGTAATAAAACGGGCAAAGGAAAAACAGGTTTTAATTTTACCGGTTGATAGTGAACATAGTGCAATCCATCAGTGTATAAGAAACAGAGAGGATATAAAAAGGCTTATAATAACTGCATCCGGCGGTCCGTTCAGAACTAAAAGTATTGATGATATAAAGAATGCAACGGTTGAAGAAACACTGCATCATCCAAAATGGAATATGGGAAAGAAGATTACTATTGATTCCGCGACTTTGATGAATAAGGGGCTGGAGGTTATTGAAGCGCATCATCTTTTTGATATGGATTACCAAAATATAAAAGTTGTTGTTCATCCGCAAAGTATCGTTCACAGTGCGGTTGAATGTTATGACGGCAGTGTTATTGCTCAATTGGGATTTCCGAGCATGCATATACCGATACAATATGCTCTTACATACCCGAAGCGTCTTGAGGGTATTAAAACAGACAGCTTTGATTTTGCAAAAGCTGCGAGACTTGATTTTGAAGAACCTGATTTAGAAAAATTTCCGTGTTTAAATCTTGCATACGAAGCCGGAAAGGCGGGAGGCACCTATACTGTTTGTCTCAATGCTGCTAATGAAGAAGCGGTTTTTGCGTTTTTGGACGGAAAGATTTCACTCTGGCAGATATATGAAATTACCAGAAAGATGATTGATAGTCACGTCAATATTCCGTCTCCGGATATTGAAACAATTATTGAGCAAGATAAAACAACTAGAGAAAAAGTTAAAAAGCTTATAAATCAATAATTTGTAAATTTTTTAGTAATTTTTTTAAAATTTGTACATATTTCAAGACAATCTTGCATATTTCATGCTAGATTATACATAACTTGGAAATAGGAATGGGATTATTAAGTAATAGTTCGAGTCAAGGAGATTTTGTTATATGCCAGAATATCTGAGCAAAGAGGAAATTAAGCAGTGGAGAAGTTCACTGGAGAGAATTACCTTGGAAGAATATGCACAAAGATTAGGAAAAGTTATATGTGAAGAAAAAGAGACTCATGATGTGATTGATGAAATGATAGAAAGTAATCATTACACCAATGGTGCTCAATCTTTTCATTCAAAAATAAAAAATGAAAAAATAAGTGAGTTGGCAAGACAATCTTTTGATATTGAAAAAAATCTTGATATAAAAGAAGTTATAAAAACATCTAAGAAAGATGGCAGTAAGGTCAAAAAAACACAGGAAAATCAGTCTGTTGAAGAAATACAGCTTACCTTTAAGAAAAATCTTACACCGAGAGAATCTGCCGTGCTGGATCATTTTTTGAATCATAAAAATACCATTGTATATGCAAAGGATTTGGCTGATGTTCTGGATTTGCCAAGGGATTATGTATACAAATATATTAAAAACCTGAGAGCAAAGATGAATGAAGATGCTCTGCAAAATGCGGAAAATGGCGGATTTATCTTAAAAGCATAGGTTTAATTAACATATTTTGGCACATGTAAGGTTGGGTAATTTCAATTTCTCAACCTTTGTTTTTATACATTAGTGCAATAGATATTCTAATTTATTTTGATTTTTCTTCGTGTTAAAATTAATTTTGTTATTAGTATTACGCGGAGTAAGATTGTTATGTTTTCTTTTTTACAAAAAAAAACGGAACCGGAATATATTGAATTGAATAAAATTTATAAAACACTAAAAAACATATACGATGATACAATTTCTGATGAGAGAAAAAAATTTTTAACGGAAAAAATAAAAGAAAACGGCTATCTTCCTTATCCATTCATAAAAGCATTGGAAGAACTTACTCCGGCAGAGGTTTTATTCGGGCTTGAGATAAAATTTGAGCAGAATAACGTATTTAGTGACGGTGAGTTTAAATTTGAAAATGAACAAATCAGCCCTGTTGTGAGAGCCGGATTTTCTGATTCAAAATGGATTTGCGCTGAGCAGCATAACGTAAAACTAATTAATCTTGCGGGACTTGCTGATGGAAACAAGTCACAAAACCCTGCAAAACTTATAAACTGGTTAACACAGCTTTTGATACTGCCCTCCGGGCGACCTGACGACGGGGTTTTAAGTACAACTATCTACCTTATTCCCTTCCATCCGAGAGAATTTGGGTGTGCTTATCTGCCCTCAAGCTCTGAAGTAAGCTCGAAACTTGAGGATGAAACAGTTAAAGAAAAGCTTAAAATTGATGCTAAAGGGCAGGTGCAGCTATTTATAAAACTTGCTCAGCTTGCGGGTCATCCGGTGATTTATGATGTACTTCCCCAAACAGGCAGATTTTCAAAAATTGTTCTTGCTAACCCTTCTATTGCACGCTGGTTTGATATCGGAGAGCTGATTGAGAAAATAAGCAAGTCTGTTGATGAAGTACTTGATACACTGGTGCAGGATTTTGGTGAAGAAGACGCAAAAATAACTGCGGATTTGTACAAATCTGCCTTAAAACAAGGCTCTTGCAATTTCAGTGAGCATTACAAATCTATCTATGAAAAGTTGGACGAACTGTTAAAAGATAAGAAAAAAGAGCTTTCTGAAAATATGCTTAAAAAGGAAGAACAAGAAAAAATTCAGAAAAAGGTAAGGAAAATTATTGCGGATGTTCTGGGGATTAATTCTTCAAAAAATCTTGAGGAAAAAGATATTACAAAACAGGGTGAAGTTATACGTGCACTGATAGATGCCGGTATGTGGTCTGCGCCGGGCGGGGCGTGGTGTTCGTCCGGTGTTCCTATCTTTGATAAAATGGCTGAACACGCTGAATATCCTATGTTTAAGCACTATGACTTCAAAGGTACGGATGTAACCCATTTTGCCAATTTAGACTGCCAGACTCCGTATTACTTTGTTTATCTGGAATCAGGTAAGTATAATAAAGACGGCATAAACGCATATATAGATTATTTGAAAAAACTTCAAAAAGACTATAATTTTGACGGATTCAGGGTTGATCATATTGACCATATAGTTGATGAAGTATCGGAAAAAGACGGCATTCCGATAAGCTATAGAGCGCCGAGATGTGTTCTTGCGAAGGCTAATGAGACTCTGAAAAAGCAGGTGCCCCATTTTGCGGCAATGGCTGAATATATGCTTTGGGACAGGTTCTACAAGGAATATCATGAAGACATGCATTTTGATATTTTATGGGGTGATGATATTATTGCGCAGTGTTCAAAAACACCAGAAATGATTGTAAACAACAACCATGAGCTAGCAGAATACAACATAAAAAATCAGGAAATTACTAATTTGTCTATTCTGAAGACTTATAACAATCAGGATGGTGAATTTAGGGATATAAACCAGTATCCCGGGCAATTGGGCAGAGAAGGCGCTCTGTTCAAGTGGTTTAAGTACAAATTCTTACCCGGCGGAAAGAATGCACAACGACCGGTTATGTATGTGGATGGTGATGAATCCTACACTCAAAAAGGTATCGAGAGTGTAATCGGGGCGGAAATAGCAATGAAAAGGGCAAAAGACTACGACTTTTTTGACAAATTTGACGCTATTTCAAGATTTGCGCTTAACTCGGAGCTTACCAGAGAAGGAGAAGCTGAAATCTTTGTACAGGATGAAGACGGCTTTTGCGCCTGGATGGTATCCAAAGACCCGCTTAAAGAGTCATTTTTGATTCTTGCGAATTATAATGCGCCTATCGAACATATTAAAAATGACTCCGGTTCGTATGTAAAAGAAGGGCAAGCTGTTTACAACAAAACGATAAAGCTTCCTTGCGACTATCAGATAGTTTCAGAGTTTATTTATGATGAAAAGCTAAAAGACTTTACTGAAATTAAATTTACGGCACCTGAGACCGAGATGAATTTTGACAGGCTTGAGCCGTCGCAGTTTAAAATATTCAAACTGATACGATAATGTTAAGTATTGTAAAATTATGCTTAAAAATCTGACTTTTCTCTAAAGTTTATTAAAACATAAGCCGATATATAGTATGTAAGTAATAAACCGGTCAAACAGGAGAAAAGTTATGACAAACAATATTAACGGAATCGGAATCAACACAGGCTCTGTAAACGGATACCCGACAAAGCCTCAAAAAGAAGAAGTTAAATCAGAAGAAAAACAAGACACCCAGCAGCCCCAAGCTCAAAACCGGGCTTTAAATCCGGATGATGTCTTGACCTTTATGGCACAGCAGGCTGCATTTAAAAAACCGGCAAATCTGTATGCCGGAAAATATGACATTGCTAAATACGTCACTCCTGAACAGGCACAACGTATAGCAGGTTTTGTAACAAGTTTTGAAGGTGAAGTTACAAAAGGGCTTGTTACACTGAACGAAGAATTTGGTGACAACATTTCAGAAGCAGCAAAATATGAAATTGCGGCAAAAATGGTTGTCTAAAACCTAAAATAAGCATCGTGTAGTACTATATAAAACTAAATTGTTTGTCAATCAGGTCTTTTGATATACAAAAGACCTTTTTATTTTTGTTCCATAGAAAGCTTTGATGAATATTCCGCAATTATTCTTGAAATATCATAACCGCCGACAACCATTTCCAATATTATCTGATGGTTAATAAGAACGGTCTCTGTGTATTCCATGGTGTCTGTATCAAGCACCTCAAACTCAACAAAATCCATACCTACATACTTTATTTTTCCGTATTCGGCGGTGGAACCCCAATGCAGGAACACAATCTGCTTTTCATATTGTTTCAGCTTTTGTACAAGTGTGAGAGACATAAACCCTTCCCCATAATTCTATACTTTTATAATAACGTTATTGTACATAATGTCAATATTAATTTATTATAATTGTATGTATATTATTGAATTGATTGTAAAACTTCTTAACAAAAAAGAAAAAAAACAGGCTGCCATGCCGCAGACAGAGTATGAGAGATGTGAGCACGTATTTCTTCCGATAGACAGTACTAATGAGATTCTTGCCTGTACAAAGTGCGGCTTTGTAATACACAAAAGCGATATAAAAGAGAACACAAACAATCCCTTTAAAAGTTAGAGTTTTATGTCGTTTAACTGACAGTATGCTTTAAATGATGAAAAATCGTTTTGGATTTCAGCTTCTATAGCGGGAATTTCCATATCTTTTATCATAACAAGAGCTTTTTTATAAGTTTCGACTATCTTTTGGGAGTAGTTATTTTTGTTCTGGGGTTTTTTATGTATCATTTCTTCAAGATATTTTGCATATAACTCATAAAGCATAACTTTGTGAAGCTTCATGCCGTAAGTTTTCACGATTAACAGAGCTTTTTCAATATACATTCTTGCTGCTTCCATATCGCCTTTTATCATATATATTTCAGCTATGAGACGTTTGTAGAGCACCATGAAATAGTAGTTGTTTATTTTGGGGTTTTTCGCAACATCCAGTGCTTTCTGGGTAATATCCAGTGCTTTATCTGTACCGTCTGTGACCAATGTTACTTTGGCTATATAATACCAGCACAGAAGTGCGCCGACTGCTATTTTTTCTCTGGCAAATATTGTCACCTGCTCATTAAAAATATCAAGAGCTTTAGAGAGGTTATCTTCTTCCTGGAGTACTTTTCCGAGGAATGTTTTTAAAAGATTCTTGATTAGTACATCATTGTAATTGTTAGCAAAAGTGACGACAGAGAACAGTTCTTCTTTAATATTTGCCCAATCTTTTTTGAGTATTTTGTTCAGAATGTTAATAAAATTCCACTGTGAAATGATTTCCGGCTCGACAATTTCATTTGCTGTTTTTTGTGAAATTTCTATTAGTATTCCTTCTGATTTTTTGATAATACCAAGCATTGAATATGCTAATGCCTTGGAAAGAGCTACTCTTAACAGGTAATTTTTATTGGTAATATGGTTTTTAGCAACTATTTCATCAATAAAATTCAATACGTTCAAACATTTTTTATTGCCCTGAATTATTAAAGCGTTAGCTACAATCAGATTGCACTCAAGCCACGTCTCATAAATAATACTCATCGGGATATCTTTTGTGGGGATAGATTGCGCTATAGCCTGCTCTATAATCGGGATTATTTCATTGTTTGCTGTGTTGTATATTTCTTCTGAATTTCCGATACTCAATATGGCGCGCAGTTTTTTGTATTTTATAAGAGCACTTTCGAGTTTATATTCAGGGTAATCAATGAGTTTTAAAACTGTGTCTACTGTTTCTATTACTCCGTGATAATTGCCTATTGCATCGCAGCTTTTTGATAAATAGCCAGCAAGTTCAATGATTTTAGGTTTGTTTCCTAGTTTTACCGCTGTCGAGAGTGAATTTGACAGGTAGTTCATTGCTTCGGATGGTTTGGAGAGATATAACAGCTTTCCGAGGCGTTCCTGAATATTTGTTATAACAAGGTTGTTTGTTTCGGGGTTGATTTCCTGTGCTATTTTGAGACACTGTTTCTGAGAAAGCGCCCAAAGATGTTCATCGCCGAGATAAGCACAGAGTTTAACATTGTCCGTCCATATATTCATTGCAAGAAGTTTTTGGTTCAAATTCTGTGCAACCAGCGCTTTAAGAGCATTACTGGATAATGTGTAATTGTTTATTACATCGAAAATTCTTTCATTTAACAATGTAAAATCTTCGCTCATTTTTGCTCGTTCGTATACAAATTTCCACATCAGGGTATTTTTAAAGGCAAACATATTGTCGTTAAACTGGGTCAAATATGCTGAATTAACAAGCATTTGAATAACATTTCTGAAATCGTCAAAGCTTATTTTCATAACGTGCTCAAGAAGTTTTATGTTGAACTTGTTGCCCATAATTGCCGCAGTGCAGAGAGTTCTGTGTACTGTCGGAAATTTTTCTTTTAGTATATTTAGTCTTTGTGTTAAGATTTCAAAAAGATTTTTCGGCAGATTGAGAGCAATAGGGGTGGATTTATAAATGATTTCATCATCTTTTGTTTCAAATGCACCGTTTTCATTAAGAAGTACGAGAATCTGTTCTATAAAAGCACTGTTTCCTTTTGAATTTTCGTATATTTGTTTGAAAACATCTTCTGGTATTGGATTTGCACCGTTCATAAACAGTCTTGTGAGGTTTATTGCGTGTTCATAGGTCAGGTTTGACAAAAATACATCCTGATACTCATTTTCTGCAATTTTCTCGGAGTAAAAATACCCTTGTGAAATTCTTTTGTCTTTGTATGCAACAATAAGTTTTATATTCTCTGAAAGATAGTCTTCGTTTATAAAATGCATTAAAAATTCATACGACGCCCCGTCTATCATATCAAAATCGTCTATAACTATAATCAGTTTTTGACGCTGGGATATTTCTAAAATTACTTTTTCAAGCAGCTTAAAGCTGTATTCTTTGTTCACAAGTATTTCTTCAAAATGAGCTGTCAGAGCTGGATATAAAAAATTGAATAAATCACCTGTTTCAGCGTCTGTTAAGGTTGGTACAACTTTTTGCAAAAGTTTTTTGGTTTCTTTTTGAAATTCTCCTGACATATTAGAATAATTAGGCAGATTGAAAAAGGTCAAAAACATTTCCTGAAATATACCAAACGGGCTTATTTGCGAGTTTGCGCTGCATTCACCCCATAACCAGGCATATTTCAATGGAAGCAGTTCGTTAAACAAATATCTTAAAACAGTGGATTTTCCGTATCCTTCAACACTGCTCAATCCGATTATCTTTTTGTCGTTACTCTTGACTGCTGCAACCATAAGGTTTTTTGATTTTAGCTGGTCAATTTCCCTCATGGATTCATTAAGTACTTCCTGAACTGTATTTTCTTGAAGTTCGTTGTCTTCAGAAGTGAGTTCGCCGTTTTCTATTTCTTCCCTAACAGGCGGAACCACAGGTTCATTTTTTTTTTCTTCTGCTCCTACGGCAGATGCAGCTTGTGCAGGTTTTTGCACTTGCCCGACCTGTTTGGGGTGTGCAGGGGGCACTTGCGGAGCGGGTTCCGGCGGGGCCTGTTTTGCCGGCTGTGAAGATTGGTTTATATTGGTTTTTAAATCTGTTTCTCCGTGAAAATATTCGTCATCGTCTGCTAAGGTGCTTAAATCAAAAAAGTCCGTATCTTCTTCGTATGTTTGTTCCGGTTCTGTCTGGCTTTGAGCGTCTGTTTCAACAGATATATTATCAGAAAATTCTTCTTCTTCCTGCTTTTTTATCAAAGCTTCGTAGTTATCGGAATAATTCTCAATTTCGTCTGCTGCTTTTTCTTCCTCGGATTTGTCTTGTGTTTCATTGTCCAGCTCAATTTCAGGAAGTTCGTTAGTTATATGTTCAGCAGAATTTTCTATGGGTTCGTCAAAAGAGCCGGCAGATGCTTCAAGTTCAATTTTTTGTTCTTCAAACATTGAAAACGGTTTGACTTCTTGAATAGACGGCATAAAATCTTCGTTTTCCCGTATGGAGCTGTTTTCTTCAGGTGCTGCCGGAGCGGATGTTTCTTCTTGTGCGGTGTTTTGCTGTTCAAAAGCAGCGGTTTTATCAGAAAATACAAAACCGCATTTTCTGCATTTTTCGGCTTTTGGCAAATTTGCGCTTTTGCATGACGGACAGTATTTAATTAACTGTGTATGACAATGCGTGCAGTACTCTGCTGTGAGCAAATTCAATGATTTACATTCCGGACAAACCGTCTGCACTTTTGCACCGCAAAATTTACATCTTAAACTATTTGCATCTATTTCTTTTTTGCATCGAATGCAATGCATGATAATATACCAACTTATTACATTTATAGAATTATTATATTATAAAAAATTTAAAACGTATCTATTTATTAAAATGAGATTTTACGATTTCAGCTATTTCTAATAATCTTTTGCTTACTTCAGACTGCGAAAGCTGCGTTATTTCTGCAATTTCACGCTGTTTTTTTTCTTTAACGTATCTTAAGAAAAATATTCTTAAGTACTCTCTGTTCGGATTATTTTTGTGAGCAACCAGTACGATATCCACAACTTTTTGAAGTAAATCTTTTCTGACAATTCTTTCTTCAAAATTGTTTTTCGGATCCGGAACATTGTACAGAAAAACAGGTTGCGCTTCTGCAACAGGTGTTATCATTTGAACTTGAGGCACTGTTTCATGAACGAATTGCTGCGGCGCCGGTGTCGGATCCATAAGAACTTCATGAGTCGAAACATATCTGTTTGAATGCCGTCTGATACGTCCGGATGTTCTTAAAACAGTAAGAATTGATGTATTTACGACTTTTGCCAGATAGCTTTCAAAGTTCTTTATTTCGTTATTGTCAAACAACGTATAAGAACGTTTATATGCTTCGGAACAAAAATCCTCAAACAAATCTTCATTTCCGATATATTTATTATTTAATCTAACAAGTCTCTCTATAATTGTCCGTTGTTCTTGAATTGTATTCAATTTCCCTAACCCATCTGTTTATAACACAGGGACTACCTGTTTATTTTATAATAACACAGATTTTAAAATTAGAAAAATTTTAAAAATTAATCATTAAAGAAAGGTTGTAATCGCCCTTAACATCTTTTATATTCGGGGCATTGATGTATTTTAACGTTTCTTTAATACTTCGTAATACTACGTTATCAATCTGCTCCGAACCGCTGGAATCAAGAACCTGTAAATTCTTAATTTCATTGTTTTTAGTAACCTGGAAATTAAGATGAATCCTGTTGTTATAAGCAAATTCCGTTGTGTTTGCCAGGTCATTTTGCAGATTTATCTGGAGATTTTTGCCTGCAACCTGCAGATAGTTTTTGAATGCATCGTTTTGCGCCAGCTTGTCGCTTACATTCCACGATATTTTTGTAATCGTTAACGCTGTAGGTTGTTCGGAAAAGACGTTGGTCATTGATTTGTTGATGTCCTGAGGCACAGGAGGTTCTTCTGCTGTTTCTTCCGATTTTGCACCAAAATCAAATAACGCACCGCCGTCTGTTGTGTTTTCATCGCCATCAGAAACAGCCGGAGCCGATTTTCCGAATTTCATAAAATAAGTGGTTGCACCTCCTGCAAGCAAGATGAGAAAGACAAACAGTGATACGGCAAGTTTTTTTGTTGTGTTTACTGCTGATTTTACAACCGGAGGTTCTTCTATGGTAATTTGATTTTCGCTGTCTCCGGGTTGTTTGCTTTCATCGTAAAGTGTGTTAATTGCGCCATTGTCAGACGGTTGTGAAAGTTTTTGGGCAATTTGTTTCGGAACAGAAACAGTTTCTTCTTCTGTGTTTTCTGTAGAAACAGGTGTGTCATTTTCCATAAGCATTGCCATCAAATCATCATCCATTAAATTTTGAATCTCGGGGTCAACTGCATCTGTTGCATCCGTGGTTTGATTCGATGTTTCTTCGTCTGCAATCTGCGCGGTTTGTTCTTCCTGAGTAATATTTTGTGTTTCTTTAATTACTGAACTGTCATCATCATCATCACTGGCGTCTAAAAGGTTTTTTAAATCTTCATCCCAAAAAGCTTGCATCTCAGGACTCATTTCTTCTTCCTGATTATTTTGCGTTTCTGCGATATCCGTTTTTATAGCGGTATTTTCTGTTTGATTATCTTCTTCAGTGATATTTTCCTGATTGTCTTGAGGGGGTATTTCTGAATCCTGCGGCAGATTTTCCTGTTCTGTTATACTGCTAATCAGGTCTGATTCTGTTAAAGAATCAGATTCAACGGTTTTATTTTCCTGCTCATTCAACATTTCTGCGGGTGATACTTCTTCATTTATTAGTAAATCTTCTGATTTATCCAACTGTATTTCATCTATGCTTTCATCTTCTGTCAGCAGCTCCGGTTCATCGCCCAATAGAAGCAAATGTTCATTTACGGGTTCTTCTTCAAGAAGTTTTTCAGTATCTGAAATGTTGGAATTTAGAGTATCATCCGTTGCTTCTAAAATTTCTTCACCTTCATTTGAGAGCAAATCAAGATTAATTTCTTCGTTTTCTTCCAATATTTCAGGCTCTTTCTCATTTTCAACGTCAACGGACGAAGAAATTTCGGGCTCTATTTCCGCAGATTTGGAAATATTTTCATTCCTATTTTCTGTATCAATGAGCTCGAAATCTTCGGCGTTGGGAATATCGCCGGGGTTATTGTCATTTTGCTGCGGAAAGGATTCGGCAGTATTGCCGGAATCCTCCAGTGATGAAGCTGTATTAAAATCAACTTTCTCGTCAGCCGCATCTTCTTCGTCAGCAAAATCAAGCAAAAAGTCGTCTCCTTTTGCTTCTGCTTCTTGCGAATTGTCTGTTAGCGGAGATATTTCTTCATCGAGACTTCCAATACCTGTCTCGTTTGAATCAATCTCTGTCAATACATTTTCCTGTTCTTTATCCGTCTCAACAATCGGTAAAGAATTGTCATTACCGTCTGTAGAGATTTCTTGCGTCTCCATTTCTGTTTCAGGTAATTCTACCCCGGCTGTTTCTTCTGAATTAAGTATATTTGCTGAACCAAGTTCCAGTAAAGTTTCTTGTGTAATCGGGTCAACACCGCTTTCGTCATCGTCTTCATATTCAAGTAAAAACGGTTTTTCTTCATTATCGATATTGTTTGACTCAATCGGCAATTCTGTTGCTGTTTCTTCATTTTGTATTTCAAAATCCGCCGTAACCGTATTGCCAAGGATAAGTTCTTCTTCATCTTCATCCGGCAAAAATACAGGCTGTGCTTCGGGAAGACTGTATGCTCTTGCCAGTGCGCCCGTCAAAATATCAAGTGTTTGGTCATTTAGTAAATCAGGATATTTATTTAGCTGTTTTACTACATTGTCAAATTCATTCATCTCTGACAATTTTTCCCGGCAAAACGAACATTTCATTAAATGCTGTACAAAGAATACTTTTTCGCTGTCGGATATTTCTCCGTCAAGAAATGCGATAGCAAGTTCTTCAATTTTTGCGTGCATATCTTTTGAGAAAATAAGTTCTTTTTTCTCAATTTTACTTATGGCATTTTTTAATTCGCTTACCGGTTTTAAGATGTTTATATCATATTCGTAATATTCAGTATTGCTATGAACTTCAGGCAGTTCAGAGGCTTCAATAAAACCGACAGGTTCTATATTTTCTGCGTCTTGCGTCATTCTTACAACTAAATAAATTTCAGGATTTACAAAGAATTTCTCATGTGATTTTGGTACGAAAAAAGTGTTTCCGTCAAAAATAACACGTACGTCAACCCTGATATCATCTGAGTATAAATCGGCAATTTCTACAATTTCATCCAGAGACGATATTTTAAATAAACTGTTTTTATGCTTTAGCTTTAAATCCCCGTCATCCAGCAAATCACTGACAGACATAGCAGCGGCGCTTAATACTAAAACTCTTTTTCTGATTTCTTCAGAAGAAAGTTTTATTGCCAAATTTTTTGCGTTATCCAGTACAAGCTTATTCACTTTTTTCATTTCTTAATTCTCTCCTCTTTGATTTGAGAGCCGATTAAACTTCTCTCCATTCCTTGACTTCAGGCGGTGTCGGAAATTCGGATTCCATTTTTTTCAGGATTAACCTGAAAAATGGTATTTTGCTTTCTCTGTAAATCTGCGAATCCGTTTTCTCCTGGCGAGTTTCGGCTGTATTCTTTTTTTTGCTTACGTAAATTGTATCGTCTTTAAGACTTTTCTTTCTATCCTCCGGTTTTCCGGTCACAGCGTTCAAAAACGGGTGCTTATTCTTAGGGGCTTCATTTATATTCCGCTCCAGGCAATACAGTTTTTCAAACGCTTCTAAAATTGCAAGTGATTTATCTAGTTCCATACTTTTTCCCTCATTTTTAAGCGAAGCACGGTTAATGTAAAAATCACTCTATTAACTTAGATAACATTTCTGAAAAAAATATTCCAAAAATGAAAAAAAGGTGTTATAATGTAAAGAAATGTATCATATTAATGGTTAAAAAACGGTCTCTTAGCAATAAAAAATCCTTATAGGGTTTAATGCTATTGTAGTGAAAGTAACAAATTCATCATGTGTAAATATTAAGCAAAAGGAGTCTTATTATGTCAGTCAACCTTTCATCGGGAATTGTACCTTTATCACCGGAAACAATTTCAAGACCGCCTAAGTATACTCAAACAAATGCTCAGGCGCCTACTGCGAGTACACCAATAAACGAAGAAGCGCCAAAGAAGAAAAACAGCCACTGGTTTTTAAAAACCGTAGGCGCAATCGTTGTTGTCGCTGCTGCACTTGGTTTGGGCAGAAAATATATTCCTGCATTGAAAAATATTAATCTTTCAGAAGCAGCCGGCGAAGGTGCAAAATGGTACCAAAAAGGTCTTACATACATTGCTCAGGCAGGTGAATATATTAACACCAAAGCTGCCAACAGTTGGGAATGGTTAAAAGCATTGCCTTCAAAAATTGGTATAGGCAAAAAAGGCGGAGCTGCGGAATAATTTTTCGCTATACTGACAATAAGAATAAAAACAGCCGTTTTACACGGCTGTTTTTTTGTTTTCTACTTGCGTAAATATTAATATATATAGTAAAGTAATATGTATGAGAAAATTTTTTTCAAATTTATTCTTTTTAACTATAGGGGCGTTTATTGCTGCATTTGCAATTGAGAGTTTTCTTGTGCCCAACAAAATTATTGACGGCGGAGTTGTCGGTATATCGATTATGATGAACTACAAAACGCATTTGCCGTTGGGGCTTTATATTTTTGTATTGAATTTGCCTTTTATTTTTCTTGCGCTTCAAAAAATGGGAAAACTTTTTGTTCTTTCTACATTTTATGCAGTTGCGATGCTGTCGGTCGGTGTTTCGATGATACCGGTCTGGACAGGCGGCAGGCATGTAACAGACCCTTTTCTTGCCTGTATTTTCGGCGGGGTAATTCTCGGGCTTGGAGTCGGGCTTATATTAAGAAATAACGGTTCTCTTGACGGTACTGAGATTGTCGCTATACGAATCGCAAAAAAATGGGGCTTTTCCGTCGGTGAAATTGTTATGTTTTTTAACCTTTTTATATTTACGGCTGCCGGTGTTGTATTTGAAAACTGGCAGAGCGCTATGTATTCGATAATCGCATATTTTATTACATACAGAGTGATAGACATCGTGATTGACGGTCTTAATGAGTCAAAATCAATTAGGATAATAACAGATCTTTCGCAGGAAATCGGTTCCGCGATTATGGAACAGTTTGATGTAAGTGTTACATATATTGATGCAACCGGCGGTTTTTCCGGTCAAAAAAAGAGAATGATTTACTGTATTATAAGCAGGCTTGAGATAATGAAGCTTAAAGCTCTCGTTAAGACAATTGATCCCAGCGCATTTATTGCGGTTGAGAATGTTCATGAAGTTGACGGTGTTAGAATAAAAAGCCATAAGGGGATATAATCTGTTTTTTCAAAACAAAAAAGCTCCGACAAACGGAGCTTTTTTGCTAAACTATCAAACTCAGAAATTAACCTCTGAGACCTAATTTTTTAATCAGTTCTCTGTATTTTTCAAGATTTTTCGATTTCAGGTAAGCAAGAAGTCTTTTTCTGCGTCCAACCATCATCAGAAGACCGCGGCGACCTTGGAAATCTTTTTTGTTTAATTTCAAGTGCTCTGTAAGTTCGTTAATTTTTTCGCTGAGCATAGCTACCTGAACTTCTGTAGAGCCGCTGTCTTTAGCATCTTTACCGAATTTTTCGATTAATTCTTTTTTTTGTTCGTTTTTCAAATTTATTGCCATTGTTTTTTCCTTTTCTGTCAGCTTATGTTGGTGGCGTAAGCTCGACAAAATACAGTACTTTTTGATAATAACATCTAAACCCTCTAAGTCAATAGACACAGACGATTTTGTTAAAAAAAAGTAAAGTTGTGGTGTGATTTGCCGGTAAATGATAATATAAAAAAGAGTTAGGGAGAATAGTTTATGGAAAATAATAAACCGATTGTAAATCTTATTTCAAAGCCGGAAAACATGCTAAGGACTATATATACAGCGTGCCGTACCTGTTACAGTGCGGATTTGCCGATTAATATATATGAAAATACCACTGATGAAGAAAAAATGCTGAAACTTGTTGAAAGAGTAATATCATCAGGTCATTATTCTACTATTGAACATATACAGGTAAGTTTTGCTATTTCAAATGTTTCAAGAGCCTGTACGCATCAGCTTGTCAGACACAGACACATGTCTTTTTCCCAAAAATCACAGCGTTATGTTAAAGAAAAAGGGCTGTTTGATTATATTACTCCGCCGACTATTGCGAGAAATGAACAGTTGGCTGAAAAATACAACAAATTTATGGAAAATGTTTCAGAGTTTTATCTTGAACTGACAGATATGGGAATACCGGCAGAAGATGCCAGATTTATCCTGCCTAATGCGGCTGCAAGCTCGCTTGTTGCTTCATTGAATTTAAGAGAAATGATTCATCTTGCCAACATTCGTCTGTGCACGCGTGCGCAGTATGAAATACGTACAATGGTTAAAATGATGTGCGATGAGCTGGTAAAATCAGAGCCGTGGCTTGAAAAATATCTTACTCCAAAATGTGAAAAACTCGGATATTGTGATGAAGACAAGTGCTGCGGGCGAAAAATTCCCAAAGCTGAATTTTTTAAAAAATAATCAAAAGCCGGGATTTTTCCCGGCTTTTGTACATTATCAGCTAGTGATTATTCAGTTTTTTTAGCATTTTCATCTTCTTCAACTTCTATCTGTTTTACAAGTCCTGCTTTGTCTTCGACTTTTGAGAGGAATGTATCTACCAGGTCACTTGTATTATATTCATACAATACGGTTTTTGCAAGAGGATTGCTGGGTATTCCCGCACCGAATATTTTTAACAGTGAACCGTTATTTATTCCTAATTCTGTGTCTGAACCCATTACTTCATCAACAGTTTCAGCCATTGCATCATCAATTATTGTATCAATATCCGCAACACTTATGCCCTGTTGACTTAAGTTCGTTCTTAATGCGCTGCTTACTTCCGTAAGTACGGATTTTGCATTATTTATCAACTCTGTTGCATCAGGCGTTGTGTAATTTTTGTTTATATAGTAGTCATTGCCTACGCTGTTTGCAATAACATTTTCCTTGTCATAAGATTTTTGAGTCGGGTCTGTTGCTGTTGTAGAGCTGAGTTTTGATGTCTCATTGAATTTTTCCATAAATGTGTTGGTAAGAGCCTGAACATTGTAAGACCAGCGACCTTTTTCGTTCTTATGTTTTTTGATGCTGCCTCTGTAGTTCCAGACAAATGCCTGTGAATCACTCGGAACATTGTAGTCTCCGCTGCAATCATGTTCATAATTGTTTTCCGTGAACATTGCAATAGTGTCATTTGTTGCATCGATAATCCATTGGGAAACCTTAGCTTCATCATAGTTGGAACCAAGTTGTTCTTTTAAGTCTTCTTTTAATGAAGCAGCTACTGCTTCCAGGTCTGCACGAGCCATTGCCTGGACTTCTTCCATTCTGGACATTTTATCTTTGGTTGCTATTCTGCCGCCTAAGGAGCGTGAGACATTTGCAGAATAATCCGTACCTATGGTGCTGTTTTGGATGACTCTGTTTTTCTGCTCATCGCCAATTTCTACGGGGCCAGTTGACTGAATTGCTTTGGCAATGTCTGAGCCTTCATAGTTGTTTAAGAATGCATCCATTGCTTCTGTAGCTTTGTCATACAGTTCTTGAATTTCATCCGGGTCAGTTGCTGCTTTCAACTGGTCTACCAGTGCTTTTGCGTTTTGGTAGTCTTCGTTTGTAGAATATCTGGAGCTAATATTTTTAAGCAAATCTGAGGCATCCGCATCATTGAGCATCTGATTAATCAGGAAATCAGAAGTTTTTGCCACCAGATCTTCTTTTTCCAAGCCGGATACAAACTTGTCGCTGAGTACTTCATCAGCCAGAGCCTGGAGTTCTTCAAATTTTCCTGTCGGGTCTGCTTTTAAGTCTTCCATCATAGCTGCGACTTCTTTTTGCTGCTCGATTTTTCCGTCAAGGAATACCTGAAGTCTTGTTTTCAGTCTGCCTGCTTTTTCTTCGCCGTCGTATTCGCTTTCTATAAATTCATCAAGACTGTTCTTCAAGTATTCATAAACTTGATTTATTTCTTCTTCTGACAAATCCGGGTTCGCCTGTATATATTCTTCCATATATACATCAACCATTGGCAGAATGTCTTCTTTTAGCTGGGCTTTTTCTTCTGTTAATTGCTGGTTTTCTCTGTTGTCGATACCGCTAATTAACGTATTTTTAAGGTTATTTTGGTTTGTGCCGGTTTCCATAAATGCATTCAAATATTCCTTAGCCTCATTTAGATATTCAAGCTGAGTCTGGGAATCACCTGCATTTTTCATTTTATCTATTGCTATTTTGGCTTTTTGATAGTTTGAATTTGTAGCATAGTTTTTACTGATGCCGCTCAATAATGAAGTATCCACGGCTCCGTTTAACATCGTGCTGATTATGTAATCACTTGCCATATCTTTTAGGGTTTCAGTTTCCTGGGTGCCTATACGATTGTTACCCTGCAGAGAATATTCTGTTTCATCCAGCAGTGCATTGTAAAGCTCTGTCGGATCAGCCGACATTAACGATTCTAACTGTGCACCGGCAACTTCGTTATTTGCTTTCCAGTTTTCAGCTTCAACCATAATGTATTCTTCAAACGCCGCTGTAGCATCCATCATATCAATTGTGCCGCTGCGTTCGCTTAAGTAACTTTCGACAAAGTCGCCCGTTAGGCCTTTGATATAATCATCAAAAGCAGCAGCTTCTTCAATGGAAAGCCCTTCACTGGCAACTTCCATGTACTGGTCAATATACTCTGCTAAATCATTTTCTAACTGAGCTTTTTCTTCTGCAGTATATGCGGGTTCTGCAGGAACTTCTTCAGCAGGTGTGTCTGTTACTGTTGTATCTGTTGTAGTGTCTGTATTTGTCGTGGTATTATTGTCCACTTCAGTCGATGTAGTGTCTTCTGTTTTATTATCTTCTTCGACTGCATCGGTATCATTTTCATCCAGGACAACTTCATCATCTACTGATGTGTCCTTACCGATATCAGAATCCGTATCTGTGTCGTCAACACCGTAACCGTATAACACTTTGTTAATAAGATCCGGTGTAACCGCATCTAATGCTTTGTTGGAAAACCAATTTAAACCTGAAATTTTGTCTGTCATAGTGACTCCTTTTCTTTATAACTTCCTAAATAAATTACTCTTGTTGGAAACCTTTTTTCAGGTGTTCCAAATCTAACATAGGTTCTTCATCAACACCCATGTCCATGCTGATAGCCGGAGCCTGGTCTGATGGTGCCTGTGCCTGGGCTGAAGAAGCTTCAGAAGTTTCTTCGATTCCTTCTATCCCTTGTGAACCTTGAAGACTTTGCATATCTTCCGGGGGTTTTATGCCGTGCGTAAAAAAGTTTATGCCCTGTATAGTCATAGTCAGACTCCTTATGTTATTTTCCCTGTATTCGTCATGTCGGCATTTTTTTTAAAAACTTAAGAGTTTTGATTCATATTGTTAAGTTTTTGTTACAAATCGAGAAAAAATAGCATTAAATCCTGAAATAATGTGTTTATTTATTTAGGAAAAGTAGGTGAATTATGCAGAATATTCCTGTAGGTTATCAACCATACCAGAATAAAACCGTGGCAGTTCCGGCAACAGGCGGAAATGTCAACATTATCATAAATAATCCGTCTGCTTCGCTGAACCCGAATGGCGCTAATATTAACAACAGTTGTTCAGGTTTACCCGGACAAGCTTATCCTCCGGAATACTATATCAATAACAACAATACCAATAATGCACCCCCCGCTGCGTCACAAACACCGTATCCGTCTGTTCCTATAGGACAGCAGCCTTTAAACGAAACCGCTTCCGCGGATAAGTCTAAGGACAGCAAAAAGCCAATGAAAGATGTGGTACAGTTAACGGATGAATATATTCAGACACTTGAAAACTATTTGAGAAATCCGAACCCGGAAATAAAACTGATGGGTGCAAAAGAACTGATGAAAAGATTCAGAGAAGATGATTCAAGAAAAAATGACGTTGCATTGACAAACCTTTTGAATCTGACACTCCAGAGCAAATATTCACCTGTTAAAATGATAGGTTTGACTATCTTGAATAACGGATGGGCTCAGGGTGATAATTTCACAAGACAGCTCCTTGCTCAAATTCAGCAGTCTAAGTCAGGCTACGGTTTGGATGCGCTGGATGCGGCGGAAGCTGCACTTAAATCCGCAGGCAACACAGTAAAAATACCGGACAATAATCCTGATAGTTCCAAAGACAAAAAATCAAAAGAGGTAACAAATGAATAAGCTTACTATAATCTCTAAAGTTGCAGGTGCTATAGCTATAGCCGGAATCGGCTTTGATGCACACAAATCTGCAGTAAGGCGGGCAAGAGAAAACGTAAAAATCGGAATTGCAGACAGGCTGCCGGATGCTTTTTTGCATTCAAGGAGATTGGATGAAACAAGTTATATAACAAGCAAGCTAAAAGACAGAGTCTTTCAGGAAGATGTCGATGGTGCGTTGTCTGACAAATTTAATGCTCTAACAGGCTATCTCGGCGGAATGTTTGATCAGGTTGTATCTAACATAATACCTCTCGGATGTGCTATAGGAGCACTTGTTACTAATAAAGCAAGCAAGTTCTTTGGTATCGGTCTCGGGTTGTGCGGTATTAAATACCTGCTGAGCGATGTGTTTGACGTTGGGCGTGTAAAACATTTTGATATTGAGTAAAAAATAAAAAAAGACTGTTTTAATAACAGTCTTTTTTTATTCCCCTCTATTAGTCTAGTATTGCTTTTCCCGTAAAATTAGTCTAGTAATGCCTCTAAGATTGTTGCGTTTTTAGCAGCCAGTGTGTTTTCTCTGACTTTCTGTTTGTGGATGTAAGTTCTGAGTGCTTCTCGAATAAGTTCGCTTCTCGTGCGGTTTTCGTTTTCTGCAACTGTGTCGATTTTGCTTAAGAAGTCTTCGGGCATTGAAATTAAAACTCTTGCCATTGTAATTCCTCCGGTTATATTTTTCTCTCTTATTTTTGTTTATCTCTCGTACTTATATAAAGGCAAATTAAAATAAAAAATTGCCTTTTTGATTTAATAAATATTTAAAAAATATATACATTAAGGCAAAGAAGTATATATTAACCGGATTTACAGGTTTACAATTTGTAACATTGATGTTTAATGTTATCCTGCTTGCGCGATGAAAATTATTTTTTACGGTTCAAAATATGCTGCATTTCAAGCAAAGCTGTATAGGTCGGCATAATTACAAGCTGCCCGTCAGATTTTTCAGGCAAGGTTTTAAGAGCATATTTAATAGCGCTTTTTATGTCATATACGGTTGTAATTTGTTTGGGATTTACTCCTGCGTACTTCAAGCGAACTGCCATATCATCGGCTCGAATACCGCTTACTATGATTTCGTTATGATAATCAGCAAGCATTTCAAAGTCTGTATCCCAGAGCCAGGAAACATCTCTGCCGTCAGCATAGTTGTCGTTTATAATAATCAAAAGTTTTGCGGTTGTTTCCTGGTTTATTGTTCTTAAAACTTCAGAGGCGCCGGTCGGGTTTTTGATAAGCTGTACAAGAACATGTTTGTTTTCCAGCATAAATTTTTCAGCCCGACCAAATACGGACTGATATGATTCCAGGGCGGATTGAATATCTTCCGGTGAAATTTTTTGTTCCAAGGCTGCGGCTATTGCTGCCAAAACGTTGTAGGCATTGTATAATCCGACAAGGTTTGTTTTAAATTCATTTGTTCTTTCATTATGCGAGACAATAATTTTTGTATAATCGGAAAAAATCACGGCTCGTCCGGTGTAATCAGGTTGAATCCTTTTATTTCCGCAATTTGAACAAAAGTAATTTCCAATGTGTGCGTAGTATCTTTTTGTGTAAGACATGCAAGAACCGCATTTGCACATAACAGATTCCGGGGGGCTTTGAGATTCCGGAACTGCGCTGTCATAAATTATTTCATCAAATCCAAAATAAATTTTCTTACATCCTGTTCCAAGCCCGGCAACCATTGGGTCATCGGCGTTTAAAAGAACTTTTAAGTCTGGGTTTTTGGATATTGCATTCTGAATTTTTTTTGCCGTAGTGTGGAGTTCTCCGTATCTGTCAAGCTGGTCGCGAAAAAGGTTGGTCACAAGAAGGTAATCAGCCTTTAAATAGTCATACAGCTTTGTTAAATAAGCTTCATCCGATTCAAGAACCGCATAATCAAATTTTGAAAAGGGTTTATAGTTTACGGCAAGTGAACTGGCAATACCCGAAAGCATGTTGGCGCCTTTTTCGTTATGCAGCACCGAGCAGTTCGTTTTTTTTATAATATGCGCAATAAGTCCTGCTGTTGTGGTTTTCCCGTTTGTACCGGTTACTGTAATTATGTCTTTTTTGCAATAGTCGGAGACAGAGGCAATAAAATTTTTTTGTATCTTTAATGCCAGTGCGCCCGGCAGTGATGTTCCGGCATGATGAAACAGGTGCAGCCCGAGGTTTGCGGACTTAGCTGTTAAAAGTGCTGTATAAAAATTCATTTTGTTTATAAAGCTCATGTTATTGATTATAACTCAAAATAAACATATAATTGAAGCATGCAAACTAAAATAAGTTATGATGACGCTATACGAATATTAACCTCCAGAGAAAAATTTCATATATGTCTTGGATTGGAGAGAATAACTGAAATATTAAATCTTTTGGGTAATCCGCAAGAGAAGCTTCAAATCATACATATAGCCGGAACAAACGGCAAAGGCTCCGTTTCTAAATTATTGGCGGAAATATTAAAAGAGGCAGGTTACAAAATCGGGTTGTACACAAGCCCCCATATACTGGAATATACGGAAAGAATACAAATTAACGGTAATAAAATATCCCGCGATGATTTTGGCGGTTTAGTGTTTGATATATGTACTCTTGCGGAGAAAAACAATATTTATCTTACTGAATTTGAAGTGCTTACTGCAGTAATGTTTAAATATTTTGAGCAGATGAAAGTTGATATTTGTGTTGTGGAGACCGGTTTGGGGGGAAGGCTTGATGCCACAAATGCAATTAAATCCAACCTCCTTTCCGTTATAACCTCTATATCCCTTGACCATACGGAGAGACTGGGAAATACGACAGAAAAAATTGCCGCTGAAAAAGCAGGAATAATAAAAGCAGGCTGTCCTATAGTTGTTTCCGTTTCTAACTGCGGGTATAAAACGATTAAAGACAGAGCCGCAGAATTGAATGCGCCTGTGTTGGTGTCTGATTGCGCAGATATTGAGTTTTTAAACGGTAAAAATTATGCGGTTATTAACGGAAAAAAATATTTGTTCAATTTAATGGGATTGTGGCAAAAAGAAAATCTCGGGCTTGTGTGCAGTGCGGTTGATTATTTACGTAAAAATGGGTATTTGATTAGTGAAAACGCCTTTTCCGAGGCATTAAAAAATGTTGTATGGAATTGCCGGTTTCAGTATATACCGAAAAAGAATACAATAATCGACGGTACGCACAATCCAGACGGAGCCAGAGTTCTGAGAGAAAGCCTTGATTTTTATTTTCCTGACGAAAAGAGAATCTGGATATACGGTTCTATGAAAAATAAAGACTACGGGAAAGTAATGAAAACTTTATTCAGACCCGGCGACAGTATTTATCTTTGCGGCTTTAGTCATACGGGAAGCGCCGGAATAGATGATTTAAAAGCTCTGATAACACAAAAGTGCAGACAGATTGAAATAACATCTGTTGACGACCTTCTCTCACGGCGTGATAGCGGCTCTTTGTGTATAATCTCCGGCTCTTTTTATATGATTGGGGAGATTTTAAATTTAAATTCAGACTTAAAAAAATGTACCCGGTTGGATAATTCCTTATAATTTTTCACAAAGTAATAATAACATGACCTAACTAAAGAAGGAGTTTATCATGTTAACCAGTACTATGAAATCTGAGGAAGAAAAAACAACCAAAACAATCAGTGTTGTTATTGTAGAGGATTACAAACTTACACGAGTCGGATTGCGTTCAACAATCAATGAATTTGAAAATATACGTGTGGTTGGTGAAGCAGAAGACGCCGTATCAGGGCTGGAAGTAATAAAAAAAATGCAGCCGACAGTAATACTTATGGATTTGGGGCTGCCTGAGATGAACGGCATTGAGGCAACCCAAAAGGTCAGGGAAATAGCGCCTGATTCCAAAGTAATCATATTAACATCGCATGACCGTGATGAAGAAGTGCTTGCTGCACTGGGTTCAGGTGCATCCGCGTATTGTTTAAAAGATATTGATCCCAAGACACTTGCAGATGTAATAAGAAATGTAAGCAAAGGGGCTTGCTGGTTAGATCCGGCGGTTGCGCAGGTTGCTCTGAATTTGTTCCCCAAACCGGAAAGTACCGCACTCAAAGCGCCCGGAGATATTTCAGATGCACGTACACAACTTACGGAAAGGGAGTTTGAAGTGTTAAGGCTTCTTGTTCAGGGAAAAAGCAATACGGAAATAGCTAAAGAATTGATAGTCAGTGTCCATACGGCAAAAGCACATGTTTGCAGTATTTTACAGAAATTATGTGTTGATGACCGTGTGCAGGCGGCTGTAAAAGCTATTAAAGAAAATATTATCTAATCGGTCTCTTTTTTACTCAAAAGACCCGTCGCTGCGGGTCTTTTGAAATTTATTGAGGTGAATTTTATTGTTTATTGCAATAGTCAAGAAGCGTGCTCTGCCAGTCTTCTACTTTTTCTATATAAAAATCTGCACCTTTTTTCATGCAAAGCTGTCTGTGTTCTTTTTTTGATGATGCTGTCATTACACCGATTTTTGAATGATATTTATTCATCTTATACAGTTTGACCAGCTCATCCAGAAGCATAAAACCTTCTCTGTCGGTAGGAATGAACAAATCCATTATTACCAGTTCATAATCCTGTTTTTTATATTTTTCTATAGCGTCGTAAATTTCTTTAGCGACTGTAACATCATATCCGATATTTTTAAAAAGGACAGAAAGCTGATAAGTAATCACGCCTAAATCATCTATAATAAGAATTTGTTTAGCGGGATTTTTTTCTTTTTCTTCACTTTCAATTGAAGAATCACCGTCTTTGGTAACGATACGTCCGCTTCCGGTATTTTTTTCCTGCGAAGCAATGTCTCCCGCTCCGCTTTGCAGTCTGTCAATCTTTCTTTTTATATCAAGAAGCAAATCCTTTAATAAATCAACATTTATACCTTTTTCACCCGGAGGCATTTTTCCTACAAGACCGTATAATTCATCAAGAAATTCATCATCTACTTCGATAGTTCGTCTTGCGCCGTCTTCACTCATACAAAATCCTTTATTCCTTTTTGTTATTATAATTCATTGTAATATTTTTTTGAAATATTTGCCACCATTTTTTTTTCGATATTTTATGCAGCATTTTGTTTTTAATTTTATATTCAAGAATGCAATTATTTAAAATTTGTACAACCTGATTATCAGACAGAATCATGTGCTGCTGTAAATCAGATATGTATTTGTTTATGTATTTTTCCGCTATTTTGGAAGTGTCATTTTTTTTATTGAGCAGACCGTCATTCATCAGAACTCCTTATTCTTATGAGTAATATACAAAAAATTCTGACGAAAAACATTGTCAATAAGTTTAATCATCATATTTAATTAAATCAAGCTGCTTTATTGTTGAAATAATTTCATCAAAGCAGTCCTCAAAAGCGGCAACAACTTTCGGATCAAACTGTGAACCGGCGTTGTTTTTGATTTCCTGCAGTGCATCACTGTAGTCGAGCCTGTTTCTGTATATCCTGTTTGAAACAATACTGTCAAACGCATCAGCAAGAGCAATTATACGTGAGCCTACCGGAATTTCGTCTCCTTTAATGCCGGTAGGATACCCGGTACCATCGTATTTTTCGTGATGGTATTTAATAATTTCAACAACATCCTTAAGCTGTTTTATATCTTCCAGGATTTTTACGCTGTAATTTATATGTTTTTTTATCTGATCATATTCTTCCTGATTTAGCGAGCCGATTTTGTATAAAATGTCATCTGAAACACCAATCATTCCTATATCGTGAAGCATTCCGGCAAGTTCAATTTTTCCTATGTCCACAGTCGGAAGGTTCATTTTATGGGCAATTTTTACGGAATAATATGTAATCCTTCTGCTTCTGCCCGAGGTAAAAGAGTCTCTGGCATCCAATGCGCCCATAATAGCTTTTATTGTACCCGAGAAAAGTTCTTTTAAGTCATCGATAAGTTTATCATTGTCATGTTTTAACTGATAATACTCAAGCGCTGATGATACAATAAGCTGCAGTTCATCAGGATTGTAGGGTTTTTTTATGTATCTGTATATTTTTGCATAGTTAATCGCATCAATAAGTATATTTGCATCAGAGTATGCCGTGAGAAGTATGCGCATTGTGTTCGGGCTTTTTTCAAGCACCTTTTTCAAAAATTCAACTCCGTCCATCTCCGGCATTTTGTGGTCTGAAATGACAAGATGATACTGTTTGTCATCAAGCATATCAAGAGCTTTTGTCGGAGAGGTTGACTTGTCAAGATTATATGAACCTCTGAGAGTTCTGTATAAAAGCGCCAAATTGTCTTCTTCATCATCAACGAGTAATATATTATATTTTTCTGTCATTTTTTCTTTTCCTATACTTGTTCTTCATTCTCAGTCATTTTGATGGGCAATGTTATGGTAAATTTTGTACCTTTTCCTTCTTCTGATGAAATAGTGATGTTACCCTTATGATTTTTTATAACTTTGTAACTTATTGCCATACCGAGACCGGTGCCCTGACCGACGGGTTTTGTTGTAAAGAACGGATCAAATACCTTGTCGGCAACTTTTTGATCCATACCGCATCCGTTATCTTCAAATTCTAACTGTACATGATTGCCTTCATTTTTAATTCTTATCCAGACGTCGCCTTTTTCTTTTATAGCAAAGGCTGCATTGTCAAGAATATTCATAAATACCTGATTCAACTGACCGCCGTATCCTTCTATATTGGGAAGATTGTCTGCATATTCTTTATGTACGGTAATTTTGTTTTTAAATTTATTATGCAGTATATTCAGTGTTGTATCAATTTCCCGCGGCAGATCTACACTGTTAATTACAGCTTCTTCAAGTCTTGAGAAGTTTTTCAAATCGAGAATAATATTTTTTGTCCTTTCCGTACCTTCCTGGCAGCTTCTGATTAAGTCAGGGAGGTCGCTTTTCAAGAACTCATAATCAATATTTTCTTTTAATGCTTCTACCTTTTGTTTGTGTTCGGGAGTCAAATCGCCTTCAAATTCACCGAACTTGTCTATAATCTCGATTAAATCTTTTGAATAGTTATTAAGGTGAATAAGGTTGCCGTATATAAAGTTGACGGGGTTGTTAATTTCGTGGGTAATACCCGCAACCAGCTCACCGAGAGATTTCATCTTTTCACTGTGAACCATCATTGCCTGAGTATTTTTAAGCTCGGTGTATGCTTGTTCCAGTTCCGAAGTTCTTTCTTTTACAAGTTGTTCCATTGACTGATAAAGCTTTTCCAAAGAAGCAGCCATTTCGTTGTATGATTCGATAAGTCTGTTAATTTCTAAATAATTTGTGGCTTCGAGACGGTGAGAGAAGTCGCCTTTTGCTTTTTTCAAACTTAGAATAAGGGTATTTATCGGTTTTATGAGGATGTTGGCGATAAGGTTAGCAAGGAAGAATCCGATGAATATAAAGATAACGACCATTGCGCCCATATTTTCCATTAATATGTCTAAATATATTTTTACAACAGGTTCTGAATAAAAACCTACACGGATAAGTTTTGTGCCGTCAACCGTTGCCGCAGTGACATAATATACGGTTGTTGCGTTTTTTCTGCTGGTTTTGTCCACTATTTTTTGTTCAATAGGTTTTGTGACAACAGCTTGTTCATTGGATTCATACAAAACATTGTGGGTTGCTTTATCTGTTATTCTCAAGTTTGCAATTAAATTGGTATTTATCATACTTTGAGTAACTTTTTTTATCTGGTTATAGTCTCCGCGTTCCAGATAATCGCCCATCAATTGCATAACTATTGCAGAAACAGCCGTATTTACATTTTTTGAATCGCTTGTGTATACCTTTGAAAAGTTATTCATAAAATTAATTGAATAACTGGCAAGAAACAGCACAATTATCGCAATTAACAAACTTGTCAATATAGCGAATTGTGAACTCAGTCTTGTTTGAAAATTTTTAAAAAATTTGAACATTCTGTTATCCTCATCGTTTTTTGTTCTTTAACATACTATTAAGTGACCGCTTTTTTCTGGGTAAATCAAAAATTTTTCCTATTTGAAAGCCGAGATATCCGACAACAATAGCTGCCGGTATTATTATGCTTAAGCCATGCAAGAGCAAATCCAAATCAAATACGGTTGAACGGGCAAAAATAAGCGCACCGCAAACAAATGCCGTCAAACTCGCCATCATTCCGCAAAATTTCTTTGAATATGTTATACCTGACTTAATCATACTATTTGTTTACATTCTCTGTCTCTTTTTTGAAACAATATTGGACAATTGCAATCTTGTCTATATTTTTAAGCGCAATAAATTTTCCGGAAAGGATAGTTTTGCCTTTCTTTTCCACTGTGACTCTAATCGGGTGGAAAAATGCGGAAATCTCAATCTTCCCGTCAAGTGAAAATTTGATTTCATAATCGCATTTCGGTTCTATATCTTCGTAACAGAATAGTTTCATACCTCCTGCACTTATATCGGAACAGTCGCAGGTATAAACCTTTTCGCCTGATTTTAATTTCACCTGATTTGTAAAAGGAACCCTTGTATGTTCACGACGCTGTATTACTTCGTGAGCTTCCGGCATTTTTATTGTTACGATGTTATCCCCGACTGTTTCAATTTTTGATTTGAAATACATCATTCCGTCATCAACTACCGTAAACAGTTCAACTTCTCCGTTCTCTTTGTAATACTTCATATCCGCGGTCGGGATTTCTACGTCAAAAAAAGATTTGTCTGTATACAATACAGTACAAGACGCCGCTCCTTTTACGTTCTGCGGTATTATATTAAACTTCTGATTCTTTTTTACTGTCTTTTTCATTGCTTCTATCCTTGAATTACTTGTTGATACTGTCATCTAGACTTTCATTGTTTCCACCCGGACAACACCTATTGATTTTGCTTTTACATTGTTGCTAATTTCATTATACGACATAACCGCGATTTGTGGATACGTTCTTTCGATGAGTCTTCTGAAAGGCATTCTTATCGGGGACGAACAGAGGATTACCGGCTGGTTTCCGGAAGAAGAAATCGCTCTTTCAAGCTCGCTGTTTAGATTGTCGAGCATCTTTCTTGTAAAGTCAGGGTCTAATGTCAGACTTGTGCCGTCAGGGCTTAATCCCTGGGCTATTACATTTTCAACATCCGGTGCAAGCGTTACTGCCAAAAGCTCTCCTGTATCTGCAAGATTTTGTTTGCAAATACTTCTTGCAAGAGCCTGTCTTACCTGTTCTGTCAGGTAGTCCGGATTTTTGCTGACACGTGATTGCAGGCTTATAACCTCTAATATCGTTCTCAAATCTCTTACCGAAACTCTTTCTTTAAGAAGGTTTTGAACAATAAGCTGAACTTCGCTTACGGAAATATCTTTCATAAGGTCATTGACATATTCTTCGGACACTTCTTTTTTGAGATTGTCTATTAACTGCTGTATATCGGCGCGGCTGACGATTTCAGCCGCATTTTTCTTAATGACCTCAGTTAAGTGTGTTGAAATAACGGCTGACGGGCTTACAACCGTGTAGCCGTATGTCTCTACAACTTCTTTATCTTTTTCTTCAATCCAGATGGCAGGAAGCCCGAAAGCCGGTTCTACTGCACTTATACCATTGATATTCAGGTCATTATCAGAACCCGATGCATTCATTGCAAGACTTCTGTCCGGATAGACTTCACCGTTTTCAATAGGCACGCCTTTAAGTTTTATTTGATACGAGTTTGGCGGAAGCTGTAAATTGTCGCGTACTCTGATGGAGGGAAGAACAATACCTAAATCTAAAGCTGTTTGACGCCTTATTTGAGCTATTCTTTCCAGCAAATCCCCGCCTTGTTCCGCATCCAGAAGCGGAACAAGTCTGTATCCTATCTCTATTTCTATAGTTTCTACGTTTAAAAGCTCCATAACGCTTTCTTTCGTAGCTTTTTTCCTTTTCTTTTTGATTTTTCCTTCGTTAATTTGTTCCTCGTCAGCTTTTTGTGCTTCTACTGCGGCTGCGGCTTCTTCTTTTTTCTTTTTATTTGTTTTGCTGTATGCAAATCCGGCGAGAGTCAGCGATATGATGATAAAAGGCAGAGTCGGCATGCCGGGAACAATACCGAGACAGAAAAGCAGCACAGAAACAATTGCAAGTACTGTCGGATTTGAAAACATTTCACGTTTGATATCGTCGCTCAGTGAATCATCCTGACCGCTTGCCCTGCTGACGATTAAACCGGTTGCAAAAGAGATGAGCAGCGCCGGAAGCTGGGAAACAAGACCGTCACCTACTGTTAATATTGTAAATGTGCTCAGTGCGGTCATTATGTCCATTTTGAGCTGCCAGACGCCTATAACAATACCGGCAAAAATGTTTACGACAGTGATAATAATACCTGCTGTTGCATCGCCTTTTACAAATTTTGAAGCACCGTCCATGGTACCGTAAAAATCAGCTTCTCTTTCCAGTTTACGTCTTCTTGCCTTTGCCTGTTCTTCATTAATCAGTCCGGAGTTTAAGTCCGCGTCTATACTTAATTGTTTACCGGGCATGCTGTCCAACGTAAACCTTGCGGATACTTCCGCAACCCTTGTCGCACCGCCTGTGATAACCATGAAGTTAATCAGGACAAGGATAATAAAGATAATGAATCCGACTACGTAGTTGCCGCCTACAACGAATTGCCCGAAAGAATGGATAACTTCACCGGCAGAGCCGTAAAGCAGGATAAGTCTTGTTGAGCTTACGTTTAAGCCGAGTCTGAATATTGTCGAAACGAGAAGGATTATCGGGAAAGAAGAATATTCCAACGGTTCTTTAATAAACAGACAAACAAGCAGTATGATAACAGCAAGAGATATATTAAGGGTCAAGAGTATGTCCAGCAGCATTGGCGGCAAAGGTATAATCATCATGGTTACAATGATGACAAGACCTATTGCCATTATAATATCGTTATTTCTTAGTATAGTTGATAAGCTTATCTGCATGTGGTGTTATTTTTTATACTCTTTCCCAATATAAATATTACCTTATAAACAGATATTTTACGAATACTTAATCAAACTTTAGAAATTTTCATATAGTCAACTGACCCCGATAACCAAGTACATGGGGTCACCCTCTCAGAAACAATACTTAATTGTTTCTTCGGCAGAGTGCAAAATGCCGGACAAGGTGACTCCCGCACTTAGTGTACCACTTTTGCAAGCGAGGTCACTCTCAGACAGTTATTCTGATATTGCTCTGTTAATATTTTCCGTCAGTTGATTCAGGAAAGATCCCTTTTTGTCAACAATATCATTCCCTGATTTTAGTAAAGTAAGCTGGTCTCCTGAAAATTTGTCCTCAAAAACAAATTTTCTTTCGAGTTTTTTATTGTTTTCAACATGCGAACGTACAAAAATTGTTTTTGCTTTTACTTTTATCAGGTCTTCACCGATTTCAAGTATTTCCGCAAGTTTTCTCAAAATAGGTTTGTCATATATTTCAATAGAAATTTTTTGTGTTTCTTTAAACGGGGATGAGACAATTCCTTTATCGATTTGTCTGCAAAGTTCCGTTTGAAATTTTTTGCTCCCTACAGTTATAAGATTATTTTTGTTTCGTATCATATCAAATCTAATCATGAAAAAACCTTTCTTAACTTAACTATTTTATTTTTTTATAAATAATCCTTTCGAGCCGACTGGTAATACAACAGTAAAACCGAAAATATTTTTCTTTACTTCGTATCCGAATGGCAAAATACAAGTGCCTGTACGAATATTCATCCAGTTTTTCACTATTTTATATCCGCCAAAGAGTTTTGGAATAAATTTAGCGCTGAGAGGCAGCTCCCCTTTTTCGTTTATCAATTTAATTTGTTCCCCGCTGAATCTTCCTGTTAAAAGCTGCCAATTACTTATTTCAAGTTTATTCTCCGCTCCTGCGTTTTTTATTTCAGGTTCCGTTTGTTTTTCCGGCGCCTTGGGAGCTTCAATATCGTTGAGCATACTGTCTAAAGTATCTTCAACATCAAATTCCGATATTCCTAAAACCATTTTTACCTGCTCTTATGTCTGTTTATAATGTGATAACAACTTTTAGCAAAAGACTTTTCTTGCTTCTTCTCTGTCGTCAAAGTGTATAGTTTTGTCTTTTAAAATCTGGTAGTCTTCATGACCTTTGCCGGCTAAAACGACTACGTCTCCGTCTTTTGCTATATTTTTCAGCATTGAAATCGCCGTTCTTCTGTCCGGTTCAACGTATATTCTCTGGGTATTTACGGATTTTATACCGGCAAGGATGTCTGAAATAATAAGCTGCGGATCTTCACTGCGGGGGTTGTCTGATGTGACAACTACTATATCTGCTAATTCATCCGCAATTTTGCCCATTTTGGGACGTTTTGTTGCATCTCTGTCACCTCCGCAGCCAAAAAGACATATAAGATTGTTTTCTTTGGGTGTTAATTCTTTCGCTGCTTTTAATACATTTTGAAGCCCGTCAGGCGTATGTGCATAATCCACAATCACAAGCGGCTGTTTATTAACAATTTCAAAACGTCCGTCTACGCTTTTGGTTTCTTCAAGCGCCTTAACGCAGGTGTTTTCATCTATACCTGCCGCAATTCCTGCCGTCAACGCAGCAAGTGCATTGTAAACACTGAACATCCCGTTCATCTGAAGGTTAACAGCTCTTTTTTTGCCGTGAATGATGCAGTCAAATTTTGCACCGTGTATTGAAAACTCAATATTTTCCGCTGTTACATCCGCGTTTTTCTTTATTCCGTAAGTATACGTTTTCACACCTTCAGGAACGGCTGCGATAAACTTTTGCGCATATTCATCATCATTATTTATTATGGCAAAACAGCCGGGTTGAAGATTTTTAAACAATATTGCTTTTGCTTCAAAATAATTGTTCATAGTAATGTGATAATCAAGGTGGTCTTGCGTAAGGTTTGTAAATACGGCACCGTCAAAGAAACATCCTCCGACTCTGTTTTGTTCAAGCGCGTGCGAGCTTACTTCCATTGCAACACAATCAATTTTTTCCCCTAGCATTTTTTTTAAGGTCTTTTGCAGTTCGGGAGCTTGCGGGGTTGTGTGTTTTGCATCGTGGTAGGAGTCTTTTCCGGACATTTTGTACCCTAGTGTTCCGATGATTGCACATTTTTTGCCGGCATCTTCTATAATCCTTTGTATAAGATGGGTGACTGTAGTTTTGCCGTTTGTTCCGGTTACGCCGATTAATTTTAAATTTTTTGACGGATATTCATAAAATGCCGACGCGACATCTGCAATCCGGTGTCTTGTTGATTCTACAATAATTTGCGGGGCATCTATATCAAGTTCTTTCTCTGTTAAAAATGCGGCAGCACCGTTGTCAAAAGCCATTTTTGCATAATCATGCCCGTCTGAATACTCGCCCTTTAGGCATACAAACAGGTTGCCTTTTTCTACGGTCTTTGAGTTGTAAGATATTCCTGTTATTTCAACGTCATTAAAATTTAATAACTGTTTATATTTTGTATTTTCTATAATTTTTGAAAGTTTCATAGTTATACCTCTATTATTATATTAATCTAATTTAATTGGTTTGTTGCCTTTTGTTTTGTCGGGAACAATGTTCATTATTCTGGCAATTTGCAGTGCCACTTCTCTAAAGACCGGTGCGGCAACAGTACTTCCCCACAATGCACCTTTTGATGGTGAGTCTATTACTACATAAATAAGAACCTCAGGGTTTGTAGCCGGGAAAAATCCGATGATAGACGTTACAAGTTTTGAAGAATAACCTTTGCCGCCTCTTACTACCTTCCTTGCTGTACCTGTTTTTGCGGCAACTGTATAATCTTCAAGGTTTACAGGTGATTTAGAACGTCCGATACTTCCTGCCAGCAGTTTTGTCACCGTGTGTGCTGTCTGCGGTGTTAAAACCTGTTCTTGTTTTACTTTTTCCGGTAATAATTCAGGAGGGTATTTTATTACATGCGGTGTAACTTTGATACCGTTATTAGCAATGGCTGAAATAGCTGAAGCAAGTTGAATTGCTGTTACGGAAACGCCATAGCCGTATCCTATTGAGGCATGAGTCGATTTGTACCAGTCTTTATAATTTGTAATAAGCCCTCTTGATTCTCCCGGCAGATCAATGCCTGTTCGTTCTCCTATGCCGAATTTTTTCAGCATGTTGTAATGTTCTTGTTTTGTCATCATTAATGCTACTTTTGCACTGCCTACGTTGCTGGAGTGTTCAAACAGATAGTATAAATCAATGGCGCCCGGGAATGGATGTACGTCATAATCATAATTTTTTATTACCCACTTATCTATTTCAAGCTTGCCCGAGTCAAGAATTTTTGAGTTTTCTTTAATTCGTCCTGTTTCAAGAGCTGAGGCTACAGTTAAAACCTTAAAGGTTGAGCCGGGTTCAAATACGTCAGTCAGAGTCCAGTTTGTAAGCTGGGTGAGAGTGGCTTTTTTGTAGTTGTTTGGATTGTACGAAGGCTGTACTGCATATCCTAAAATTTCTCCGTTTTTAGGATTCATTACAATTATTGTGCCTTGAACTGCTCCTTTTTCTTTCAAAACTTTTGACAGTTCCGTCTCACAGACATGCTGGATGGCTGAATCAATTGTTAATGTAATTGATTTACCCCTTAAAGGAGATGTTGTCGCTGCCGGGTCTGTTGAGACTTCATATATAATATCTCCGTCGGGCGTTTTTTCAAAGTCTACATTTTGTTCTACCTGCTCCAGAATATCTTTTGCTGTCAATTCAACACCTGCCGCAACATCGGCATCAGGGTTGTAATATCCAAGAATATGGGCAGCCATTGTACCTTGGGGGTAAACTCTTTCATTTTTTTTAGGGAAACTAATTTCTCTCAGTCCGAGTTTACTGATTTTTTTTGCAGTATCACGGGAAACATTTTTTTTGAGAATAATCACAGGCTCATCTTTTGCCAGTTGCTTTGCGAGTTTGCCTTTGTTAAGTTCGAGAATCGGCGCAAGTATGGCAGCAAGTTCATTGGGGGTGTGGTCATAGTATTCAGTGTGTGCATATACATCGTAAGAAGTTTTGTCCGATGCAAGCTTTATTCCGTTTCTGTCGTAAATAGAACCTCTCATAACAAAGGTTTTGGCGGTACGCTGTTTCTTTGCCTGGTTACGGTATGTCTTAATATCAACAACCATTAACAAAAACAGATACACCACAATTACAAAGCCTACAAAATAGCACAGGCATTGCCACAGTATAAGTTTTTTATCAAATTCCTTAAATTTCTCTTTTTCGCTGTGATAACTTCTCCCCATTCCTTAATCATAGCACAATAAAAAAGAGTTGGACGATTAATTTATGTAAAATTTTTCACATAAAAAATTAATCCAATTTCCCTTCATCAAGCAGACTTTGAACCTTTTCAACAATGATTTTATGTATTTCATACACGCCTAAAGTTCCGTCTATACTGACAAAGTTGTAATCCTTTTTCATTTGTTCATACTCGGTCAGGCATTTGTCCTGGTATATGGTGAAACTTTTATAAAAGTCCGAGCTTAAACCTATATCCCTGCCCGATTCCCAGTAATCAAGCCCTGTTGTGCCGATAACTCTCTTTAGCAAAACATCAACCGGCATGTCAAGATAGAATACCAAATCCGGCTCCGGAGCAAAGTCATAAAGTTTTTCGACCCACTCAAAATCCAGCCCCCGCACGACGTCACGGGCGAATGCCGTGTATTTGTATCTGTCCATAAGTACAACGAATCCGGCATTTAATGCGGGAATAATAGTGTTTTCAAGTCTGTCGGCAAAATCAGCCGCGTATAAAAGGCTGAAAGTTGTTGCGTTTAGCAAATTTCTGTCTTTTGCATCATCAATTACATTTGCAATAAGTCTCGATGTTTTCCATTCGCTGACCATTGCGCCGTAGCTCTTTTCTTCTATCCACTGCTTTAAAAGCTCTATCTGGGTAGATTTTCCGGAGCCGTCGGTTCCTTCAATAACTATTAATAATCCGTTATGTTCATTATTTTTGTTTTTCATTACAGAGTTATTCCTTTTTTGGCAAGAATATCAATAACAAGTTTTCTCATTTCAACCTGTTTTGCGTGAATGGATTGTTTGGCGTCAATAGAGACAAGTCCGTATTCTTCCACCATTTTTTCATATTCGTTATTCACACGGTTTTGAAAAATCACGTAACTTTTATACGGGTTGTTGCTCAATTTTAAATCCATACCGGCTTCATAAAAACCGGGCGTTCTGTTTGAACATATGCGTTCAAGTGAAATTTCCGCAGATATTGAATAATACAAAGCCAAATCAGGCTTTATTGCAAATCCGTACATATTTCTTACCCAGTCTCTGTCAACACCGCGGGCGACATCTCTTGCAAAGGCGGTGTAAGCATATCTGTCTGCCAGAACAATAAATCCTGCTTTCATTGCCGGTATAATTACCTGTTCAAGTCTGTCTGCAAAATCTACCGCATGCAGCAGGCTGAATGTTCTCGGGCTTAAAAGATTTTTTTTCTTTGCACGTTTTGTTGTCTGGGATATCAAATCCGATGAATTCCATTCTGTATAAATGACATCAAGATTTTTTGATTTTAACCAGTCCTTTAATATGCCGATTTGTGTGGATTTTCCGGAACCGTCAATCCCTTCTACGCAAATCAATGTTCCCGGCAGTCCATGTTCTTTTAGAAATCTCACTTTTGCCTCACAAAATAAGTCTTACAGTATTCAAATATAATACCATATTTTTATACAAACAAAAACAGCCGGCTGAACACCAACCGGCTGTTAGTTATTTATAAAATGTCAATCAATTAAGCTGTCAAACTCAATGAACCTGATTCGTTTCCGGAATTTCTGCCTCCGTCGACACGTGCATTGTCTCCGAAAAGATTTTCATTTTTGCCTTTTTCTTTCTGGATTCTTTCGTTATTTAATGTTGTCATTTCAGACTCAAGGCGGGTCATTCTGCTTACTATCTGAGAAAGCTGATCTTTGTAATTGTCTGCGCCTTTTGACTCAATATCTTTTTTCTGCTTTTCCAAATTCTGATATTCTGTTCTTTTTGACCAATCAGATACAGATACAAACTGAATAGCGTTAAGATTAAATGACATAGCTCTTTTCCTTTCTTACTTACACAATATTTTCAAATTAAAAATCACTCTTTACATATATATAAAGTATTTAAAAAATATTGAATTTCAGAAAGGATGTTTTTTGTTACATTGCTTAATAAAATTGCACTATAAATCATCTAAATGACCGATACTCTAACGTGTTTTCATGTGGAATGATAATAATAAGAAATAGTATGGGGATGAGAGGTTCTAAATTGAATTTTCCGGCAATAATTGCTATTGTACTGGCTGTTTTTATAATCTTGTTCGGACATAATTCCGATTCTGCTGCAATGATTTCTCTCATTCAGCCGTCTGCTGTTTTGATAGTTTTGGGCGGGACATTTTGTGCTTCGTTACTGAATTTCAATATGTCGACGCTTAAAAATGCATTCAAAGCATCTCTGGATGTGTTTTCCAACAGGCATCCTTCTCATATAAAAGTTATTGATGAAATAATTTTTCTGTCTCATCAATCCAGAAAAAACGGGCTTTTGGCACTCAGTCAGTACATTGACAATATTCAGGATCCTTTTTTAAAAAGAGGGGTTCAACTGTCTGTTGATTATAACAACCCTCAGATGATTTATGACATATTAAAGGCTGAGATTTCCTTTACAGAGGAAGAAGAATTGATAAATTCAAGGGTTTTTGAGGCATTGGGCGGTTACGCTCCTACGTTTGGAATAGTTGGTGCTGTTATGGGGTTGATTCAAATTATGAGTTATATCCAGCAGCCTGAAATATTGGCACAAGGTATAGCAACGGCTTTTGTTTCAACTCTTTACGGAGTTGGTTTTGCAAATCTTCTTTTCCTGCCGATAGCGGGTAAGTTAAAGCTTAACCTCAGGGAAAAGGTATTGTTACAAGAAATTATTTTGCAGGGGATTGTTTCAATACAAATGCAGGAAGCGCCGATGGTTATTGAGGAAAAACTTCTTGCATATTTAAAATATCACGATAGAGAGCATAATCTAAAACAGATATACGGGCATAAATAAATGAGAAATGATTATTATTCAAATTCTAATGACTATATAAACCGCTGGGTCATATCCTATGCGGATTTTGTGACTATGCTTTTGGCGCTGTTTATGGTAATGTTTGCGGTTAACGGTATGGATGCAAAACATATAAAAGACGTTAATAAGTCTATTGAAAAAGTTTTTGCCCAGCCTCAGGCTGCTCAGACAGAAGAAAATGTTAAGAATTCTGAAATTTTGCAAAATGATGATTCAATACTTGAGGATGACGGAAAGACAATTCTGGAAGGCAAAGACGGCATATTGGAATCAGAACAGATTCTGGAAAAGTTAAAAGACAATATTGACATAAATAACAGTACAACTGTACTTAAAGAGCCTCGGGGCGTGGTTATCAGGCTTAATGACACCATGCTTTTTGATCAAGGTTCTGCTATAATAAAATCAGAGGCTTTATCTACATTGGAAAGTATATCTGAAAAGCTTAGAGAATTTGACAATCCCATACTGATAGAAGGACATACGGATTCCACTCCGATAAAGAATGAAAAATATCCGTCAAACTGGGAATTGTCTACAGCAAGAGCAACAAATATAATTTCCTACCTTGTAGAAAAACAGAATTTTCCGCCAAACAGGCTTTCCGCCGTTGGCTATGGGGAATATATGCCGGTTGCAGATAATAATACACCGCAAAATAAAGCTAAAAACAGACGAGTTGATATAATAATTCTAAGTTCGGATAAGAAATAATTGGAGAACGGGATATGGCAAAACCTCAAAGAAAAGAAGATGTAAAACCAGATAAAGAAAAACAACAGCAGCAGGAAGGCGGCGGCTCGAGTTCCCTTATTATTAATATAGTTACAACAGCAATAATTTGTGTGATTTTTATAGGGGTAAATTACTTTTTGCAGTCAAATTTGCTTACAAATCACCTTAAAGCAGTGACAGCGGAGCAAACAGAAGACGATTCCGAAGAAAATCTGGACAAACCTCAAAAGGGTATTGTTGTGGAACTCGGTGATTTTACAATGAATCTTAGCGATATAGAACCGAGAAGATATTTAAAAGCAGAAGTTGCCATAGAAGTTACAAATCCGGAACCGTTGCCTGAGGAAGAACCGCAGAAAGCATCCGGCGGGCATGGCGGTCATGGCGCATCTGCACCAAAAAGTCCGCAAGATGCTATTATAGAAGAAATGGAACAGTACAAACCCGCTATAAGGGATGCAGTAATTACAGTTCTTTCCAGCAAAACTTCTGATGAATTGTCGACAACAGCAGGCAAAGAGCTTGCAAAACAGCAGATTGCCGAATCTGTCAACGGTATATTTGACGGAGAACGCGAAGTTATCAGAGTCAGCTTCGGTCAATTTATAATGCAGTAGAGGAGAGGTATAAAATGTCTGATTCAGAAAATTCTCAATCAGAAAATTTCAAACAAAGCGCGATTCTTGGCGAGGATATGTCAGGAATGCCTTTTGACGCTGCTGATAAAGATATGTTTTTAAACCTCTATGATGCTGCAGAAGAATATAAAAAGGGTTATAAACTTTACAACTTCAGAAGACCTGACAAATTTTCAAAAGACCATTTAAGAGGGCTGCAGGATATTCACAGAGAATTTTCAAGACAGCTTGCGCTTGTTTTGACAGCATATCTTCGTATGCATCTTGAAGTTGATGTAGTTTCTGTTGACCAGCTTACTTACGATGAATTTATGCGCTCCATTCCAAATCCCTTATCAATTGCGATTTTTGAACTTAATCCTCTGCCGGGTCAAATTCTGCTGGGTATAAGTTTTGAAGTTCTTTCCAGTATGGTTGACCGTATGCTGGGCGGCGTGGGGGCTGTGGAATCAAAAGTCAGAGAGCTTACGGATGTAGAAGAATCTCTTGTTAAAAAGATGATTGAAAGAACCATCCAAACCCTTGAAGAAGCCTGGTCTCACATTATTCCGGTCGAAAGCCATCTTATTGGCATGGACAACAACTATTCCGGTATTCAGGTTGCGACACCAGGTGAAATTGTTGCTCTGATTACTCTTGAAGTGCACATTGCCGGAAGACATTACGGACTTATAAACCTTTGTTTCCCGTATCCTGTTTTGGAAAATATTCTCTCTCAGTTAACAACCCAGCATATTTTCCAGACAAAAGGTATTATTGCAACATCTGAAGAACGTCAAAAAATGATAGAAAAATTGAACACATCGCTGGTTGATATAAACGTTCTTTTCGGACAAACCGATATAACAATGCGGGACTTTTTGGATTTAAAGGTTAACGATGTCATAAAGCTTGACAATTTTTCAAATGAAGATTTAATTGTGAAGGTAAACAATGAACGTAAATTTTACGCAAGACCGGGAAGAATAAAAGATAAAATTTGTGTTAAAATAACCGATAGATACGATTACTATGTAAATGCTCTGAAACGCTATTTTTAGAAAGGATTTCCAATGTCAGAAGATAAAATGCCAAACGATGATTTGAATAACGAATATAACCAGGATTTTTCTAATGATTTCAATACCGGACTTCCTGAAGATAATAGCCCGATATCTGATTCTGCGGATGTTCCGCCTGCGAAAGATAATGCGCCCGAACCTCAAAAATATGATTTTGAGGAGGTTTCTCACGAATCTGAACCGAAAGAAGTCAGACTGGAGCAAGAATCAAATATTGATGAGCCGGTAACGGTAAGACCGGTTGAGTTTGCGCCTTTTGACAGCTATACTCCGACAAATACCGATACAAACAGAAATCTTGAGCTTTTAATGGACATAAAGCTTGAGCTTACGGTAGAACTCGGAAGATGCCACCTTCCTGTCAAAAAAGTCCTTGAACTTACAAGAGGCTCTATTATTGAACTTGATAAGGTTGCAGGGGAGTCTGTTGAGCTTTATGCAAACGGAAAACATGTTGCAAACGGAGAAGTTGTTGTTATTGAAGACAACTTCGGGCTTAGAATCACAAGTATTACAGACCCTGAGGAAAGAATAAAAAGTATTTAATCTAAAGCAGCAAAGACTTTTCGTAAAATGCCGTTATTTTGTTCAAGAAGTTCCGACGCTTTTTGGGAAGTTATATTGTATTTAATCTGCAAAATTGAGTTTTTTACGTCATAGTTGTTTAAGGTGAGGATTTTTTGCGCTTGTTCCCCGCTGCATTTTGTAATGGCTGAAACAATACGAACTGCACGGTTTTTCAGTTTGTCATTCGTCGCTTTAACATCTATCATATAGTTTTTGTACGTTTTTCCGATTTTTACCATGGAGGCGGTTGTCAGCATATTCAAAATCATTTTTTGTGCAGTGCCTGCTTTCATCCTCGTTGAACCGGAGATGGCTTCTGCGCCTGTATCAACAAAAATAAAGCAGTCGGAAAATTCTTTCATTTTTGCATTTTTATTGGATGATATGCTTATTGTTTTGCTGCCGTTTGTTTTTGCAAGCTCCAGTATTTTTACGACATAGTTGGCGTTTCCCGAGGCAGAAATACAAACTACTGTATCATTTTTAGTTATTTCTTTGTCAGAAAAATCTTTTTTTGCTAGTTCAATCGAATCTTCGGCGCCTTCTGCCGCTGTTTTTATTGCAGCATCACCGCCTGCTATTATTCCCTGAACCATAGACGGGTCGGTGTTAAAGGTCGGCGGGCATTCCGATGCGTCCAGAATCCCGAGTCTTCCGCTGGTTCCTGCACCAAAATATAACAGACGTCCTCCGTTTTGAAAATTATTGCTTATAATGTCAACTGCCTGTGCAATTTGAGGCAAAGCTTTTTGTACCGCAAGCGCTACTTTTAAATCTTCATTATTAATAAGTGTTACAATTCCGAGACTATCGGCTAAATCAATGTTTTCTGTATTTTTATTCAAATTTTCAGTTGATATTGTATCTGTCATAATTCATTCTCAATAAGCTATTTCACCCATTGCAACCCGTTTAGCTGCACCGGTGCAGATGGGAAGGTTGTTTGGTATTTTGTTAATTGTGCAATATCCCAAAAGTGCAAAGGAAATTGCCTCTTTAAATTTGTCGTTTATATTAAAATCAGCATGGGTTTTTACGGGAATATGCCCGAAATATTTTTTAAGCAATCCTGTTAAAAACTTGTTGTAAGCTCCGCCACCGCCGATTACTATTTCTTTTATTCCGGTTTTAGGAAGAACAAAACGGTTGTATGCGTCGAAAATGGTTTTTGCGCTCAATGCGCTTATCGTGGCAATAATATCACACTTGTTAAGGGGTGCATTTTGCAGGATTCTTTCCGCATAAAGGTCGTTAAACAGTTCCCTTCCGGTTGTTTTGGGCGGGTTAAGTGCATAGTAAGGCTCTTTTAAGAGCATCTCCAGCCAATCTTCATCAATAACCCCGCTGCAGGCAATACGTCCGTCCTTGTCATAAGGAATGTCAAAATATTTTTTCATGCAATAATCAATCAGCATATTACCCGGACCTGTATCGAACGCAAAGGTTTTACATTCAGGTGATAAAACGGTTACATTTGCTATACCGCCTATATTCTGGATACATCTTGGAATTTTGCGTCCGAATATGAGTTCATCTGCAAACGGAACAAGCGGTGCGCCTTGTCCTCCTGCTGCAATATCTCTGGTTCTGAAATTTCCGACAGTTGTTACTCCTGTATTTTCTGCAATAACTGAAATATTTCCGATTTGCAGAGTAGAGCCTGTAGAAATCCCTGCACAGTTTACCGGAGTCGGATGGTGAAAGACGGTTTGCCCGTGAGACGCTATAAAATCTACACCGGATTGACTTATTCCAGTTTTTTCAATCAGTTCGTTTGCGCATTTTGCGAACAGTTTTCCGACCGCAAAATCCATATAACAAATATCCTCTGTTTTTCCGTTATTGTTTGCTATATTTAAAAGCTTTTCTCTTATTTCCTCAGGATAGTCCAGTGCATGACCTGCAATAAATTCAAATTTTAAATCATCATATATTTTTACAAGGCAGGCGTCTATGCCGTCCGCAGACGTTCCTGACATCATACCGATAGCTGTTTTGTAACCATTGTTCATACAATCGATTATACTCTTTAATAACAAATTTTAACAAGCAGCTTCTCAAAAAAGTTTGCTTGCGTTAGAATAGTTACACTATGAAAGATATGCTAGATAAAATTCTCGAAATTGAGAAAAAATATATTGAATTGGGTACAACATTGTCAGATCCTGACGTTATTCACGACTACGAAAAATTCAGAGATCTCTCCAAACAGAGAAAAGCTATGGAAGAAACCGTAGAAGTTTATCGTGAATGGAAAAAGAACGAAGAAGCAATTTCTGATGCAAAAGAACTCATAAAATCAGAATCAGACGAAGAAATGAAAGAGTTCCTGAAAACAGAAATGGCTGAAAATGAAAAAAGGAATCAGGAACTTGAAGAAAGAATGAAAGTTCTTTTGCTGCCGAGAGACCCGATGGATGACAAGGATATTATGCTTGAGATTCGCGGAGGCGCCGGCGGAGACGAGGCAAATATATTTGCCGGAGACCTTATGCGTATGTACTTAAGATACGCTGACAAGCAGGGTTGGCAGACAAAAATTCTCAGCATGACGGAATGTGAAGCCGGCGGAGTTTCGGAAGTTATTATTTCAATGAAGGGTGACAGCCTGTATTCAAAACTGAAATACGAATCAGGCGTACACAGAGTTCAAAGAGTCCCCCAAACTGAATCTCAAGGGCGTGTACATACGTCTACCGCGACGGTTGCTGTTATGCCTGAGGTTGATGATGTGGAAATTGAGCTTAATCCTGCGGATTTGGAAATTTCAACAGCACGTTCCGGCGGTGCCGGCGGTCAAAACGTCAATAAAGTCGAGACTGCTGTCCGCGTGTTTCACAAACCGAGCGGCATAATGATTTTCTGCACTGAAGAACGTTCGCAGCTGCAGAACAAAGAACGTGCCCTCCAGATTTTGAAAGCAAAATTATACGATATTGAAACCCAGAAACAAATGCAGGAAATCACCGACCTTAGACGCTCTCAAGTCGGTACGGGCGATCGTTCGGAACGTATCAGAACATACAACTTTCCTCAGGGAAGGCTGACTGACCATAGAATCGGACAAAACCTTAACGTATGGACTGTTATTGACGGTGATTTGGATGAATTGATTAATCTTCTGATAGAACACGACCAGAAGTTGAAATTAGAGAAATTGGCACAGATAGGATGATTATAGAACATCAACATATTATAGCGTTTTTGCTCACGCTTATTGCAGGGCTGGCAACAGTTCTTGGCGGTACTGTTTCCTTTTTTGTAAAGAGAAGCAATCTCAGAATGCTTGCGACGGGGCTTGGATTCTCAGCAGGTGTTATGATTTATATGGCATTGACGGAAATTCTAAAAGATTCCCGTTCTTTTACTGAAATATATTTTGGAAATAAAGCCGCGCTGATTACATTCTTAGGGTTTTTCTGCGGTATTATAATTGCAGGTTTGATTGATTACTTTTTACCGGCGCATTTTGGCGACGAGCTTATTGATAAAAACCCGGAAAATATCTCCGAGGAAGATGCAAAAATAAAAAAAGCCGGTTTGTTGACAGCAATTGCTATTTCACTGCATCGTTTTCCCGAGGGGCTTACAATGTTTCTTGTTGCAAGTACAAATGTAAAACTGGGTATTCCGCTTGCTATTGCAATAGCAATTCACAACCTGCCCGAGGGAATAGCCATAGGGCTTCCTATGTACCAGGCGACAGGTAAAAAGAGAATGGCAATGCTTTTTTCATTGATTGCAGGTATTTCCGGACCAATCGGTGCTATTATCGGGTTTGGATTGATAAAAATATTTATGCCGCAGATGGCTATAGGCATTCTGTTTTCAATAGTTGCGGGCATTATGGTTTATATCTCGCTTGATACTTTGTTGCCGACGGCTCGGGAATACGGAGAAAATCACGATGTTATGGCGGGGATTTTTTCGGGCATGTTCTTTATCGGAGCAGGATTGCTTCTTGTTTAAAAAATAGCTTACAATATTACTTTTCATAAATTTTCACCCCCAAAATTTAAGGAGCTGATATGAAAATAACAGGGATAAAAAATTTTTATGAAACGCAAATAAAACCCCCTTACAAACAGATTAAATATACCGGTTATGCGGCGCTGGCTGCGACTGCAGGGTGTCTTATAAAAACAAAACAGAGAAGTTTGCACAAAACTTTCGGTGTGCTTAGCGGAGTGTTTGGTTTGGCGCATTTGGGGCTGATAAAGTATTGCAGGTCGCGGTCGGTGAATGCCGCTCAAAAAAATAAAAAATAGAATAAAAAGACAATTATTTTACCTTCTTTGTTTTTAATAAATTGTCAATTATAATAAAGATATATATTAAATTTTGATAGATTTACCATGCAAATAAAAGAAATAACAGACAATAAAAAACAGTATTTGGAGCTTTTGCTTGTCGGAGATGAGCAGGAGAGCATGATTGATAAATATTTGCAAAATGGTACTATGTTCGTGCTTTTTGACGACAATCCCAGAGCGGTATGTGTAGTTATGCAAAAATATCCTACGGTTTTGGAGATTAAAAATCTGGCTGTTGCACCTGCATATCAGAAACGGGGATATGGCAGCTATATGCTTAACCATATTTTTAAAACTTACAAAAATACTATGAATACAATACTTGTCGGCACCGGGGAGAATGAAAACACTATCTCTTTTTATATAAAAAACGGGTTTGTGTATTCTCACAAAATAGAAAACTTTTTTGTTGAAAATTATGATCGTCCGATTTTTGAAAACGGCAGGCAGCTTAAGGATATGATTTATTTTAAATTATCTTTTAAGCAGTTTTAGCTGTTGTTTTACGGCTTTATCCACCCGATAAGATTCGCAGATTTTCTGAATGGATTTGTTGTATGTAAAGTTGTCGATTTTTGTATTTTTTAGAAATTTAAGTGTTTCTTCGGGATATTTTATAAAACAAATCGAAAGAAGCCAGGCGGCACCCATTCTTGCATAATACTTATCGCATTTGAAAATCTCAGCCAGCGAGAATATATCGTTCAAGTATTTTTTTTCTATAAAATAATTCAACATCATAACGTGTGCAAATCGAATCTCATATTCTTTTTCAGAATGAGCATATTTGTTTACGATATTCCAGACGGCGTCTTTGTGTGTTTTTGCGTATTTTAAGCTGCAGCAAAAACAGTCACACACAGACCAGTTGTCAATTTTGGGAATAAAATCAGTTATTTTTTCTAAAATATCTGCGTTATCAGATTCTTTTAAAAGACCGATAACCATTGCTTGAAGCAGTTTTTCCTCAAAATATACGGGACTGCCGGCAATAAAACTTTGCCAATCGTCCTTGTATATTTCTTTTGCTATTTTTCTCAAAACAGGCAGCCGTACCCCGAGAATGCCTTTTACTCCCGGAAGCAATGATGAAGAAAACTTCTGATATTTTTTATCAGCTTCATTTTTTAGCCTTTTTTGTATTTTTGCGGATATATTCATATACTAATTCTGCATTTTTTGATACTGAATTTGTTTAATAAGAGCTTATCGCTTTTTTGAAGTTTTCTATGTCTTCTGCCGTGTCAATACCTATGGGGGCGCATGTCGCAATTGCCGTTATAATTCTCATTCCTGATTGAAGCGCTCTTAACTGCTCAAGGCTTTCTGCTTTCTCAAGCATTGTCTGGGCGTGAGATGTCATTTTAAAAAGAGCTTCTCTTTTGTATCCGTATAATCCGATATGTCCGTAAAATACCGCTTCATCTTGATTTCTTTCAAACGGAATTTTTGAACGCGAGAAGTATAGAGCAAAACCGTTATCGTCTGTTACGCATTTTACAAGGTTCGGATTTTCTGCTTCTTGCGGTGTTATTTTCCTGATTAAAGTGGAAATATCAGCTTTTTCGCTGTTTTTGAGTACGGAAATTGCGCTGTCTATACTTTCTGGAGTAATCATAGGTTCATCACCCTGAAGATTTATTATATATTCAAATTCTGCATATTTTTTTGCAACTTCCGCTATTCTGTCAGAGCCGCTTTTGTGTTCAACGGAAGTCATTTCAGCTTTTCCGCCGAAAGATTTTGCACAGTTGTAAATTGCTTCATGGTCTGTTGCAATAATAACTTCATCCGCCAGTTTTGCCGCTGAAGCTTTTTCGTATACCCATTGTATTATCGGTTTTCCGCCGACTTCAATAAGCGGTTTTGCGTGCAATCTTGTTGAAGCATATCTTGATGGTATTATAATAGCTGTTTTACTCATAATTTTTTACTCCGTGTTTTTTTACCCATTATCTCAAAAAAAGACAGTATTATCTACTAATTTTTTAACATGTTATAATTTTGTCAGGCGGGAAAAATAATGACAATAATTTCAGACGACAATAATTTTTTTCAGGAAAAAGACACCCTAAAAACTCAGGAAAAAACCAGAGCAACTGAGGTAGTCGAGCCTGCTGTGTGTGACTTTGACAAGTCTTTTGAGTCTAATATCAGACCTAAAAAATTTGATGAGTATATCGGGCAAAGTGCTCTTAAAAATACGCTAAAAATTACGATAGAGGCAGCTAAAAAACGTAACCAGCCATTGGACCATCTGCTTTTTTACGGTCCGCCGGGGCTTGGGAAAACTACTCTTGCCAGTGTTATAGCTAATGAACTCGGGACGAAAATAAAAATCACCTCCGCTCCAGCACTCGAGAGACCGCGAGATATAATAGGAATTTTGATGTCTTTAAAGGATGGTGAAATTCTTTTTATTGATGAAATTCACAGATTAAATAAAGTTGCGGAAGAAATACTTTATCCTGCGATGGAGGACTTTTTTCTCGATATGACGACCGGAAAGGCTCAGACTGTAAAAACATTAAGGGTGCCTTTGCCTAAGTTTACACTAATCGGAGCCACGACGAAAGCCGGAGCGCTTTCGGGTCCTTTGCGTGACAGATTCGGTATAATTCACAGGCTCCAGTTTTATACAAAAGATGAGCTTGCCCGGGTTATTGTCAGAACCGCAAAACTTTTAAATATCGATATAAAACCGGACGGTGCTCTGGCAATAGCGTCGCGTTCGAGAGGAACTCCGAGGATTGCGAACAGGCTGATTAAGAGAGTTTGCGATTATGCAATCGTTAAAAGCGATGGTGTTGTGGATGAAAAAACGGCGAATATTGCTCTCGATACGCTTCATATAGATAAATGCGGGCTTGATACAACAGACAGGGCTTTAATGAGTCTTATTATAGAAAAATATGACGGCGGTCCGGTCGGAATAGAAACGCTTGCTGCAGCGCTCGGAGAAGATGTTAAAACAATAGAAGATGTTTATGAACCGTATTTGCTGCAGGAGGGCTTTTTGCAAAGAACTCCGCGTGGCAGAAAGGTCTCTCCGGAAGGCTACAGACATCTCGGATACAAAATGAATGTTGAACAAAAAAGTCTTTTTTAATTGCTGTCTTTACCTATAAATATTCTTTCATCGTTTAATAAACGCTGCATATCAAGAATATTGTAGACTTTATTATCAATGTATATTTCTGATTTTATGAACATTTTGTTCAAATTCAGGTCATTTTGTGAATGGAATTTTTCAGGTGCAATATTGAGCAAATTGCCTATCTCATCCACAAGAAGTATGATTTTCATGTCGTTTGACGCTATAACAATCATTTTTTCTTCAACCGGTGTTTCTTTTGCTTCAATGCCTACAAAGTCTTTCAGGCTCAATACCGTATAAAAATCACCTTTTAAGTTTATTACTCCTTTTATATAAGACGGTACATACGGGATTTTTGTTATGGCAAAATTCTTGGTGCTTATTACTTCTTTTACCATTTCTGCATTCATGCAGTAAATATGTTTGTCCAGATTGAAGGTCAGGTATTTGTCTTTTGCAAGAAAAGTTTCCGATACATTCATAGCGGATTTTAGTGCGATATCGTTACTCCTTTTTTCAAGCACATGTTTTGCTTTTTCGTCATCCGGAAAAAGCTCTCTGTAGTTTATGTCATTTTCTTCTTCGTGAATATTTTTTACAAATTTTTCAAGCGTTATAATGTCTAAAATATTTATTATTGTGTCGCCTTCACGGCAGAAAGAATTAACCAGACTGTTAAAAGAGGTGTTTGCTATAGTCTGGATATTTTCAGGCAGTGCTGTATAAAAATCCGTGACTTTGTCCACTATTATTGCAATGAGAGATTCTTCCCCTTTTATTATAATGATTTGATTATTCAGTTCAAATTTTTTTGTAGGGAAATTAAGAATTTTTCTGAGGTCGCAAACATTTATAATTATGTTGTTGTAATTCAATATCCCGGCAACAAATTTTGGAAGTTTTTGCGGGTAATTCAGTTGAGGAAGCATCAAAATTTCCATTACATTATCTGTTTTCAATGCATAAACTTTTTCGTCTATACAAAAGCACAGGTACAAATTATTTTCTGTTTTTTGATTTAATAAGAGCTGTTCTGGCATTTTTTCTCCGCATGGTTTTTCATTTTTTATACATATTATAGCGTATTTTTCATAAAATTCGATTGGCTAAAAGCTTGAATTGTAATAAAATGATTATATTCATACGGATGGAAAATAACAAGGAGATTTTGATGAATAACGATTTTAGCTTTAAAAGAAAATCTGATTTGAAGTTTATTTTGGATATATTTTTACTTCTTGTATTTTTGTTGTACGTGATTATTGTTATTTCAAAAGATGCAGTTAATACACGCAATATAATAAGCATTTGTCTGTTTTTCTTTGTATATCTTGCGCAGTATATAGTTACACGCCAGCTTTTAATGAAAGAACTTAAAAAAGTTGTGAAACAGAAAATAGGCGTGGCTCGTGAATCTGCTGACAAAATTTTTGGTCTTTCCGTTGAACAAAAAAATATTGCGGAAAACTATAAATATATGGCAGAAAATACAAATGAGCTTATAAGCAAAATAAAAACTTTGAGCGATTCATTGAATAAAGCGGCACAGATGACTGCCGCAGAGTCGAAAAAAACTTTTTCAAGCGGTGAAAAATCAGGCACGGTAAAAGCTAATATTGAAAAAATGATAGTTTTAAAACAAAGAATCCAAATTATTGCAGAGCTTATTCTTGAGCTTAGTGAATATATTCAGCAGATAGGCTCTATTATCGGACTGGTGGAAGATATTGCAGAACAGACAAATATGCTTGCATTGAACGCGGCAGTTGAAGCAGCAAGAGCCGGTGAACACGGAAAAGGTTTTGCTGTTGTTGCCGGAGAAATCAGAAAGCTCGCTGATGAATCAAAACAGGCAACAACAAAAATTGCGTCCTTGATTAATGATATCCAGCACACCACAAACTCTACCGTTATGGCAACGGAAGAAGGCACCAAAGAAATTGAATCAGGTGTTAAGTTGGCGGGTACTATTGAAGAAACGTATGTTGAACTTGGCAGTGCAATAAGAAAAATAGAAAGCTTCATTAATGAAACCATTCTCGAAACCTCAGAACAGTCAAAGCTTTCCTCGGAAGCGCTTGCTGAAATGCAAAAATTGACAACAAATCTTCATCGTTCCATTACTTCTATCGATGCAAGTATTGAAAATATAAAAAGTTTAAAAGATTTTTCAGAACAGGCTGCAAATCCTGAAGAATAAGGTGAAATATGGATTTTTCTCCGGAAGAATTTGATGAAATACTGAATATATTTAGAGAAGAAACTGATGAGATAATTGATAAACTCAATAATAATCTGCTCAGACTTGAAAATACGCCTAAAGACAAAGAAATTCTTGTTTATATGTTTCGCGACGCCCATTCTCTAAAAGGTGCCGCCAGAATGATAGGTTTTAATAATATTCAGCGTCTTGCACATAAAATAGAAGATGTCCTGGGGCTTGCCAAAGAAAATAAGATTAGTATAAACCATACTATTTCTGATATTTTATATAAATCGTTGGATTTTTTGTCTGATATTATACAAAAGTCCATAAGCATAAAAAAAGAGTACTATACGGACGATATTCAAAAATATATTGACGATATAGACGAGACTATTAATTCAAATGAGGCAGAGGATGACCTTAAACAAAACAGCGGAATAAAAGAGCAGGATGAGAATTTTAATGCAGACCTGTTTAAGAAAGAAACCGCAAATATTGATGCATTGATTATTGAATCACTTTTGATTATGTCAAAAATGGAGATGGATGATGATATAAAGTATCTTGATACATTTTTGGACACAATACAAAAGCTCATTGATATATTCAAAGACCTGCCGTTTTATGAAATAAAAAGTCTGCTTGACGATATAAAAACAAAACTTGAATTTGTTTCCCGTAGTTCAAATATTATTACCGGAGAGGAACAAATTGAATTGCACAAAAAGCTTGATGACATAGCAAACTTTTTGTCTGAAATTTATAAACAATATGAAATACCGTTAGTTGATTATAAAACCCTTGTAAAAAACAAATTGACGACTCCTGTTTCGGATTATAAACACACGGAAGAAAATAAAGAGAGTGACAGGGTTGTTGTTTCAAAACTTGAAACAATAAAGTCGGAATTAAACAAAATGGAACATGACCTGTCCCAGATTCCTGTTATAAATGAAATGCTGGAGTATCTGATTTCTTTGAATATAAATCAGGAATCAAACCAGATTTTTGAAAAGATTATTGAAGTTTTGGGGCTTATCAAAAAGAGTAATACCCTTCCTGAGAAAGAAGTTATAACTATTTTGAAGCAGAGTGTTTACTCATCTGAAAAGATGCTTGTAAATCACAATAAAGAAGAAAAAGAAGATGTTACGCTTATTATCCAGCGTCTTGATATAATCCGTCAGATGCTTGATTTGACGGCTTCTGTTAATCCGCTTGCAAATTTAACCGAGAATATAAAAGAATCCGGCATTGCTCTGCAAAAACCCACTGACTTTTTTAACTCTTTTGAAGCTACTTCAATTAAAACTCTCAGGGTTGATTCAAAAAAGCTGGATAAACTGGTAAATCAGACCGGTGAACTTATTATCAGCCGCATTAAACACAAAAAACATCTTTCCGAGCTTGACAGTATTCTTGAAGAAATAAGCGAGTGGAAAAATTTTAATCACAAATCCCAGAGTTTTATCAAATATTATGACAAAAAACTCCTGAATGCTATTAATATCGGTGATTTAAACAGCCTTTCCGTTTTTAGCAAACAGATTTATTCGTTATTTCAAGAAAATTCGGCACGTATTGTTAAGCTGAATAATCATATACTTAATTTGCAAAAATCTATTGATGAAGACGATACAAAACTGAATCTGATAGTCAATCAACTGGAAGGTATGGTTAAAAATATACGCGTATTGCCGCTTGCCACGATATTTCACATGTTTCCGCGTATGATTCGCGATATTTCAAACGACACAGGGAAACAGATAGAACTTCTTGTATCCGGCAGTGAAACCAGTGCTGACAAAAAGATAATCGAAGAAATAAAATCTCCGCTTATACACATAATAAGAAATTCTATTGACCATGGAATAGAATCTCCGGATGAGCGTGTTGCACAGGGAAAATCGCCTGTAGGAAAAATTCACCTGCATGCAAAAAATCTCGAAAACAAAATAGTTATAGAGATTACAGATGATGGCAGAGGTATTGATCTTGAAAAAATTAAACAAAGAGCAATAGACAAAAAACTCATCACGCCTAAAGAATGCGCTTATCTGACAGACGAGCAGGTAATGAATATGATATTCTGGTCAGGATTTTCTACCGGAGATACGGTTACGGAAATTTCAGGACGCGGTGTCGGGCTTGATATTGTACAAACGAAGATTGCCCAGCTAAACGGAAAAGTCAAAGTTTTTTCGCTTGTCGGGCGCGGTACAAAAATCAGCATAGAGCTTCCGGTTTCAATGTCGACTTTAAAGGCATTTATTGTTGAATCCTCCAATCAACTTTTTGCGTTGCCTATGACTGCAATAAAGACTGTTATGTGGGTAAATAATGAGGACATATATTCAAGAAATGATATAAAATCCATACTTATTGAAGGAAATTCGACTCCTGTTTATTATTTGTCGGAGCTTCTGGAACTTCCGCTGCCTGAAAAAATATCCAGCGCAAAACTTACTCTTGTTGTTATAGAGATAGAAAACAGTTATATGGGATTGATTGTTGATTCAATACTCGGAGACCAGGAGATTTTGCACAAAAAACTTTCCGCACCTATTATTAAATTGAAAAATATTTCAGGTATAACAACACTTGTCACGGGAAAGGTCTGTCTTATTCTTAACCTTCCGGAATTGTACAAAAATACTTATATCGGAAAAGATAAAGCACTTGAAAACATCAAAAACAGACTTATCAGAAAAGATAACAAAGACTATCGCATACTGATAGTTGATGATTCAATAACAACAAGAGCGTTAATGAAAAGTATTTTTAACTCACGCGGTTACAGCTACGAGATGGTAAAAAATCCCAAAGAAGCCTTTGATTTGTTAAGCGAGATGAAATTTGATATTATAATTTCAGACCTTGAAATGCCTGAAATGAACGGTATAGAATTTGTAAATCTTTTGAAAAGTAATGAAAAATTCTCTAAAATACCGGTTATCATACTTTCGTCTTACGAATCAGAAAAACTTGATGCAATCGGTGCCCGTGCCGATGCATTTATTACAAAATCCGAGTTTAATCAGGACTACTTATTGCAAATTATTAGAAACTTCCTTGAATGATAGAAAATATTCTTGAAAAATATGATATAAATATCGATCATGCATTGCAGGTGAAAAGTTATGCAATGATGATTTTCGACGCAATTAACACAATTACAAATGAATTTTCAGAATCAGACAGAAATTATCTGAAGTCTGCCGCATTGCTTCATGATATCGGTTACAGTATAGACAAAAAGTCTCACCACAAGCATTCTCTTTCCGTTATAAAAAATCTTGATACGGAGGAATACAGCACTTACGAAAAACTGATTATCGGAAATATTGCGAGATACCATCGCTGTGCACTGCCAAATCCCGAAAAGCATGAAGATTTTGCGGCACTTAATGAATCGGACAGAATAAAAGTATCGAAACTTGCAGCAATGTTAAAAATTGCAGACGGGCTTGATAAACCGCATAAAAACCTTATAACGGGCATATCTGCGGAATTAGATGATTTGAGTATTGTGTTTCATTTAAAGACTATGGGATTTGTGCCAAAAGTCGAGATGGCTGTTGAAAAATCAGATTTAATGCAACAAATTTATAACAGAGATGTAAAATTTAGTTGTGAATAAAATTTACGTGTTAAAATATTGCTTGAACAAATAAATTAGTATGGAAAGAGGAAAAACATGGCTACAGAACCAAAATTAATTGCAACTATCCCGAGAAGCGCAACAGAACAGCTTCAAATTTCAATAAATGAATACAAAGGCAAATGTTATCTTGATTTAAGAATTTTTTACACAACAGATGACGGAATGAACTGGCTTCCGACGAAAAAGGGAGTTACTGTTGCTCCTGATAATCTTGAACTTTTGAGAGATGCTGTTGATGAGGCAATGAAAGAATTAATGACAGTTGAAGAAGAATAGTACATTAGATAAAAATGAAAATATTCAGGAATTGGGCATGTTTCATAAATATGCCCAAATTCTTACTTGCATAAGCGGAATAGGCGTGAAAACTTTCAGCTATGAAATACCTGAAATTTTAAAAGATGTTATAAAAATCGGGCAGCCCGTTCTTGTTCCGTTCGGGCGAATGGGGCTTATAAATGCTTTTGTTACAGGATTTTCAAACTATCTTCCGGAGGAAATCAAAGCAAAGCCTGTTGCTGAAATTTTGGATGAAAAACCGCTTTTCGATTTAAAATATCTGCAATTTCTCGAATGGGTTTCGTCGTATTATCTTGCTGATATCCAGAGCGTTCTTGAGTGTGCAATTCCGATGAAGTTTTTAAAACAGTCAAAGAGACTTGTTCAAAAAGTCGGAAATGTTAATCCCGAAAATGATATAGAAGCCGGGATTCTAAGCAATATCGGCAATACCTCCGTTCCTGTATCTGTTTTATTAAAGCGCACAAAACTTCCTTCTTCAAAATTTTATACGGTGTTACGCAAGCTGAAAAATCGTGGCGCTGTTGATGTTCAAAATATTCTCGATGAGTCGTCGCAAAAACAACAGATTGAAAAATTTATAAAATTTAAAACTAAAGACGGTGCTGCCGCAAGACAGCTTGAAATACTTAACAGTCTTGAAAAGGCGGGAGAAGTCAGGCTTATTGACTTTGAAAAAGAAGTAAAAACGACCAGAGCAACCATAAAAAAGCTTGCAGAAGCAGGATTTGCGGAAATAATCGAGCGGGACGTATACAGAAACCCGCTGGATATTTTTAAAACCGCCTCACCGGAACCTTTTCCCGAACTTTCTGATGAACAAAAGCAGGCATACGAAAAAATTGTAGAGAAATTGGGCACATCCGAAACATTGCTTTTGCATGGAGTTACTTCTTCCGGTAAGACGGAGGTTTATTTTAATGTTATTAAAAAAGTTATAGAGGCAGGCAAAAATGTTTTATTTCTTGCGCCTGAAATTGCACTTGCTTCTATGCTGACAAAAAGGATTGCGAAAAGATTCGGCACGGAAAAAGTTGCAATCTGGCATTCTAATATTTCAGACGGTGAAAAATATGATGTATGGAATAAAATACAAAACAATGAAATCCGGATATTGGCGGGTGCTCGCTCGGCTGTGTTTGCACCATTAAAAAATATCGGCGCAATAATAATCGATGAAGAACATGAGAGTTCTTATAAACAAACAACCCCGTCTCCCCGGTATAATGCAAAGGATGTTGCACAAAAACTTGCGCAGTTGAATGAATGTCCGATTATTCTCGGCAGTGCAACGCCGGATGTGAGTGTTTATTACCGTGCGAAAAATACCGGAAATTTAGTAGAAATGAAAAACAGGTACAATAACTACGAACTTGCAAATGTCCATGTTATTGATATGCGCGAAGAAGCTTACAGAAAAAATCATGGTATTTTTTCAAGACCGCTCGTTACTGCAATTGAAGAAAATTTGAAAGCAAAAAAACAAACTTTACTTTTGATGAACAGACGCGGATTTTCAAAATATACACAATGTCTGGCTTGCGGAGAGGTAATTCAGTGCAGCAAATGCGCAATACCTCTTGTTTTCCATTCCCAAACACAAACGCTTAAATGTCACTATTGTAATGAAGAAATTGCAATGCCGCAGGTTTGTCCTAAATGCGGAAGCGACGCACTTAGAAATTGCGGAACGGGTGTTCAAAAAGTTGAAATAATCGCGCAAAAACTTTTCCCTGATGCAAAAATAGAGCGTCTGGACAGCGATTCTCTCGCAAAAAAGAACAGACACATAGAAATACTAAACGATTTTTCAAACGGAAATATTGATATTTTAATCGGCACTCAAATGATAGCCAAAGGTCTTGACAACCCTAATGTTACTCTTGTCGGGGTTATAAATGCCGACGGCAGTTTTAATATTCCTGATTTTCGTTCTTGTGAAAGGGGATTCCAGCTTTTGACACAGGTTGCAGGGCGTGCAGGACGCTCAGAGCTTAAAGGCAGCGTTTATTTCCAGACTTTTAATCCTGAATTTTTTGCGCTTGAAACGGCAAAGGAACAGGATTACATCAGTTTTTATAAAACGGAAATAGAAGCCAGAGAGATGTTTGATTATCCGCCTTTCAGTAAAATAATAAGAGTTGTGCTCTCATCGGAGAATCAGTACAGAGCTGAAAGAAGTGCGGAAGAAATAGCTATGCGTTTAAGAGATGTAATAAGCAACAGAAACTGGACAGAGCCGATAGCTGTTCTTGGCGCAGGTCAGTGTGTTCTTGAACGCATACAGAACAATTACAGATACCAGATTATAATAAAAAATAAACTCGAAGATCGCGGACACAGATTCATCGCAGGTTTTTTACAGTCAATAAAACTTCCGCCGGACATAAAAATGGTGGTTGATGTTGACCCGTTGGATATATTGTAGGTCTTTTGGTGCTAAAATAACTACATGCTAAACTATATTAACAGCCAGAATTATATAAACATAGAAAAGACCCGGGCTTTTTTGAACAAGAACTGTTCTTTTACACTGACCGGTTTGACCTCGTTTTTGAGGCTGTTTTTGCTTGCAGAAATTTCTCTTTCTAAAAAAGTTATTTTTGTTACAAACACAGAGCAGAATGCCCTGAAATACAAACACGACCTGGAAAAAATGTTTGATATCCCGTCGAAAATATTCCCGTATCAGGATGTTTCGCCTTATGACGGAGTGTCAGGCAATTTGTACAAATATTCTCAGCAAATTTCCATACTAAAAAATCTGTTGAATGAAAACTTGCTGCTTGTACCGGTAAAGGCTTTGGCTGATAAATTTCCGGCTGTTGATTTTTATGAAAAAAATTCTTTTGAAATAAAAGTAGACGGCGAAGTTGATTTGACAGAATTGCCTAAAAAGCTTGTATCGATGGGTTATAAGCGTGTTACCATGGTCAGTGATATCGGGGAGTTCAGTGTCAGAGGGGATATTGTAGATATCTATACACATACTGATAACGGAAAACCCGTTCGTATTGAACTCTGGGGAGATACGGTTGTTGATATAAGATATTTTAATAATGAGACCCAGCGCAGTATAAAAAAGATAAAAGAAATTACAATACTTCCCGTGTATAAATTTGTTCTAAATGACCAGAATATCAAGGACTTTAAGCAAACTGTAACGGCGCTTGTAAAAGAAAAAGAGTACGGTGAAAACATAAATATTGCGAATGAATTGCTGCGGGAAACTCTTGAAAAAGCTGATAACGAAGGATATTTTGACGGAATCGAATATTTGCAGACTTATTTTAATCCGCGGTTAAAAAGCTTGTTTGAATTGTCTGACGGTGAGTTTTTGGTAATTTTTGATGAATCAACCGAGATTTTTTCCAGGTATAGACAGTTTGATGAAATATACGATAAACAGATAGAAGAAAATGATGCAAAGGCTCTGAATCTTCCGTTGAAACAGAAAAATCACGTTACGTATGATGAATTTCATAAGTCTGCTGCCGGTCTCGAGAAAGTCTTTTTTGACAATTTTATGGATTTTTATTCAGATTTTGTTGTGGATTTTGACAGTTCCTTGATTACCGGTTTTTCATCTCACGTGGACGATATCGCGGTTTTTGTTGAAGAAAAAATAAAAGACGGGTATAAAGTTGTAATAGCTACTGATTACCGGAAGCGTGTCGAAGAAATATTGAATGATTTTGGCATTCCTTATTCTGATGATTTTTCACAGAGGCGCTGTGTTTATCTGGCGGAAAACCTTGCTTTGGGCGGGTCTGCAATTGAAGATTTAAAACTTGTTGTTTTGACGGATAAGGAGCTGTTTAATAAAAAATCAAAAGACATAACAGGTCAAAAACAGTCATATTACAAAGAAAAAGCGGAATATATAGAGTCAATAAACGATATAAAAGAGGGTGAATACGTTGTCCATTCCGTTCACGGTGTCGGACTTTATAAAGGGCTTTCAAAACAGGAAATTGACGGACAGGAGAAGGATTATCTGACGATTGAATATGCCGCGGGCGACAAATTGCACATGCCTGCTGAGCAGATAAACCTTCTTGCCCGCTACAGAGGCTCGGGAAGTGTACATCCCAAACTCTCGAGAATGGGCGGCAATGACTGGCAAAATACCAAAACCAGAGCAAAAAAAGCAATTGAAGATATTGCAAGAGATTTACTCGAGCTTTATGCAAAACGTGAAATATCGGAGGGCATTGCTTTTGAACCGGATACTGTATGGCAGTATGAGATGGAGGATGCGTTTGAATTTACTGAGACCCCTGACCAGATGAAAGCTATTCAGGAAACGAAAGCGGACATGGAGAGCCAAAAACCAATGGACAGGCTTATCTGTGCCGATGTTGGTTTTGGGAAAACAGAGGTTGCTATTCGCGCTGTTTTTAAAGCTGTTATGTCCGGAAAACAGGCTGCTATTATTGTTCCTACGACGATTCTTGCCCTGCAGCATTATCAAACTATCTCGGAACGGTTTAAACCGTTTCCGATAAAGGTCGAGTTATTGTCCCGTTTTAGAACCGCAAAAGAACAAAAGCAGACAATAAAAAATATAACAACAGGTGAATGTGATGTTGTTGTCGGTACGCACAGACTTTTGCAAAATGATGTAGTGTTTAAAAATCTCGGACTGCTTGTAATTGATGAGGAGCACAGATTTGGTGTTAAACACAAAGAAAAACTTAAAATGATGAGAAAAAATATAGATATTCTCAGTATGTCAGCGACTCCGATACCGAGGACTCTGTACATGTCATTGTCAGGTATAAAGGATATGAGTGTCATAAATACAGCGCCGATGAACAGACTTCCCGTAAAGACGTATGTCGGTGTGTACAACGATACTTATGTAAAAAACGCAATAAACCACGAACTTGAGCGTGACGGACAGGTCTTTTTCCTTTATAACAGAGTGGAAACAATTTATGAATTTGCAAATCAACTGCAGGAGATTGTGCCTAATGCAAGAATAGCAGTTGCGCATGGTCAGCTTGACGAAAAAGTGCTTGAGAAAATAATGGTAGAGTATGCCGAACACAAATACGATATTTTGCTTTGTACTACGATTATTGAATCCGGGCTTGATATTCCGAACGCAAACACAATGATAATATATGATTCGGACAGGTTTGGACTTGCACAGCTTTACCAGCTCAGAGGGCGCGTCGGACGTTCTGACAGACAGGCGTATTGTTACTGTTTTTACAGACCAAAGAAAGAACTTACACCGGAAGCTATACAAAGACTCGGTGCTATAAAAGAATTTTCAACTCTTGGCGGCGGTTATCAGATTGCTTTGAGGGATATTGAAATCAGAGGGGTCGGAAACATTCTCGGAACAAAACAGCACGGACACATGACCAGTGTCGGTTTTGATACATACTGCCAGCTTCTGGAAGAAACAATAAACGAGTTGACCGACAGGGAAGTTGAAAAACAGCAGCCGGCTATTGTGGATATAAATGTTACCGCATTTATTCCGGACGACTGGGTTGGTTCCAAAGAGCAGAAAATGATTGAGTATAAGCGGCTTGCCGATGTTGCAACTATCGAGGAATTGAATTTGATAAGAGATGAATGGGTAGACAGATTCTCGAAAATTCCGCAGGAAGTTGAAAACCTTATAAAACTTATACACCTAAGGCTTCTTGCTACACAGGCGAAAATCAGTCTAATCAGGGAAACGCCGGAGAATATCAGAATTTACATGCCTTATACAAAGGCTGAATGGGGCATAATTGCGACGCGATTAGACAGAAATATTACAAAATATATAAAATATACAATTGCCCCGAAGTCTTGCCGGGAAGGCAATTCCATACTCTTGTTCAATAATGCTATTCTTAATTTTGAAGAAGTATTTAACATATTGGCGGATTTATTTTATTATATAAATAAGATTAGCTATGAATATACAAATAATAACAAACAGACTTAAGGAGTTTCACATGAAAAAAACAAAATTATTGGCGACAATTGCTCTTTCAACAATGTTGCTGAGCGGTTGCGTACTTAGTGATAGAAATGCGATTATTAAAGTTAATAACGAAGCTATTACAAAACAGCAGTACGAACAGGCTTTTGACGCTGTAGCAAACAATTCTATGTTTTCACAAATGGGTATAGACATGAAAAAAGACCCGAACAGCTTTATGCACCTTATGCTGAAAGACAGAGTTGTTAACGAACTTATTGTAAAAAAACTGCTTGACCAGGAAATCAAAAAGAAACATATCAAAGTTTCAAGCGAAGATATTGATAATAAGCTGAAAACTATTATTGATAAAGTCGGTTCAAAAGACAAATTTAACCAGATTTTGAAAGAAAACGGCATTTCTGCTTCCCAGTTCAGAAAAGACCTGACAGACGAAGTTAAAGTGGAAAAACTTGTTGATACACTTTCTGTTGTTTCAGTAGGTGACGCAGAGGCTAAGAAATTCTATGAAAAGAATATTGAACAGTTCAAATATCCTGACAAAGTAAGAGCTTCTCATATTCTTGTAAGTGCAAATGCTGAAGAAATAAAAGAAAAGATTGCATCATCCGAAGCAGGTAAAGGCTTAACTGCAGAAAAAATTGACGCTCAGGTTAAACAAGAAATGTCAAAAAGACTTGAAAAAGCACAAAAACTTCTTGCTGAGCTGAAAAAAGACCCGTCACAGTTTGCTAAGATTGCAAAAGACAACTCTGATGATACAATGAGTGCAAAACAGGGCGGAGACTTAGGCTTCTTTGCTAAAGAAGAAATGGTAGAACCGTTTGCTAATGCTGCATTCGCAATGAAACCGAATACACTGAGCGATGTTATTGTAACACCTTACGGCTATCATATAATTTACGTTACGGACAGAAAGAAAGCCGGTGCAGAGTCCTTTGAAAAGGTAAAACCGGAAATTAAAGCATTCCTTGAAAATCAGGAAAAAGTAAAAGTTTTGCAAGAATATGTTAACACTTTGAAAAATAATGCTAAAATAGAGTATAAAGATGCAAGCTTTAATCCTGAAGTTATCCAAAAGCAGCTTAAGGAACAGGCAAAAAGCAATCCTGCATTGATGGACTCTCAAAAATCAGCAAAGGAATAGAATATGGACAAAATCCTTAAGGACAATTTGTTTTCATTAATAGAAAATTTTAAGAACGCTAAAATCCTTGTTCTTGGGGATATAATACTTGACGAGTATCTTTGGGGGAAGGCAAACAGGCTTTCTCCCGAGGCACCCGTACCGATTCTTGAAGTTCAGAACAAAACTTATCTTCCGGGCGGTGCTTCCAATGTTGCGAATAACATTGCTTCACTTGGCGGAAGTGTTTTTCTTTCCGGTGTTATAGGGGATGATTTATACAAAAGTCTTTTTGAAAATTTGATTAAAAAGAATAATATCAATAATGATTTTGTTGTTGTGGATAATTCCCGTCCGACTACGGTAAAAACGAGACTTATTGCCCACAATAATAAACATCTTGCCAGAGTAGACCATGAGGTCAGTACGCCTGTTTCAAAAGAGATTGCCGACCGGCTCTTTGAGAATGCGGAAAAAATTATCAACGATGTGGATTTGATTATACTTTCCGATTATGTAAAGGGCGTTTTGACGAATGAGTTGATAAAAAAGGTTATAAAGCTGGCAAAGAGCCATAAAAAGCCTATTCTAATGGATCCTAAAGGTCAGGATTTTTCAAAATATTCCGGCGTCGATATTCTTGTGCCTAATATTAATGAGGCGCTGATTGCTACAAAATCGCCTGCCGAAAAACCTGTAAGAGAGATTGCGGAAGAACTCAGAAAAATTTGCAAGGCGGATAAGGTTGTCATAACATTATCTGACGAAGGCGCGTATTATTTTGACGGTAAAGAAGAAATAAACCTTAAATCATATTCGACAGAGGTGTATGATGCAACCGGCGCCGGAGATACGTTTGTTGCTGCATTGGGTTTGGGGCTTGTATGCTCCGGGTTTAAGTTTGATGAATCACTTGCGCTTGCGAATTATGCAGCGGCTGTGGCGGTTAGAAAAGTCGGAACTTATGCAATAAAACCCGTGCAGTTGAAAGAAATTGTAAAGGTTGCTTATAACAACATAAAACTCGGAACGGAGATATAATTGGGAAAACTTGTTAAAAGAGAGGAATTGCCGGAACTTTTAAAAGAGCTGCGCTCTCAGGGAAAGACTATAGTTACGACGAACGGATGTTTTGATATACTTCATGTCGGACACGTCAGGTATCTGCAGAAAACAAAGACATTTGCGGATGTGCTGATTGTGGCACTGAACTCGGATATATCAGTAAAAAAAATTAAAGGACCCGACAGACCTGTAAACAATGAAAATGACCGTGCTGAAATTCTGTGCGCATTGTCTTGCGTGGATTATGTCGTACTTTTTGATGAATCTTCTCCGGAAAATCTGCTGGTTGAAATAAAACCGGATGTCCATACAAAAGGTGCTGATTACACGGTGGAAACCCTGCCGGAAGCAAAAGCCATTATGGCAAACGGCGGAAGAATTGAGTTTATAAGCTTTGTAGAGGGGAAATCCACCACTGCTGTTATTGAAAAAATGAGAAATTCATAAATTTGTCTTTTTATTGTATGATTTATTCATAAATTATTAAGTAATAGAGGGATAATGTTATGAATAATTCTGTAAAAGCGGTAATTCTTGCTGCTGGCAAAGGCACCAGAATGAAATCTGAGACGCCTAAAGTTTTGCATAAAATTTTAAATAAGACCATATTGGGTTATGTTCTTGATGCAGTGAACGCAACCGGAGAAGTTGCCGAAAATTATGTTATAGTAGGACATCAGGCAGAGCTTGTGGAAAATTTTGTAAAAGAGAATTATTCAAATGCAAAATGCTGTCTCCAATCACCGCAGCTTGGCACCGGGCATGCCGTGTATCAGGCTTATGACTCGTTGAAGGGCTTTGATGGGGAAGTTGTTATCTTAAACGGTGATATTCCTCTTATTACTCCGGAAACGTTGAAAGAGTTTATTGCTGCTCACAGAGAACATAAAGCTTCGCTTACCGTTATGTCTGCCATTTTTAACGACCCCTCTAACTACGGCAGAATTATAAGGGATGAAAAAGGTTCGGTAAAAGCAATTATCGAGGAAAAAGATGCAACACCCGCGCAGAAAAAAATACAGGAAATTAACACAGGCGTCTATCTTTTGAACTGGAAAGATATGTCAGATGCGTTTTTGCACCTTGATTCAAACAATGCACAGGGAGAATATTACCTGACTGATATTGTGAAATGGGCAATAGCAAACGGTCTTAAGACAGAAGCTTATGTACTTAAAAACAATGAAGAATCTTTCGGAATAAATTCAAAAATCCAGCTTGCTCAGGCAGGAAAAATATTGAATAAGCGTACACTTTACAAACTTATGGAAGACGGCGTTACAATTGTCGACCCGGACACAACTTATATTTCTTGTGATACTGAAATCGGCGCGGATACGATTGTATACCCCTGTACTTACATTGAGGGAAAAAATAAAATCGGTAAAGATTGCAAAATCGGACCGTTTGCAAGGCTGCGCGGGGATGTTGAAATTGGCGACAATGTAAAAATCGGAAATTTTGTTGAAGTTAAAAAATCCGTTATAAAAAGCAATACAAATGTTTCGCATTTAAGCTATATAGGCGATAGCGAGCTTGGCTCGGGGGTAAATATCGGTGCCGGAACTATAACAGCAAATTATGACCCGATATCTAAAGTCAAAAGCAGAACGGTTCTTGAAGACGGTGCAAATACCGGTTCAAACACTGTTTTGGTGGCTCCGGTTACGCTGAAAGAAAACGCAATGACTGCCGCAGGTTCGGTTGTTTCAAAAAATATTGAAAAAGATGCCCTGGCTATCACGAGAGCGCCTTTGAGAGTTATTTCCGGCTGGGTTTCAAGATTGAAAAAGCATGATTAGCACTTTGATTGCCCTGACAGCAAGAATAGTTACGAATCCGCTTGCGAATGTTTTTCAAAAAAAGCTGGCACAAAACAGTGTTTCTTCTTTGCACATTAACGTACTGACCTATTTGTGTTTGGGCGTTATGTGTATATTTCCTGCTTTTTATATACCGTGGCTGGGTTATTCAAACTCTTTATGGGGCTGGGCTGCGGTAAGCGGGATGTTTGGCGCTCTGGGCAACGGGTGTTTGATAAAAGCATTGCAGGGAGGAGAGCTTTCTGTTCTCGGTCCTGTCAATTCTTACAAGTCTGTAGTCGCCATGATTATCGGATTTTTTCTGCTGCAGGAGGTGCCTGATTTTTGCGGTATTCTTGGAGTGTTTCTTATAATATGGGGCAGCTATTTTGTGTTTGATACCCAGAAAGAAGGTTTTTCTTTGGCGCTGTTCAAAAGAAAAGACATACAATTCAGAATACTTGCGACTATCTTCACGGCAATAGAAGCTGTATTTATAAAAAAAGTTATTCTGCTTTCATCGGCTCTCGCTGCATTTGTGCTGTGGTGCTGGTTTGGTTTTTTGTTTGCACTTATTTTAACGGTTATACTAAAACCAAAATCAAATACATTATTCTCTTTAAAAACAGTCATATATTTTATATGCATTGCCCTTTGTGCCGGCATAATGCAGTTTTCCACAAACTACGTGTTTGAGCGTATGGATGTCGGTTATGCACTGGCCCTATTCCAGCTTTCTCTTGTATTGAGCGTGATTTTCGGATTTGTCTTTTTTAAAGAAAAAGATATTATAAAAAAGCTTGTCGGCTCTTTTATAATGATTTGCGGCTCTGTGTTGATAATTCTGTATTAATACATTTCAATGATATCTTTTATGGCTTTTTCAGCAGTATCAAGTATCTCATATAGCTGTTCTTTGTTGAATGGATTACCTTCTGCTGTTGTTTGAAATTCAATTATTTTTCCGCTTTTTGTCATAACAACATTTGCGTCAACCTGTGCATGAGAATCTTCCGAGTAGTCCAAATCGAGCTTTATTTCACCGTCAATAATTCCGGCTGAAACAGCGGCAATTTCTTCAAGTATCGGATTATCATTAAGCTCGCCTCTCTCTATAAGTTTTTTAACCGCATCTTCCACTGCAATGTAAGCTCCGCAAATACTTGCGCATCTTGTGCCGCCGTCTGCCTGAATAACATCAGCGTCTATAGTGATTGTTTTATCTGTAATTTTTTCAAGGTTAACACAGGAACGTATGCTTCTGCCAATGAGTCTTTGGATTTCCTGTGTTCTTCCTGAAATTTTTGAACGTTCTCTCTGGCAGCGTGTGTGGGTTGAGGTTGGAAGAAGCGAGTATTCTGCAGTTATCCAGCCGCGTTTGTCATCTTTTTCCATCCATTTTGGTTTGCCGTCTTCAACGGTTGCCGTTACAATAACTTTTGTATCGCCGAACTCCACAAGTACTGAGCTTAGGGCATGTTTTGTGTAATCTCTTGTGAATTTTATTTTTCTTAACTCTTTATTTCCTCGTGAATTTAAACGTTCTGACATATTTATAATTCTCCTTATTTATGATAATTTATATTTATAATAACAGAATACACGGGATAAGAGTATGAAAAAATATTACTTAACAACAGCTATTGATTATGCAAACGGTGCTCCGCATATCGGGCATGCTTATGAAAAGATACAGACGGATGTGCTTGCGCGTCATTTTCGTCAGAGATATGATGATGTGTATTTTTTGACAGGCACGGACGAGCACGGTATAAAAATTCAAAAAACTGCTGCGGCGCAAGGTATGACGCCTAAAGAACTCTGCGATATGAATGCCGGAAAGTTCAGAGAATGCTGGGACGGGCTTGATATTTCATACAATCAGTTTATCAGAACCACGGATGAACAGCATGAAGCTATTGTTCAAAAAATATTTAAAAAGCTGCAGGATAACGGTGATATCTATAAACATTCTTACACAGGACTCTACTGCTCGGGCTGCGAGTCATTTCTTAACCCCCGTGATTTAACGGAAGACGGTCTTTGTCCCGACCATCAGAAAAAACCGGAAGAAGTTAAAGAAGAAAACTACTTTTTTAAACTCTCAAAATATAAAGACAAAATTATTGAACACATAAAAAACAACCCGGAATTTATTCAGCCGGAATTTAGAGCAAATGAAGTGTTAAACCAGCTTGAACACATTGAAGATATCTCGGTTTCCCGTTCAAAAGAGTCTGTAAGCTGGGGGATACCTGTTTTGGGTGATGACAGCCAGATAATTTACGTATGGATTGACGCTTTGTCTAACTATATTACAGCACTGGGCTTCGACCCTGAAAATCCTTCTGATAAATTCAATAAATACTGGCCTGCAGATGTTCAGGTTATAGGTAAAGATATACTGAAATTTCATGCGATTTACTGGCCGGCATTTTTGATGGCGCTTGATATTCCGCTTCCGAAAACTATTTTTGCACACGGCTGGATTACCATAGACCAGACGAAAATGAGCAAATCAATCGGAAACGTTATTGCGCCGAAAGATGTTATGGATGCTTTTGAGCTTTCTCATCCGGACGCTTTCAGATATTTCATGATGGTTACTGCTCCTGCCGGACGGGACGGAAACTATTCTGATTTGGATTTCAAAGAGAGAGTAAACGCTGACCTTGCAAACAATATCGGCAACCTTCTGAACAGAACACTCAATATGCAGGTGAAATACTTTGACGGCGAGATAAAGCCTGAATTTGTTACATCATCTGATGATGAGATAGCGAAAGAGGCGCTGAAAACCGTTGAAGCTGTGAAAGCGAGATTTGACAAATTTGAAGTGGCGGAAGCTGCTCAGGAGATTGTTAATTTCTCAAATGTCGTAAACAAATACGTAAACGACACAGCACCGTGGAGTCTTGCAAAAGAAGAAAAAATGGAGGAATGCGCGAAAGTTCTCTATAATGTGCTTGAGTCGATGAGATTTATCGGTGCACTTCTTGCGCCTTATACTCCTAATATTTCACAGGATATTTACGAACAGTTGAACAGAGAAGAAAAGGCCTGTGATGTAAAACTCGATGATTTGAAATGGGGCGGAATCCCTGCGGGTGTAATCACTGAAAAATCGAAAATAAAACCGGTGTTCTTGCGTTTAGATTCAGAAATAGCAGGAGCTGCAAAAAAAGGATAAAAACGCAAAAAAATTTATGTGCGGTTTTTCTATAAATGTGAAAATAAGAAGGGCGGGAATATGCACATAAATTTTTTCAACAACTCTAACACCAAATCAAAACAGACTTTTAAAGCGAGATTGTTCGACCAAAACGGACAGCAGATTAAAGCTTTTGATTTGCAAAGCTGTCTTAAAAACATTGATGTTATGTCAAAAAGAGGCGGAAAGAAAACTGATATTTTTGTTAAAGAATTTATCAGTGAAGATGCAGGCTATGCCGGATATGACAATTATGTAAGACTTACTCTCTCAAATCCGTTGTTTGGCGAACAGAGCTTTGTACAGAACCTGCATCACACAACTAACAATCCCGTAAAAGGTGATACAGGCAATGAATTGTATCACATGGATTTACTTACGGGAATACAAACTAATAATTGTAAAAATTTAGAAAATAAAGCATTCAGAATGTCTTTACTCAAAAAAATACAAAAAGCTGCCGCACAAAAAGATACGGAAAATATGAATCCGGTAAATATTGTGAATAATATGCTCTCAAAAATTCCGCCGAAAGAACACGGATTTAGCGCAGAAAGACTCTCTGATTTCAGAACTGTTGCTCAGGATATGCTGGAGCAGATACTTTATAAAGGAATAGAACAAATAAAAAAATAAATTTTTTGTTCAACTTTCTATTTGCACAACGTGTATTTTTTGCTATTTTATAGAATATAAATAACAATCTTTGAATGATGGCAGTTATGACAGATATTGAACAAAAACAAAAAATTGAAGAATTAAACAGTAAAGTGCTTAAAGCCAAGGAGTGTCTTTGACCTTCCTGCAGTCGAAAAGCGAATAGATGAACTTGAAGCTGAATTGCAGACCCCTGATATTTGGAACAATCCCGACAAAGCTTCTAAACTTTCCCAAGAACTCACTGAAAATAAAAACACGGTAGCTGAAGTGACCGGATGGGAAAGCAAAATTGCAGACTGTCTGCTGCTTTTGGAACTCTACGATGAATCGCAGGATGAATCTCTCTGGGAAGAATTGCAGAATGATATAGAAAAGCTTGAAACAGAGCTGACTCAGTGGGAAATAAAAAAGACCCTATCCGGTGAATATGATGAGAACGGTGCAATTTTAACCGTGAATGCAGGTGCAGGCGGCACTGATGCACAGGATTGGGCGCAGATGCTTCTCAGGATGTATATGCGCTGGGCTGAGTCAAAAGGCTGGAAGGTTGAACTTTTGGACAAATCTGACGGAGATGAAGCCGGTATAAAATCTGCGACAATAAAGGTCGACGGAAAATATGCCTTCGGGCTTGCAAGGGCAGAAAGGGGCGTGCACAGACTTGTGCGTATATCTCCTTTTAATGCAAACGGAAAAAGACAGACTAGTTTTGCAAGCCTTGAAGTAAGCCCTGTTATTGAAGATTTTGAAAAAGAAATTCATATTCCTCCCGAGGATTTGGAAGTTGATACTATGCGCTCGGGCGGTGCGGGCGGACAGAATGTGAATAAGGTTGAGACGGCAGTTCGTATTTTGCACAAGCCCACCGGTATTGTTGTAAAATGCCAGCAGCAGCGCTCTCAGCTCCAGAATAAAGAAACAGCAATGCAAATGCTTGCCTCAAAACTTCTCGCTATAAAACAGGCAGAACACGACAAAAAACTTGCTGAGTTAAAGGGAGAAAATGTAGATATAAATTTTGGTTCCCAGATTCGTTCATACGTATTTCATCCCTATAAAATGGTTAAAGACCACCGTACAAACTATGAAATGGGTAATGTGGATGCGGTTATGGACGGTGAAATTGACGGATTTATTGAAGCATACTTGAAACAAAATATAAAATAACGGAGAAATAATGACAAAGGATAGAAAACAAAAAAAAGGGTTTATAAAAAAGTTTGCATGCTTGATGCTGTTTGCTGTGTGTATATTTGCGGGTTTAAAGACTTTTTCTTATCCTGACACCCTGAAGTTTGTTCAGATGTCCGATGTACACCTGTCTGACAGAAAAGAAAACACAACCTATAAAATGCTGGCACAATCAAAAGCTCTGTTTAAAGATGAATTATCGCAAATAAATGCCATACCCAATCTGGATTTTGTGATTGTGACGGGCGATATGACAGACCGCCCCAAAAAAGAATTAATCACTGAATTTTTAACAGGCATGAACAGTTTAAATGCACCGTGGTATTCATCTTTTGGAAATCATGATTTAGTGTTCGGCAGTGATATATCAAGAGAAGATTATGTAAAACTGTTAAAACAGAACAACAAAAGCTATAAATTCGACAAATCATACTATGCATTTACACCTAAAAAAGGCTACAGAGTAATTGTTCTTGACTGTATAAACAATACAAAATTTACGGCAAACGGAAAGATTCCCAAAGAACAGCTAACCTGGCTTGATGAAGAACTTTCAACTGCACAAAAAAACGGTGAAGTTCCTATGCTGTTTATGCATTGTCCTTTATATGAACCATTTTCGAGTTTTCATCACAGAATGCTAAACCCTGATGAAATTTATGCTGTGCTGAAAAAACATAAAACCCCGATTGCTATATTCAGCGGACACTATCATGCAACAAAAATATACAAAGAGGGGAACATACTCCACGTAAGCACTCCCTCACTCGTTTCATATCCCAACGCTTTCAGGGTTGTAACAGTAAATAATTTACCCAAAAAAGTTGTATTTAAGTTTGAATTTAAAGAGACAGGACTGAAAGAAATTCAGAAAAAAGCAAAACTGATACTGTTTTCCTCGAATATATACTACGGAGAAGAAACAGACAGGCAGGGAACGTTTGTTCTGGACAAATAGCATAAAATAACATAATATTTATATAATTAATTGATGGATAACGGTTATATGCAAGATTCAAAAAATAAATTCAGTGTAAAATTTCGCGGAGTTCGGGGCAGCTACCCGACTCCGGATTTGAGTTTTATGAAATACGGCGGCAATACTGCATGCGTTGAAGTAAACGTCAATAACCGCCTTATTTTCCTCGATGCCGGCACCGGGCTTATAAACGCAGGGAATGATATGTTGAAAGACTATATTGTTTCGTCGCATAGTGTCCCAATGACTGCTACTTTGCTGTTGAGTCATTTGCATCAGGATCATATTCAGGGGATTCCTTTTTTTAAACCGATTTTTGTTCGTTCGTCGCTGATAAACCTTGTAAGTAACGTTGAATACGGAAATCAGTTGGACGAAACGGTTTCTTCTTTATTGTTTGATGAAACATTTCCTTTGGATTTGGCAGATATTTCAGCGGATATAAACTTTTTTAATATAAATGACAATTATATCCTCGTGTTCCAGGAGGATGCAGATGTTCCTGAAATTATAAAGGTGGAATCCGATGAAGACTACCGGCCCCAGGGAGATGAAGTTGTTATAAGCTGTTTGAAATTGAATTGTCATCCGAAACGAGGTGTACTTGTATATAAAATTGCATATCAGGATAAGTCTGTTGTTTATGCAACTGACAAAGAGGGATATGTTGGCGGAGATAAAAGACTTTCTATGTTTGCAAGAGACACTGACCTTTTGATACATGACGCCCAATACACAACCGAAGAATACCTGAACCCTTGTGTTTCAAAACAGGGATACGGGCATTCCACGTTTGATATGGCATTAGAGGCATACAGCCAGTCACACGCAAAATCACTCGCTTTCTTCCATCTTGACCCTAATTATACCGATGAAATGTTGATTGAGATTGAAAATCATTATACTAAAATATGTAATAATGTATTTATACCCAAAGAAGGTCAGGAAATTACTATTTTATGAAAAAGTTTTTAATAATTTTATGTTTGGCGCTGTATCCTTTGAGCTGTTTTGCCAGAGAACCGTTTTTGAAGTTTGAAATAGATGCGGAAAAAAATGCCAACAGTCATAACAATATGGGACTGATTTATGTTCAAGACCGGTATTATGCGGCTGCAATAAAGGAATTTCAGACTGCAATACTCCTCTGTCCCGACAAACAATCATCGGCAATTTATTACACAAACCTTGCAAATGTTTATATGAAAATAGGCTACCCCGCTCTCGCTCAGGACACTCTGGAGAGAGCTATAAGACTTTATCCCATGAATTTTTCATATTACCAGGACGTTGTGCAAGCCTATAAGCAGCAAGGACTTTTGGAATCGAAATTAAAGCAGTATGAAAACGATATAAAAAATCCGATGTCTGAAATTTTTGTCGGGTTGATTTTGATTGAACTGGGCAGAGTCCGGGAAGGTTTGAGTACACTTCACGAATTTTGCCTTATTGAACCGGACTTGATTATCTCCCGCGGGGTTATGAATTATATAAAAACAAACAGCAATGTTAGAATGTGAAGTAATTGGAAAGACTCTGAATAATATTTTTTAGCAGTTGCCTTGAAATATAATGAAAATATGCAATAATGACAAAAGCAGATTAACATTGAAGCCTAGAAATTCGCTGGCTGGGCGCATGGGCAATGTCATACGACAACCCCGGATGATTGGGTGGCGACAGTCCTTTGTTAATCTGTTTTCTGTTTTCATAGAACGGGTTCGACTGAGCGACGCTTGCGTTGCGATTTTAGATTTTTAGAGACAGGAGGTCACTGGTTCATCAAATCCGCCTGTGCAATCAAAGATTGCTGCACTGCGCAAGCTGATTTGGCTGTTATTGATTGATTTTGCAAGGGTTGAATAGCATACTTCAATGTGATACAATGTAATACAAAGTAAGACAAAGGAGAAAATATGTCCTCAGAACAATTTTCATTAAGAATCCCCAAAGGTACAAAAGAAAAACTTGAAGAACTTGCAAAAGCTACAGGCAGGACAAAGGCATTTTTAGCTATTGAAGCCATTGAAAAATACCTTGAGCTTGAATCCTGGCAGATTAGTGCAATTCAAAAGGGCATTAAAGATATTGATAACGGAAAACATGTATCAATTGATGATGTCAAAAAAGAATGGGGCATTGAGTAGTGGAAGTAAGATTTTCAGAGAGTTCTTTAGGGGATTTACGTTCAATCCGAGAGTACATTTGTGCAAACAATGAAGAAGCAGCTAAAAAGGTTGTAGCACATATACTTGAACAGGCAGAAACTATTTTAGCTCCCAATCCTGCAATCGGCAGAGCAGGGAGAGTCCTGGGGACGCGAGAGTTTGTTATTTCAAAATATCCGTATATTTTGCCGTATCAAGTGAGGGAAAACACAATTTACATATTGAGGGTATTGCATACTTCTAGGAAGTGGAAGATATAGGTTCAAATGATAAAAGAAATAGCATAGACTGGGTTGGACTGAGCGACGCTTGCGTTGCGATTTTAGATTTTTAGTGACCTCCCGGGTATGAGCTCTATCTTTGACTTTTTGTTGAAACAAAAATTCAATAAAATCAATATTTTTTAAGATATGAAACTTTTCCAAAAATGCTAAAACTTCATACCAATTACCCACAGATTACACACAGTTTTTTTGAAAATATTTTTATCCAATAAATTAATTGTGTATTAGTTAAAATTTAATCTCTAAACCCGAACCTGATTCTTTTATATTTGTGATTGAATTTAATCGGCATTGAGCTTGAAATCCTGTGCAATGACAAGCATACAATGAGCTCAGATTAAGATTTTTCAGATATTCAGCAGTACTTTCCAATTGTTTTTGTGTGACATTTTCCAAATGCAAACCGCCTATAATTGAAAATATTTTGTCTGCTTTACAAACTTGTTTTGCATGCTCACATATATTTACAATTCCGGCATGAGAACAACCCGTAATTATAACAAGCCCTTTTCCTGTTTTTAGAGCAACAGCACTGTCATCCTGGACAAAGTCAGGAACATTGGATTCTTTTAACAAGCCCACCGGTTGTTTAGCCTCAAAGTCATTATTTCTTGGTATTTCTCCGAGAAAGACAATATTGTCTGTTATAAAATAAGGTTCTTTAGTATATTTGATATTAAAAATTGAGTCTACACGTTTTTTTTCAACAGGACACCCAAAATCACCGTCAATGTCATCATAGCGTTGACAAAATACATCAGGACAAGCAATGATTTTTGGTTTGTGCTTCGTATCTTCAAATAAATCTAAAAGATATTTCAATCCTCCAGTATGGTCATTATGTCCGTGTGAAAGAACAACATAATTAAGATTTTTCAAATTTTTATCTAACTTTTTCGCATTTTTTAAAAAGACATCAGAATAACCCGTGTCAAAAAGAATATTTTTGCCATCTGCCTCAATCAAAAAGGATAAAGCAGGCTCACCTAAAAAATATCTGTCAGTAATTGTATTGTTGTCAACGAGTATTGTAATAATATTCATTTATTTAACTTCTCTTAATTCCATAATATAATCTTTTCTCTCATCTATAACTGTATAGCGTTCAAATCTATCTTTTGCAATTATTGCATCTAAATAAGACTTTAATTTATTTGTGTTGCCAATAATTTTAAATGTTCCTATTTGTGGTTCTGATAAATCACTAATATCTAATTTATTAAATTGATTCCCAATATATATTTTCACCGGTTCACCGGCTATGTCCTTTGCATATTCTTTTACGTATTCAAAGATTTCTTTTCTTATTTGTGGATTATTTTCAGTCACTGGTTTTTTAAACATGAAAAAATAGCATAGACTGGGTTCGACTGAGCGACGCTTGCGTTGCGATTTTAGATTTTTAGTGACAGGAGGTCACTGGTTCGACAAATCCGCCTGTGCAATCAAAGATTGCTGCACTGCGCAAGCTGCGCTTGCTTCGTAACGGCGGTCATATCTAATAAAAAAACGAAAACTCAACGTTTCCGTTTTTTTATTTTTAAAAATCAACAAAAAATAGCATAGACTGGGTTCGAACCAGTGACCTCCCGGGTATGAGCCGAGCGCTCTGACCAACTGAGCTACTATGCCATCTTGTTGTTGTTATTCAATTTTCATTATAGCTCAGTTGGTCAAAATCTAAAAGCGGCTCCGCTTCCAGCTCGCCTAGTGAGCTACTATGCCATCTTGTTGTTGTTATTCAATTTTCATTATAGCTCAGTTGGTCAAAATCTAAAAGCGGCTCCGCTTCCAGCTCGCCTAGTGAGCTACTATGCCATCTTGTTGTTGTTATTTAATTTTCATTATAGCTCAGTTGGTCAAAATCTAAAAGCGGCTTCGCTTCCAGCTCGCCTAGTGAGCTACTATGCCATCTTGTTGTTGTTATTCAATTTTCATTATAGCTCAGTTGGTCAAAATCTAAAAGCGGCTTCGCTTCCAGCTCGCCTAGTGAGCTACTACGGTATCTTACATTCAACATGCAAGAATTAATACAATTATTAAATAAACAATAAAAAATTTCAATTATTTTTTATAAAAAAATTTTGATATAATATTTTTATGAAAAAATTTTTAATTTGTATATTATTACTTATTTTAGGAGTTATTCCCGCTTATTCAGTTACTGTTCTTGAGGGGAATGTTACTTATACAGAAGAAACAGCCCGTGAAGAAGCATTTTTAGGTGTTGAACAAAAAATTTCAATGGACAAGTTTAAGTCAGAAATAAAAGACAAAAATTATATTGAAAACAAAAAAGCGTTGAAATCAGGCAGAGTTTTTAGCGACAGAATAATACAGTATTTTAAAATCGGAGCGGTGAAAGCATACGCAATTACATACTTATCAAAGCCGCAATATACATACTATTATTCGACATTGATTAATAATCTTTTATTTTTAGATATAAGCGAAGATGGTATCGAGGATTTTCCCTATAAAGTTATAAGATACAGTTATAACGGTGATTTGCTTGCTGTCGGGTTTTATGTTTCGGAAGATGAAAGGTTCCTTTTTGACAAAGATCGTAACCTTTTGAGCCACTGGATTGGTAAGGAAGGGTTCAACAAAAAAGGTAAAAAAATTGGAGAAATAGAAAATATTTCCGATTAAAATTTTTTTGTGTTAAAATAAAAAAGAATAAAACCAAACCCAAAGGAGAGGTGTCCGAGTGGTTTAAGGTGCAAACCTGGAACGTTTGTGTGGGGGCAACTCCACCGGGGGTTCGAATCCC
>CALVEC010000010.1 GCA_944326475.1 Candidatus Gastranaerophilales bacterium
TATTGAAGCGGACACAAATGTCCGGCGCTTCAGCATGACAGGTAGTTTTAAGAGAAAAGTACGCCATGCCGTTCCCCACCCTATCCCTCCCCAAGTTGGGGAGGGAACTAAATAAGCTTGGAGTAACTCCTTCCCCGAGTTGGGGAGGGAACTAAATAAGCTTGGTGCATATTTTAATCTAAAAAGCTTTTCAATTGTAACAATTCTGGCACAATCTGGCAAAATATTTTATTCTGAATGTTTAGAGCAACTAAAGGTCAGCCTATGATTTTATCACCAACGACATCAAAAATAAGTTTCAAACGGGCATTAAGAAAAGAAGAAGTAAGAGATTATACGGAAACTTTAAATAATGCGAAAGCTATTGCGGGACAGACCGGAAAGTCAATTCTGATTGTGCATGATGCCTGCCTGCCGCAAAGACCTGAGTTAAACACGGGGATTGGTAATCTTGCTGCGAATGACTCATTGAAGTTTTTTGAAACAATGAAAACATATCTCGGTATAAATACCGTAGAAATTCTTCCGCAGGGTCCGATAAAGCCCAAAAAGGGGTTGTATTGCGCTTACAGCTCCTCTGCGCTGCCCCTGGGTAACCATGTAATAAGCCCTGAACTTTTAATGAGCAAAGAATTTGAAAATTTGATTACAAATAATGAACTTGCAATTGTGGTAAAAAGCAATAGTATTCCGGACAAAGAGTCCCGCGTAAATTATCCTAACGTTATGGACAATGATTCTCCGTTTGACAAATTGTTGAAAAAAGCTTTTGAAAGGTTTAAGAAACTTGATGAAAATAATCATCTGAAACAGGAATTTGCCGGATATATAAGCGAAAATAACGATTGGATGGAACCGCTGGCAAAACAGGAAAAAAATACTGACCCTACTTTCTTTAAATTTAAACAATTCTTGGCTGACAAGCATCTGAAAATAGCAAAAGAAAAACTTAATAATTTGGGGATAAAGCTTTGTGTGGACTGTGAAATAGGTTTTTCTCCGCAAGAGGTTTCAGCTTTTCCCGGGGCATTTAAAAAAAATACGTACATTGGTGTACCTTCATGGGAGCTGCCTGCGCTTGACTATGATACAATTTTGAATCCTGAAAGTGCGTCGTACAATTTGCTGAAAAAGAAGGTGCAGCTTAACGCAAAACGCTGTGATACAATTCGTTTTGATGTTTCATGGGCATACATTACGCCTAAATTGACTCCGATTGGCGGGCAATCAGAAAAAAAAGAGATGGGAGATTCTCTTATAAAGCTTATTGAAAGCTGGGTTCAGGAGGTAAAAGGGAAAGATTTTGACTTAAAACATCTGCTGCACGAGTTTGAAGCAGGTCCGGATGATTTTCGGGCAATGATTAACGACAGGGAGTTGATTCCGCCTTTAAAAGGCAGGACAAAAGTTTACAGCTCGACTTATATGTCGAACGACTGGGGGACAAACGACGCTTTTATAAATTACAGGGGATTCTCTCCTGATGAGTATGTTCTAGGCGTAGGCAACCATGACCCGCAGCCGTTAAGGCAAATTGCCAATGGTCTTCCTGACAAAGTAATTGAAAACGGTGTACAGACTGAGAAATACTATAAACCGCAGCAAATTGAGCCGCTGTCACGGATTTTGAAGATTCCGCGAGAAGTTTTGGACAATCCTATAGAGTTTGCAAAAGCTAAATTTGCCGAGGCAATGATGGCAAAAAACAACATGGTCTTTTATATGGATGTGTTTGGACGGGGCGACAGATTTGATATGCAGGATTTTAACAATCCCATGGCTTATTCGCATAAAATTCCGGCAGACTATGAAAAAGCTTACATAAAAGCTGTTCAAGAGGGTTACGGCTTTAATCCGATGGATTCGCTTGAGAAAATCTTTAAAGCGAAAGGACTGGATATCACACAGCCTGCATTATATAAAAAAATACTCAAGTACAGGGATATATTGATTGAAGAAAATTCTTCAAAAATTAAAAATCGTTTTACAGGTATAAAAATGTATGCTGTTCTTGTTACGCTGGCATTTGCAGCTGTTTGTACCGCTTTTTACATAAAGTCAAAAAAGAAAGTAACTCCAAAAAATGAGCCTGCAGCACAAAATCCGAAGCCGCCGCAGCAGACTCCTGCTGTCTTTTCAAACTTTCATATAACTAATTAGATAACTGCGTTTTTTTACTGCGCAGCTTACAGCAAAATCAAGAAAAAATTACTAAAATGAAAAGGAAAATAAATGATTACACCGCTTACAAACCTGAATCTTTCAAAAACTTATTTTAATCCGCAAATTTCTTCAAACCGGCAGTTTGACCGTAATTTTAGCAGTGCCGCAGTGCATACTGAAAGGAATTTACCTCCCCTTTACAGCGGCAATATATTATATTTTACTCCATCTTTCGGTCAAAGGAATATTCATGAAAAGAAATATGATTTAAAAGACAAAACTATTGTGATAACAGGCGGTACAGGCACTATAGGAAATTATCTCATAGATTCGCTGTTAAAAAATTATTCGCCCAAAAAGATTATTGTTTTTTCAAGAGACGAGATGAAACAGCATGTTATGAAAAACAAAAATAACAAGAACGAAAAATTGTCGTTTGTAATAGGTGATGTGCGTGATGAAACAGCATTAGAGCGTGCCTTTAAGAAGGCAGATGTTGTTATTCACACAGCCGCGATGAAGCATGTACCTATTTGCGAAGAAAATCCGGAAGAAGCGGTAAAAACGAATATAGACGGTGCGAGAAATGTTATTAAAGCGGCACTTAACAGTAACGTAAAAAGAGTCATAGCCGTAAGTTCAGACAAAGCGTCAAGTCCGTCAAATTTATACGGCGCCACAAAATTTGTATCGGAAAAACTGTTTACAAATGCAAATAAATACACGGATGAAGACGGTGTGAAATTTAGCTGCGTAAGACTCGGAAATGTAGTCGGCAGCAGAGGGAGTATAATTCCGCTTTTTAGAGAACAAAGCAAAACCGGTACAATAAAAATCACGGACAAAAATATGACAAGATTTTTTATGACTCCGGCACAGGCGTCCGATTTAATACTTTCCGGTATTGAAATTATGAACGGAGCGGAAATTTTTATACCAAAACTTAAAAATACAAGCATAATGGAGCTTGCAAAACAGGTTGCGCCGGATGCAAAAATTGAATATATCGGCATACGTCCCGGAGAAAAACTTGATGAGGACTTTATTTCTCCGGTAGAAGAAAAAAGTGCACTCGATATAAAAGACAGATACGTTATTTTGCCCAAAGATTCGTTTGACACAATGAAAAAGCTGTGGAAAGAAGGAAAAGAGCTTGATTCAAATTACAATTACTCAAGCAGCAATTCCTATTTCAAAATGTCTGAAAAAGATTTGAAAAAATTGATAAAAGAGGCATAGAGCTGCACCTATAAGTGAATAATGTAATCCTTTATATGGGGCGCCAATTCACGCCGGTGTAGGGATTTTCCTTGATTATCTGAACTGTCGCAGCAACAGGGTCGTCTATCATCTTTTGTACATAAGGCAGAACCATTACTGTCTCATCAACAGGTACTGTAATTTTTACTCTGGCGTTTCTGTTTTCTTTTCTGTAAAGAACTATATCGAAATACTTTACGTCTTTAAATTTAGGGATGTATGTAATTCTTTTTGAATTTTTTAAAATAGAAGCGAGAAGTTCAGGTGCCAGTTCATAATCCTTAAGCCCCGATGTCTCTATCCACAGTCTTTTTCTGTTAGTATTAAAATCGCCGAGATAGAGATTGACTTTGTAGTTTAAGTCAAATGGTTTAAAAGAAATGCCTCCGTTAAATTCTTCAAAATCTTTTCCGTATATTCTGCTGAACAACTCATTTCTGTATGCCCAAGGATTCATTTCTGCATCAATTTTCGGGAACTCCGTTTTTGAAACATAATGCACAGGGGCGTTGTTATAAAAATCGGTGATAGCCTTCACTTCATTTTTCGACCATTGAGACCTGTATTTTATCAACGAATTTTCAAATTTATTTCTGTATTTTGAGACATTCATTGTAAACATGTCGGTGTTCGGATAATCGGAAGATTTTACAAAATCAAACGCGTCTGACGTATAAGAAGCGTAATCCTTAAGTCTTTTTGCATCTTCGGCAGTCAATGCAGGCTGATAGATTTTTACATTTTCACTAAATTCTTTATTGTACAAATTCACGCAATCTAGTGCCAATTTCCCGGTCAACTTATGGTCTCCGTTGCCGGTAAAACCGTCCGGACCGAACGACCACACTTCTTTTGGCTGAACTTTTTTGATTATTTTTTTGTATGCTGAAAAAATGTCTTGCGTGTATTTGTCTTTGTAAAATTCTAAGTCCGGAATATCAAGAACCACCGGATTTCTTGTAATACCGAGTTCATTCAATGCATCCAGAAGTTCATATTCTCTGTGTTTTACAAGTTCATCTTTAGTGTTTGGTGCGCCGTCCTTGCGATGCCCTTTTTCTCCGAGGGCGCCATAAACTATTTGTACGCTTTTACCGTCTTCAATTGCCTTTAAAACCGGCAAAAAGAAAATTTCATCATCCGGATGGGCAAGCAGCACTAGTACATCCGCTTTTTCAAGATTGTCAATATCATTTTTTCTTAAAATTTTAAGGTTGTGCCTGTCTGTGACCTCTTTCAGGTCGTTTACGGAGAGATTTCCGACCTGTTGATTGTTTAATATTCTTTCGTAAAGTGCATTTTGCTCTACAACAGCAGGTTTCCAACTGCTGTCATACATCATGCAATTTTTTATCATTCGTTTAAATTGCGAGGGTTCGTCATAATAAAAATCTATAGCCGTGTTAATCGTATTAGCCAGTACTTTCGGCGGGTTTGTACAATTTAGAAAATGCAGAGGCGCCTTGAACCCCATAGCATTTTTTATATCGTGATACGGAGTTATTAAACAGTCGTTCATGCTGCCGATAGGAGCGCTAATCGGTACAGCACCCATACGCATAGACTGATATCCCACAAGACCGCAGGTCTCGGAGCGGCTCGGTATAATAGAAAAATCACTTGCAGCTGCATACTCGTTTATCGGTACATAAGCGTCTATAAGTACAACTCTGCCGGGATACTTCTTTATTACATTTGTCTCAAAATCTTTCAATACCTGCGGATTTAATGATTTTATACCGGGAAGTGCAAATACAAAATTGATTTTTTGATTCTGCTTTAAAAGAATTTCTGCAGTTTTTAATGCTATATCAGAGCCTTTCTGGTTTGTGTCAAATCTGCTTATATTCATCGCCAGCGGATAGGACTTATAGCGGCTGTCCAGACTGCCGTATATATAAGCATTTTCAGGGTTGTTTATCAGTTTTGAATTGAATTTATTTGTGAGAATGTTTTCTCTGCTGAACTGTCTGAATAAAAAGTCTTTATTGATTGACTTACCGTTTTCAAAGTCGGATACATTGTAAGTTTTATAGACTTGTTCCGGATTTTCGGGGTCATAGCGTTTTACATCTATCTTGTTTAAAATCGATGTCCCCCGGGGCAGTTTAACGCGCATCATATTATAAAGGCTTAATGATGAAAACTCAGGCTGCGTCAAAAGTTCATTGAGGTGGGTTTTTGAAATAGTAAACCACGCATCTGCATTTTTTAGTGCATTTACGGTTGCATTGAAATTGTTGTTCTCATCCCAGCAAACATCGTTAAATTCATTGCGGATTATGTTATTTATACAAGAATAAGTTAATGAATTTTTTGTATCGTTGAATAGTGTTTGATAGTTGTCGGCAACGTTTACAAGTACTGCCCTCATAAATTCTTTATTGTTTAAGTTTTTGTTTAAGTCTCTTGTATCTGAAAGATTTTTTGTCTTTTCATTGAGTAATATGTATTTGTTGTCGAAAATAAGATTCATCATTTCTCTTTTAAAATCTTTATTTTCCATTAGTCTGTCGAGTTGTGCCTCACTAAAGCTGTTTAGTGCGGCAGCGAAAGGCATATAGCGTCCCTGAAAATGAGCGTGGGCATTGAGTAAGCCGTGAACTGATTTTACGTCAGATTCGCTATTTTTCAGAGATATTGCCGCAAAAGCCGTATGCCAGTCGTTTGTATGCAATATAGCCGGGTTGAAGTTTTCCCCGGAATTTTTCATTTTTTCGCGGAGTGCAACAGCCGCATTGCTGAAAGCGCAATAACGTTCAAACATTGAATAATCATCAAGACAGTATTCTTTTTTTACATCTTCTAACTCCGGACAATATAAAAAGTAAGTAGTCACACCGTTTTCCGGTTTTTTTGCTTTGTAAAGTTTTGCGCTGCTTTTTCTTATCCCGTAATGAAAATCTGTCTCTATTCCGGTATCTTCTAAATCGAATTTTGCAAAATCGCTGCCGTTTTGATTTTTTACTCCGCTTATAACATAGACAGGCTCAGGTTTGCCATTTGATAGTCTGACGTTATAAAAAGGAACCATAATACGTATATCTTTGTTTGGATACTGTTCTTTAAATGCCTTTGACATGTCTCTTATAACTGCTCCCAGTCCTCCTGAGACGGAATAAGGCGTGCATTCTGCCGCCAGAAGCAGTATCTGGTTTTTATTTACATCAGCACCTTTAAAAGAAATTTTTGTACCAAAGACAGGTTGTATGGGTTTGTTTGTTCCCGGGTGAGTGCCATAACTCTTTTGTATGGTTTTATTGTTCAATGCTAAATTCGTAACAGAATGTATTCTCATCTTCTTAATCCTTTACTGTAGGCTTTAAAGACTGTGAAAAATTTTTTTTGTTACTTTTGCATAAAAATTTAAAGAAAATTAAACATTGACAATACGATTCAATTCTCACTATATAAGGGTAGAATGAAACCGATTCTATAAGCGGGAATTACCTCATTCTGTTAAACCTATACCCAGTCTTCGATATTTTTCGACTTTTTGCGCCAGTCTTTTGAGACCCTGACATTCAACTCGAGGTACACTTTTTTATCAAGCATTTTTTCCAATTCCTGTCTTGCCTGCGAGCCTATAAGTTTGAGCATATTGCCGCCTTTGCCTATCATTATGCCCTTCTGGCTCTCATGTTCAACGTGAATTTGTGCAATAATCCTGTCTATATTCTCTTTTTCTTCGTATTTCTCAATTACAACAGCTACACTGTGAGGAATTTCATCTTTGGTATTTATAAGAATTTTTTCTCTTATGACCTCACGTGCAATCGAACGCATTGATTCATCCGTAAGTTCGTCTTCCGGATATATCGGAGCACCCTCGGGCAGCTTTTTTATAATGGCGGAAATAAGGGTATCCATATTTCTGCCTGTTTGTGCGGAAATTTTTACAACCGGAAGATTTTCGTCGAAAAGAGTTTTGTATGAAAGCAGGTTCTGTTCTCTTTTTACAATATCTTTAATTTTATCGACTTTGTTCAAGACAATAATCACCGGCGTTTTGGTTCCTGCTAAAAGGTTCTGTACAATCCACTTATCACCGGCTCCCGCCGGTTCAGACCCGTCAACAATAAAAAGAATAACATCCGCATCGGGGATGGAAAATTTTGCTTCATCCAGCAAAAATTCTCCCAGTTTATCAAGCGGTTTATGGATTCCGGGGGTGTCAATAAAAACGATTTGACCTTCTTCATTCGTAAATATGCCCTTTATTCTTCTTCTTGTTGTTTGTGCTTTGTCGGTTGCAATTGCAATTTTTTGTCCCAACACTCTGTTCATAAGTGTTGACTTACCTACATTGGGACGTCCGACTACTGCTGCAAAACCTGATTTGTATTCACTCATTTTTCATACCTTTTTCTTTAATTTTACACAAAAAATTTTTTGAGGTTAACACGCAGGCTCTTTTTATATCGGTTAAATTATCTTCTTTCAAACGGGCTGCCTTTGACGCCTTGTATTATTTGCTTTACAAAATTCCCTTCGTTGTCGAACACGTTCATAAACCAGTGGATCATATTTGGAACGCCGTTATTAAGCTCCTTTCTCCTTATATACTGTTTTGAGTGTGGTTTTTTTTCATAGTACGTACGTACTCCGTCTTCTGACACAACTTTTTCAATAGTGCCGTCAGGCAGATATCTCTTATATTCAGCCTGCTTTTTTTGCGGGTGGACAATAAGCTGGGAAATCTTTTTTATTTCTTCAACATTTTCACCTTTTACAAGTTTATTTATTTTGGCATATTTTACATAATGTTTGCTTGTTTTGTTCAGTTGAACTTTTGTTTCGAGAGGTATAACAGAGATTATTCTGAGAGGTATTCTATTCATAGGTTGCTCCTTTTTTTTGTTTTTAAAAAAATTGGTGAAAAAAAATATTTTATTAAAAATAATAAAAATGTTACAAAAATTTAGAATTAATTAGCTTTGTTAACTAGCCTGTAAGCGCTATAGATTTTAGCCCTGCGCAATCTTAATATAATCATAAGTCAAGGGCGTAAATATGATAAAAAAATTTTTCACTGTTCTTATCATTCTTTTTGTCACAACAGTTACGGTAAACGCAAAGACAGAAGCACCGGAGTTTACGAATTGTGCAATAAATTATGAGTGGTGGAGAAATTTTGATGACCCGTATCTTATTGAATATATTCAAAAAACAGAGGCACGCAATCATTCGTTAAACTCAGCCTCTTTAAAAACAAGAGAAGCTGCAGTATCAGCAGCAAAGCAGAGAGCTAACGAGCTTCCCTCTATCAGCCTGTTTGGAAATTATGCAAGAATAAAAACGCCGAGAGCGGATTTTAACGGCGTCGTTTTTGATTCTAGCGGAACTGATGCATTTGCGCTGCCGCTAATAATGAGTTATGAAGCGGATATTTTTTTGAAAAACCATGATAAGACAAAGTCAGAAAAGAAAAAAGCGCTGGCTGCAGAATATGAAGAAAAAGCCCGTCGTATAAATGTTATGACAGATATGGCTGCAACATATTTCAATATAATAAAATTAGACAAAATAATCCAAACCGAAAAAGAAATTGAAAATGCAAGAAAAAAAATTTTTGAGTTGACTCTTGAACGGAATAAATCCGGATTGGCTTCGACTTATGACGTTACTAACACTGACAAACTGCACACAGAATCAATGATATCCGTAAATGATTTAGAAAAACAGCGCTCAATGCTGCTGCACAAGCTGGCAGTTTATACCGGAGAAAGTCCTTGTAATGTTTCTGTACTAAAACGCAATAGTTATGAAAAATTGGGGTTTAAAGGAAAAATTCCCGAACGTATAAGCTCAAGTATAGTAATTTACCGACCTGACATAATGAAAGCCGAGGCAGAGCTTCAAAAAGCAAGAATAGACATAAGAATAGCAAGAAAAGATTTTTTGCCGTCAATTCCTATTGTAGGAATTGCGGGATATACGGCATTGGACTTGGGACGGCTTTTTAATTGGGAAAGCACTCTCGGGCTGATAAGTGCAGGCTTTATGCAAAATATTTTTTCCGGCGGCAGAAAAATTGCTAACCTTAAAATCAAAAAATTGCAATACTATCAACTGTTTGAGGACTACAAGCAGGCTGATTTGCGGGCAATACAGGAAATTAATGATGCGCTTTGCAAGATAAAATTTGATACAAAAAAAGATTCTGAAAACAACAGAAAATACTCACTCGAAGAAAAAAATTTCAAACTTGTGAACGAGCGATACAAGGAAGGGATAACGTCCTATCTGCAATTAATGCAGTACAGAGAAAACCTGCTTACTCTTGAAAAAGACATAGTTGAGAGTAAAATTCAAAAATACATAGACTACATAACTCTCTATAAAGCCGTAGGCGGGGAGTTATAGATGATTGCTTTGCCGTCAGGGGCAAACAAAGAGTAAGTACTCAAACTACTGAGCGCCGGATTCAGGTTCAGCGCCGTATTTTGAGAGCAGTGCTCTGTGTTTGATGTCAAAAACCTGCGAAAGCGAGAGCGCGGAAAGCGCAGCTCCTGCAAGTGCACACAATACAGACGATACAGTTTGAACCGCCCCTGACGCATTTTTTGAGGCTGCCGCTCCGACCACGGCACCGGCAATTGTACCCAGAATCAGTGTCGCGCGTGTTTTCTTTTTCCAGCTTATACCCTCTTTTTGAATTTCTGAGGTGAATTCATCGAATTTTTCATTCGGCACGGTATAGTTATGTATAGTATGTTTGTTCCAGAGTGAGTCTTTTACGGTGACGGTTTTTTGACTGCCGGAAGCTGTTATGCTGCTGACCTGCATGCCGGTCCCTCCTAATGTTTCCTTAAGTGTATTAAAATTAAATAGATTTTTTTTTGCCGTTTTTAAGTGTAAATTTTACATTGTTTTACAAATTACTGCGACAACTGTTCCTGAGCTTGTTCTTTTGCTTCATTATCTTTTTGTCTCGCGTCTTTGTACATCTGAAATATGGAGTTTAGCTGCTGAAAAGTTTCGTTTTCCTGGATTTTTTGGACAGTTTCAGACTGCTGAATCTGTTTTTTTATGTCTTCTTTAACGGCTTCTTTTGTAATAGCGGGCTTTTCTGTAGTTTCAGGAGTCTTTAATAAATCAAGAATAGTTGTTTCTCCTGTTTGCATATCTTGTTCCGAATTTAACCAGCGGAAAGATTTTATTGCTGACTGAGGTGCGTTAAGGCTGCCGTTCAGTTCAACTTTAAAGGCTTTTGTTCCGTCTTTGACAGGAGTCAAATCCGGTATTTTTTCAAGAAGGGCTGCACTTGATTTTATATTGTAACTGTTCATTGCTCCTGAAATTGCACTTCCGAGCTTTGGAATCAGCGCAGCAATATTTTCCACGGACAATTCAGCAACCGGACCCAAAACAGTAACAATTTCCGGAGAAATTCTTCCAAGAATCTCAAATTTAGCATCATTGTTGACAAGATTCAGTGTGCCGGAGATATTCAATGCGGCATGAGGTCCTGAGGATTTTATGTAAGAAATATTTGCATTGCCTCCGCCAAAAGTCATCTCTCCGTTGAGGTAAGAGAATTTTCCCGAGTTATAAGGTCCGAGCTGTGAGATTAAAGACCCAATGTGTGTGCTTACAAGGCTTTGTGAAAGCAGATTGTCCGCTCTTAAGAAGGTTTCGATTCTTCCAAGGCTGCCAAGCTGTCCGTCTGTAATCTTAAAATCAGCTTTGCCTTTAAGAGTTTTCATCTGTTCTGTATATTCTGCGCCTTTTAATGATATGTCGGCATTGAAGTCCAAAGACCCCATTAGCTGGTCTTTTAAGTTGACAAATGCCGTGACTGCGGAATTTGCATCTATTGATTTGCCTGAGACTTTTGCCTTCGCAAGCAAAGACACAAGGTCATAGCTGACATCGCCGCTGAGAGTGCCGTTGTATGCTGATGCCTTTAATCCTTTAAGGTAAACAACATCATTGCTCATTGTAAACTTACTCGATATGTTACTTGCGGCAATGGTTCCCATTGTGAATTTATCTATAGTGCCTTCGCCGCTTAGTATTTTTACCGGATAAACAGGGCGTTTTACAACTTTTGCGGAAGAAGCAGCAGCGCCTTGCGACTGTGCCACTTTATCCGAAATTTCAAATATTTTATCGGCATTAAGATTCGGCGACGTGAGTGTAAGTTTGTTTATAACGAATATATTTTCGAATTTTAAAGGTGCGTCAGCAGCAATATTAAACACCGAGCCGTTAAGACTTAGCTGCTGAATGTCTGCATTAAGCATACCCTGATTAAAATTCAAATCTACTGTTTCAATTTTTGTCAGAAAATCAGGAAGTCCGATTGCAGATATCTTGACATAGCCGTTAATGTCCGGAGCTGCTGTATTCCCTGAAAGATTTAGATGACCCCGTGTTTTCAAAGAGGCTGTCGGCATAACAGGCAGGCTCAACAGAAGCGGGTCGGGAATATTCACAGCAAGCTTCATATTTTGAGCTTTTGAAAGATTCGATACCGAACCTGTTATTCCGGCGAGCTTTTCTGCGCCGTGAAGATTCTTTTTGGTGTCTTTTGCAAAAGTGTCTGACGCAAGTGCATATAATCCGATGTCTTCAATATTCAGCGCATCGTTTGCATAAGTTATCGACGCTGAAACAATTGATGGTTTATTCAGGATTTTCTTAATATTAACCGGTGTAAAGTGGTTTGCGCTGTCAGCTTTTGCCTGTGCGTTTATGTAAATCGTTTTTAAGTCACCGCTTACCGTTGCAAAAACCGGCATTTTCCCTTTTGCTTGAACTAAGCTGCGCATTTCAGCGGGCAGCAGTGCCTTTAAATCCGCAGCACAGATGTTTCCGTCCGCAATTATATTCATTACAGGCTGTTCCATGTAATTCTTTACACTTCCTGAAATATTTATAACCGAGCTGTCTGCAAGAATCTCAAACGGAACTATCACGATATTCTTCGGGTCAATTTCAATTTTTACCTCGGGAATATTGATTCTAAACGCAGGATTCAAAAGAGTTGCTTTTGTTCCTGTAATATCTGCCAAACCGCTAAAGCTGTCAGATTTTGCTTTTATATCTATTGCCGTATTTTGATTGCTCAAAATAAGTCCGTTAACTTTATCTTTTATCTTTAAGTTGTCAATATTAAGCGTTAATACAGGCTGAATGTCCTCGAGTTTGCCTTTTACTTCCGCATTAAGACGGATTGTACCGTTTTGAAGTTCATAAGTGTTTTTAAGATTAACGGGTGCAAATACTGCATAAAGGCTGTTCAATGGTATAACCTGGGAATTTAGAACAATATCTGCATTGGATTTTGAATCAATTGTTCCTTTCAATTCGAGCAGCGCGCCATTAACAAGAGCAGACGCTTTTTTTATATTTACATTATTGTTTGAAAAATCAATATCAGCGCCAATTTTGTCAATAGTTGCATTTATGCCGGAATACGCTATTGCGCCGTTTAGAATTTTGAAAAATCCGTTTGATTCAAAATTTTTGAGGTCTGTTTTTAAAGTGAAATCAGAAGTAATGTAACCGTCTGCTGTCATTTTAGACAAATCTGTCGGTATATTTAGCGAGCAGCAAAGCGCATTCACAAATTTTAAAATATTTGAAAAGCTGAGCTTTTCAGTTTTTATGTTAAGGTCAAGCGCCATTTTTTTTGCGTGTTTTATGTAAGCGGAAACATCTAATTTTTCGTCACTGCTGACGTTTATGTCAGACTCCGCATTGATTTCGCTGCCTTTAAACGAAAGATGTGCATAACTCTCCGGCAAGGTTTCCGTGCCGATTTTCGTGCTGAATTTATCTATATTTAAAAAGCCGTCAATTTTCAAACCGTTGTCAAGCGCGTGTCTTACTTTTAAATCGGTGTTAATATCACCCTTGATATCGTATTTAATAAGCTCGCTTATGAAATTTATATTTGTAGTTTCAGCGGCTTGAACCGGTTTTGATTCTGTTGCTTCAGGTAAAAAACTGTCAATTTTCACATTATAGTTTACATTTTCTTTGTTGTTAAAAAGAATTTTTCCGTTTGTTGCAACACGAAAATGCTTATTAAGTACGGTCTTATCTATAACAAGCGCCCCGCCGGAAATTTTAATACTATTGCCTGACGGTTTGTCCTTAAGTGTCAAATCATAGCTGTTTACGCTAATTACAGGCATTTTGGGAGAAATATTAACAGGCATGCTGCCTGCCGCTTCTGTTTGCGGCTCCTGTGCGGGCATTGCTTTTTCTAAATAGTCAACAATTTCAAGATTTGTGCCGTTTGTAATATTAAGATTAACAACAGGATTTTTTGCGGAAACTGTGTCAAGCTGCAATGTTTTCCACAAGAAAGGCAAAAGTTTTACGCGGACAAGCGCATTATCCGCACTGACGATTTTTTCACCGCCGGGATATCCGACTGTCAGTCCGTCTATTTCTACACCGGCTGCTAATTTTGGCGTTGTAACGAGTTTTATATTTTTAGCGTCTATATCTAATTTTGCGCTGTCTTTTACAATTTTTTGGATATCTTCTTTGTAATTGTTAAGATTAACTGCGTTAGGCAGTACAAACAAGAATATCGCATAAAGTATCACAATAACGGAAATCACGCTTATTCCTGCAATTTTATATTTATTCATAACCTTCTCCGCATTAATAAATTTATTTTTATTATTATATTATATACTGAATTTTTAAAAAAGAAATAACAATTATGGTAAAATAAAAAATCAAAAAATACGAGGAGTGAAAATGGACGAAAAAGAAAAAATGCAAAGCGGCGTTTTGTATGACGCAAACAATGATTATACTTTATTTAAAGACAGAATCCGCTGTAAATCGCTCTGCCATAAGTACAACAATTTGCCTCCGGAAAAAATACAGAAAAGAAAAAAATTATTAAAAAAAATAATCGGCAAGACTAAAGAAAATTTTTGGATTGAGCAGTCATTCTGGTGTGACTACGGATACAATATAGAACTGGGTGAAAATTTTTACGCAAACCACAATTTTGTTGTCTTAGACCCGGGCAAAGTCACATTCGGCGACAATGTTTTCATTGGTCCAAACTGCTCGTTTTACACGGCACAGCACCCGCTTGACGTTGAAACCAGAAACAGAGGGCTTGAATATGCCTTCTCTATAACCGTCGGCGACAATGTTTGGTTCGGCGGCAATGTTACGGTGCTTCCCGGTGTGACTATCGGCAGCAACACTGTTATCGGTGCAGGAAGCGTAGTAACAAAAGACATCCCGTCAGGTGTGCTTGCCGCGGGAAATCCATGCCGTGTAATAAGAGAAATTACAGAAGCAGACAAAAATAAATTTGAGCGGCAAAAGCCCTAATAATACGCTTGTTCAGGTATTCTCTTTCTAAATGTTACGTATTGTTAAGCAAAGTATATACCAAAAAGGCAATTTTTATATACTTTTTTACTTTATATATATACAAGAGATATAAAACTTGAGAGAGTAAATAAGAAAGAGGATAAAGAGATGGGCTTCGCAGTATCACAATTAACATCACAGAGCATTATATGTATCAAAGCTGATTTGGAATCAAGAATAATGAGTATTACAAACGAGCTTATGACACTTGCAAGAGAAAGTGCTGATATCACTAACAAACAGCAGCTTGAAGCTCAAAATTATATCAATCAGGATGATGATCCTGTTGCGGCAGTTGAGTATGTGAACAGTGACGCATTTCAGTCAAAATATCAGGCACAGCTTGCACGTATAAATGTAAAAGAACAACAGCTCAACGTTGAAAAACAACAGGCTGAAACAAAACAGAAAATGCTTGCAACACAGCAGGACGGCTGGCAAAAACTTACAGAAAACAACATTAAAGACGGATTCACTTACGCAAGCTAATAATTTCATAGAGTTAAATAACGGGCAAAACTAAGACTAATCGGGAAAGAGAGAGAATATGACCACATCAAATCCATTCGCAAATTACACATTGTCTATTGCTGCGCAATACGATGAAACAAAAGCTGCAATAAAAAAAGCGCAGCAAAAACCGAGACACAAGATTTACCGGTCTTTGGATAAAATGCTTGAGGAATGTTTTTTCCTCGGCGCAGGCTGGATTGGGAACAACTATATAGCCTAGAAAACCGGTGCCTGAGAATTTTTAGGCGGTTCCTTTAGCTGCGCCGGCAACAGACTGCATTGCCGTCTACAACCCGACATTTACGTCGAGATTGAGTTCATCAATGAGTTCGAGAATGGATGTAATTTCATTCATTGTTGTTTGAAATTCTTTAAAATCATATACGGACTTGGTCAGCGTCCCGAGTTTAAACATGTCTTTGTTTGTTTTTATGGCGAGCCATACCATATTATTCACAATACACAGGTCAGTTTGTTTTGCGTCAAAAGCAAATGATACCTGTTTTAGCCGTTCCATAAAAGACGGGGTAAGAATATACCTTGCCTCTACCTGGTCGGTTGCATAAACGGAAAACTGTTTCATAAACCCGGAATCTTCAAGGTTAACCTGTTCCAGATATGGCGCAATCTCGTCATAGCGCCATTTTCTGAAATATGTTTTTCTAAGCAGCGTATTCTGCTGCACAATGGTTGTACCTTTATACAGTTTCGGTGTTTCAAGAGAAATAATTATCCCTTGAAAAAACTTATCGCCATCATAACTCAGTTCTGTATCGGTAATTGTTATTTCAATATCCTTGTATGAACCCGTAAAAACATCATCATCGTGAATAAAAACCTTATTATTTATACCATTAGGATTCGTATCAGGATGCGCTTTTTTAAAAACTCCATAAAACAGTCCGCTGTGCTTGACTTTGTCGTATCTGTGCATGTCAATATTTACCTGACACCATTCAAAATTGCCCAGACTTCTTAATACAACCGGAAAAATTTGTTCTTTTACCTTAATTTCAAAATCTTTTTTTATGTTTGTATACCAAAGCGGTATTATCAGTACCAGAATGCAGAGAATTGGTGTCAATGACACAAAAGTTCTCGCTAAATACTCCGGCAGGATTGCAATTGCAAAAAATGACAATACAATAAAAAATGTTAAAATTCCGCCGGCAAGTGAAAAAAGCCTTGCGTTTTTAAGTATTTTTATACGCTCGGATTCAAACTTTTTAGCAATCGGAATAATTTCCTCAGAAAATATTTTATAGGCGTTTTTTCTAAATTCTGATGCGTATGTCATTATTTAATTATAGAAGCAAACCGGCTGCGTAAAACCTCTTAACGGTGTAAAAAAGTAAAGTAGGAGCGCAGTGAAAAGCTTCGCGTTTTGCGCTAAACGTCGAGCCGTTAAGATGCTGAACATGGAGATATTGAAGCGGACACAAACGCCGGTCGCTTTAGCATGACAGATTCTTGTCAGGTTAAAAACAAAAACGTCTGTAACCGAGTATACGCCAGTGGGTGATGGTTTATTAAATCGAAAGTAAAAAAATGATAAAAAATGCTTAATTTTCCTTATAATTTATTGACTTTGGAGTTTTGGCTAAAGTACACTGTAATTACTTGTAGGAATAAAGTATGAAAAAACTATTGCTCTTAATAGGCTTGTTCCTGTTAAGTCAACCATGTAGTATCGTTTCAGCTTCGGCGGGAGAGAGGATGGTAATGAATCCACCGATTCCGGTAAGTGTTCGGGAAAACACTGACGGTCAGGCGTATTCGGCAGCACCCGTACCTGCCGGCTCAGTTACGCCCTCATCACCGGAGGAGGATGAGGTTACGGACGTTTCTGTCTCAAAAACAGCAGCGCCGCTGCCCGTGCCTTCTTCAAATGCAATAGTTCCTGTTATGACTCCTGCTCAATCCCCGGTTGAAAATTCCGCAAGTGCCGGGTCTGAAACACCGGCTCCCGATGTTATTCCTGCAAGTAATGAGCCGGAAACTCAAAATAACAGTGAAAACTTTGTTCCCCAAACAGATTACTCTGATGCAGGTCTTGCTTCCCCTGCCCGTAACTTTGAATACAAAAACAATATTCCTCAAGTAATTTCAGACTCAGTATCAGAGAATGAGACCGGAAAACCGCCTATTCCTTATTTTGTTGACCAACAGACCGGCGGCATTTTTGAGGAGGTTGAAAAGCCCATCGAACCTATTTTTGAGGAAGTTCGCACTACTATAACACAGGTTGAATTTCCGGAGTCAAAAATCTTTACGCAGGAAGAACTGCAGCGGCTTGTTGAACCTCTGTTCGGAAAACCCGTGTCATTGGAAGACATAAAAAAGGTGGTCGACGGAATCACCCGCTGTTATGTTCTTGGCGATTACACAACTTCGAGAGCTTATCTTCCGCCGCAAACTATTGAAGACGGCATTTTGAAAATAGGTCTAATCGAGGGGACTGTCGGTAAGGTTACTGTCGAAGACAACGTACACACCCGTACAACTTACATTACAAGCCGTGTTCCGATTCAGGAAGGCAGTGTAGTGCAGCTCGGCAAGCTTCAAAAGGATGTTATAAAATTTAACAATCTTAACACTGCTAAGCTTAAAATTGAGCTGTATGCCGGAGAAAATCAAGGCGAAACGGATATTGTACTGAAAACGGAAGAACCTTTCCCGTTCAAAGTTTCTGTTATGACTGACAACGCCGGCAGAGAGTCAACAGGTAAAAACCGGGTCGGCGCAATGGTTACATACGACAGCGTATTGGGTCTCAGAGACAAATTAACTTTAGGCGGGTACCTTGGCAAAGGCACGCGTATCGGGTTTGCAGACTATAATATTCCTATAAGTAAGTACGGCACACGCTTTGGGGTTTCTGTTTCCGCAAATAATATTGATGTTGTAAAAGGTCCGATGAGAGCCTGGGGAATAGGCGGCAAATCCCAGGTTTATTCAGCTTATTTGACACACCCGATTGTCAATAACCCTGATTTCAACCTTAATTCTTACACATCGGCAAACATAAAACATTCCAGCACAGATATAACAGGCGTAAAAATACTGGAAAACGATACTTTCTCTGTGACTCAGGGATTTACTGCAAGAAAAGACACAAAACGCGGTATCTGGTATACCGGTCATTTCGGTTCTGCCGGATTCAAAGCTTTTTCAGGTGATGATGAGTTTTTGAAATATGAAGGCAACCTGACCAGACTGCACGATTTTGGGCACGGTATTTTGGGTGAATTTAGGATTGCAGGTCAGTATTCTCCGGACAAAAATCTTCCCTGGATGGAACAATTCCAGCTTGGCGGTATTTCGACCGTAAGAGGTTATTCGGAAGCACTGCTTCTCGGAAAAAGCGGATATTTTGCAAGTGCGGAAATCTTAACCCCGCTTCCGTTTTTGCCGAGAAAAATCGGCTCTGAACGACTCGGATACATAAGACCGAGGGATATGATAAAAGGTGCTGTATTTATGGACAATGGTATGGTTTTCCCTTACAAATACGGTGAAGCAGTCGACAGCGGCGACTTTTTGATGAGCTGGGGGGTCGGATTAAGAATGCAGCTAAGCCAGAATCTCGGTGCCAGATTCTACTGGGGCTTCGGTCTCAACAACAGGTATGAATACGACCAGCAGGCAGGACGTTTCCACTTTGAAATCACCTGCACACCTGACATAGGTACAATTTTGAGCCAGAGAAAATTTAAAGAAAATTACAAAATAGAGGATGATTTGTAATGAAAAAAATTATTGTTTTAATTATGTTTATGCTTCCGATGACAGCTTTTGCCGAGGGTGTTCCTGCCAATATGCCGATAAACCAGAGTATTTTTCAACCGGAAACAACCCGTCCCTTATACAATATTGAAAGAAATTCCTATACAAACAGCGCAATACAGCAGCTAACAGTTCCCAAAGAAGAACCTATAGCGGAACAAACACAAAAACAGAAATCGGAAGAATCCCAAGGAAAAGGTCTTAAAGGGCTTTTTGAAGGATTTACTGTTGAGTGGTAACTTTTTGCCGCAATAAATACGGGAACTAAATTTTTGTGGCAAGAGACGGTGCAATACTTATGAAGGCTCTTACAAGTCTTTCATCCCAGTGAATGCCTGCGCCGAGTTTTAAAATTTCACAAGCCTTTTCAACAGAAAGACCTTTTCTGTAGGGGCGGTCGCTTATTAATGCGTGATAAGCGTCAGCAACAGAAACTATTCTTGCCGTCAGCGGTATTTCTTCACCCTTAAGTCTTTCGGGGTACCCTGTGCCATCCCAGTGTTCGTGATGATATTTTACCATCGGAATCAGGTCATGAAGCGACTCGTTCGGTCTTAGAACTTTCTCTGCGCCGATAACAGGGTGCTGTTTCATTATTTCCCATTCTTCGTCAGTCAGCTTCGAGGGTTTGCGAAGAACATTTTCCGGTATGCCGATTTTACCGATATCATGCAGCAAAGCGCCGAGTTTTATACGCTCAACATCTTTTTCCGGAAGGTTAAGCGCTCTTGCAAGCGCCTCTGAATATCTGGAGACAGAAGACGAGTGACCTTTTGTGTATTCGTCTTTTGCATCTATTGCTGACGCAAGCGACGTTACAACTTCTATAAGGTGATTTTGCGAGATAATTTCTTCATTATGGAACTTGTTAACAAGTTCTTCATCAAAGTTTATGCCTATTTGCGAATGCCGTTTTGCAACAATCGAAGCAAAAGAACTCAGCGCCATATCATCCCAGAAATCAAAATCTTCTGAGGACACAATAGTTGACATTCCGTTTTTGTAACCTTTGCTTTTTGAAATATACATAGCCTGTTCAGCTAGTATAAGAAGTTTTTCCTGGTCTTTTGTAGCGTCAGGATAAGTTGCAATGCCGACAGATACCTTAATCGGACCGACATCGTCGACAAGACAGCAGGAAAGCGCGTATGTCAGATATTCCGCAAGATATTTTGCGTCAGCAGAGTCTGTTTCGGGAAGTATTATAGAAATCTCATCCCCGCCGTATCTGGCTGCGGTATCGTTGTTTCTGATGTTCTGCTTAATTTTGTCAGCAACAATTTTTATTATTTCATCCCCTTTTGCCGGTCCAAAATCTTTGTTAATCTGTGAAATATTGTTTATATCAAAAATAACAACAGATGTTTTAGTCTCGGTTCTGTTTGCCTTATCAAGCTCTTGCGCAAGTATTTCCTGAAATTTTCTGTGGTTGTTGAGATTTGTCAGTGCGTCTGTGTGGGTGTTGAGCATAACTTTTGCCGAAAGCTCTTTATTTTGTACAAAAAGTGCAAGATAATTTGCCATAAGTTTGTATAATTCAGCGGAAGATTCAAAATTATTATCTCCGACAAGAAAAACCCCGCTGCAGTTTCCGGCAATACAAAGGGGAATAATACCCACTGCAGACTGTGTCAGGTAATGAATGTTCAAAAAATCACTGTTTTCTATAAAAGCAATTTGCTTTGACTTAAAAGCCTGCTCTATCGGGGTTTCATGTCCGTTAATCAAAATTCTTGATGTAAAGGTAGAGCCGATTTTGTCAATAATTTTCAGATTTATGTAATTTGACTGCTCATTAAAAACGCCAAAGGCGGTGAACATCGCGTTAAGTCTGTTAACGCATATATTATGGAGTGAATAAAATAGTTCGCCCTGTGTGTCTTTGTCTTTTATAACTTCATTTAAAAATTTAATTATTTCAGCGTAGTCGATACTTGCTGTCTGCATCCAGTTAGTGCGGCTGTAGCCGGCATACATACGATTTGCAGTGGTTCTGTTGTTAAGGCTGTTAATTTTAGACACAAGTCCTTCCGGGAGTATCGGGTTTGTCTGGGGGGCGCCTGAACTCCGGCTTTCGTTGTTATCCGTACTTTTTAACTTATTCAAGTCCAAAATTTCACCTTCCTGAGTTAATCTTACAAAACACATAATACATTTTTTTTGACAAAAAAATCGGAAATGTTGAATTTTGTTAAAAATAACTCACACTAAGTCTGAATATTGTATCAGCTAAACACCGGGTTTGTAAAGATGTTAACAGTGTATATTAATACACGAAAAGATAATCAGTGAGCAGGTCGATATTGTTGATTTCCAAGCCGGTACAGAAATACGCCGGGCAAAACAACATTCTGATTACTTCCTGTTTATGCCGGTTACTTTTACCTTGTCTGTCATAATAAATTTAATATTGTCTTTTGTAATAACTTCTCCCGGAAGAATCATCGGAATACCGGGCGGGTATGGAAGTACAACTTCTGCACAAATTCTGCCTTCGGCTTTTTCCGTATCAATATATTCATAAGGGTGAAAATAAGCTTCGCGCGGGGTATAAATCATTCTCGGCAGCTCTATATTGTATTTGTCTCCGACGATATCCGCCTCAACCTCCATAACCGATATTTCTTTTAGTGCACTTAAAAGTTTTTCAAATTTGCGTTTTTGGGTGCCTATTCCTGTCAAAAACAGAAGTGCGTTGTCGTTTGAAAATTCTTCTTCAATTTTAAAATCATCATTTAATATTTTGGCAACCGCCTGAGCAGGAAGACTTTTCATCCTAAGCAGCAATTTTGCTTTATCATTAAATCCGGAATAGACTTCCACATCATCCAGATAATGCGTTTTTGCAATAAAATCTTCCACTAGGTCATACAATTTTCTGACTTCATTTTTCCCTTTATCCGAGAACAAGAAGTTTACAACAGCCTCTATCGCAATCATCATCGGATAAGACGGCGATGTTGTTGTAACAAGATTCAGAGCTGCCTGTACTGCCTCAGGAGTAATTTTAGAACTTTTAGCAATGTGCAAGAGTCCGCAGGGCGCGGGTGCACCGGCTGTTTTGTGCAAAGAATGTACGGAAATGTCGGCACCGGAAACAATTGCAGGTGCATATCCCGTATAATCTCTCGCAAAATTTGACAAGGCACCGTGAGATTCATCCACAATAAGAACGGCACCGTACTTTTTTGTTACCTCTGAAATTTGCGGAATGCTTGAATAGACTCCTTCATAAGTCGGACTTGTTATTATAACCGCTTTAATAAGAGGGTTGCTTTTGAGCTTGCGCTCAATTTCTTCTGCCGTAACGGATTTGAAAATATCCCATTTCTCATCCCTTTCCGGCATGAACCAAACAGGCGTTGCGCCTGTCAACACAAGACCGTTATAAACAGAAACGTGGCAGTTCCTTGCGACCAGAACTTCATCAAAGCTGTTTAATACAGCAAGCATGGCGGCAATAATCCCGGTTGTTGCACCGTTTGGCAGCATAAATGAACACTTTGATGTGTATATTTTAGAAATATTATACTGCAGCTCTTTTAAGATTCCGTCAGGTGCTCTAAGGTTGTCAAATCCTTCGGTTTCCGACATATCGCATTCAAAAAACTTGCGCCCCAGGAGGTTTTCTGCTTCAGGGCAGATAAAATCACCCTGTGAATGACTCGGTGTTGTAAAATTACAGGTCTTTTTGTTAAATTTTTTATTATATGTTACTTTCTGAATTAAACTCATATTTTTTTGTTGTACAATAATTTTGATTAGTGTTACAAAGGAATTATGCCATAAATACGACAGAAGCGCAAAAAAGGATAAAAGACTTAACAAATGAGCTTATCCTTCACAATAAAAATTACTACGAACTTGATGCACCAACAATCTCGGACGTTGAGTACGACAGACTTTTTAAGGAACTGGAGGCACTTGAAAAAGAGTTTCCGCAGTTTAAGGAAAAAAATTCTCCAACCCAAAAGGTAGGCAGTTCCGGTTCAAAAAAATTTGCGGACTATACACACAAAACACGTCTCTACAGCCTTGATAATACTTACTCATACGAAGAACTGGAAAAATGGTATGAAAAAATTAAAGCTGAGTTTCCGACAAGAAAAGAGCTTGAAGTCGTTTGTGAATTAAAAATCGACGGACTTGCAATTGCAATTACTTACGAAAATTCATATCTGACAGTCGGCGCTACGCGCGGCGACGGGGTCACCGGAGAAAATATAACAGCAAACCTCAGAACTGTAAAAACAATCCCCGAGCACCTGAGAAAAGAAGGTGTATCGCTTGAGGCAAGAGGAGAAATTTACATGCCCAAAAGCGCGTTTGAGCAGTTAAACAAACGTCAGGTGCAAGCAGGTCAAAAACTTTTTGCAAATCCCAGAAACGCTGCCGCCGGCTCTTTAAGGCAGCAAAATCCGGAAATAACTGCACAAAGAGAGCTTGCAATGTTTACTTATGCCGGAATCTTGAACGATAAAAATGTGAAGACACACGAAGAAACACTTTTATATTTAAAAGACATGGGTTTCAACCTTAATCCTAATTTTAAAAAATGCAAAAACATACAGGAAGCCATAGATTACTGTAAATATTGGGATAAAGAACGTTACAATCTTGATTACGCAACAGACGGCGTTGTCATAAAAATTAACGAGCTGGCTATTCAGAATGAGCTTGGTTTTACATCCCGCGCTCCGAGATGGGCTACCGCTTTTAAATTTCCGCCTGAGGAAATGTCCACAAAACTTCTCGATATAGAAGTTAATGTAGGAAGAACAGGAGCCGTTACGCCGGTTGCCGTGCTTGAGCCGGTATTTATATCCGGATCAACCGTTCAGCGTGCAACTTTGCACAATTTTGACGAGATAAAACGTTTAAATATTAATATCGGAGACAGGGTTTTAATTAAAAAAGCCGCTGAAATCATTCCGAAAGTCATTACAGTTATGGAAAAGTCATGTGAAAAAAGCGGAAGCTTTGAACCGCCTGAGACCTGTCCGTACTGCGGTACGAAACTTATTCCCGCTGAAGGCGAAGTAAATCTTTACTGTCCAAACTCTTTTGGCTGTCCTGCGCAAATAAAAGGACGTATTGAATACTGGGTAAGCGGTGACTGCCTTGATATAGACGGGCTTGGCGGCAGTATAATTGCGCAGCTTGTGGACAGGGAGCTTGTAAAAACACCGGCAGATCTCTACTCGCTTACTATTGATGACTTTTTAAAATTGGATTTAATTGCTGAAAAATCTGCCGCAAATCTTTACAATGCGATTCAGGCGTCTAAAAAACCCGAACTTTCAAGATTTATTAATGCCCTTGGTATCCGGCACGTCGGAAAAGAAATGTCTGAAACGCTTGCCAAAAAATTCAAATCCTTTGAAAATTTTAAAAAAGCGCAGCTAAACGACATTCTTGACATTGAAGGTGCCGGAGAAAAAATCGCGTACAGCATTCTTGATTTTTTTGAAAATTCATACAATAATGAAGTATTACAAAAGTTGGAAGCAAATGGTGTTATACCTAAAGAACTTAGCGGGGACGAGGTAAAAGACACATTCGCCGGACTCACTTTTGTAATTACTGGAACTCTTTCAGCACCCAGAAGTGATTTTGAAAAAATCATAAAAGACAATGGCGGTAAGCTTTCATCTTCAGTCAGCAAGAAAACCTCTTATGTACTTGTTGGTGAAGCACCCGGCTCAAAGTTTGAAAAAGCCCAAACACTAGGTGTAAAAATTATTAATGAAAATGAATTTAAAAATTTGCTTGGAGAACAATAATGAACAGAAGATTTAATGTTATACAGCTTTCCGGACTTAAAGGAATATTTTTTGTATTTTTCGGTCTTGGTTGCGCCGCTGCGGGATTCCTTATTTTTCCCGGCTGGGTATGTATGCATATCTGGAATTTTATTATGTCTTACATTGCGGATATGCCTTCTATGACTCTTTTACACGGAATTATTCTCTGGTGTATTATTGCACTTGTTACATTCCAACTCATAAAAAAAGACTTCGGTATTTCATTTAAAAGTGTATCACCGGCAGAAGAAAGGCTTAAAAGAATTATAGAGGCAAAAAGAAAAGAACTGGAAGAAGCACAAAAAGCTGAGTTTTCGGTTATTAAAGAAGAACACAATAAAAACAACGAAGAAATAAAGAAATAGGAGTTATTGGTAATTATGAAAAAGTTTATTCTTGTATTGATGCTTGCAGTATTTGCAATGCCCGCACTAAAATCTGACGCATTAACTTTTACTGAAAAAGAACACGGATTTATTTCAGTGACTGTTTCGTCGACAAACGAAGTAGAGCCGGACACCGCAGAAGTTGCGTTTTCTGTAGAAACATCTGCACCGACAGCTCAAGCTGCCATGAAAACAAACAATGAAAAGACAGACAAACTTCTATCGGCGCTAAAACCACTTCTTGCACTTGACAAACAAGACACGGTTTCAACAACAAGTATTTCTGTAAAACCTGTCTATTCTTATGACAAAAAGGGCAAAAAACATTTTCAGAATTACACAATGCAAAACACCATCAATGTTAAGACAAAGGACATAAAAAATGTGTCGAAAATTATTGACACTGCGGTTGCAAACAATGCAACAAACGTTTCTGACATAAGATTTTATGTTGAAAACGAAAATCTCTATTCGGCAGCACTTATAAAAGAAGCAACCCAAAAAGCTGAGTCAAACGCAGAAATGACTGCAAAATCAATTGACAAAAAGCTCTGCGGAGTAAAAAGAATTTTCGTAAACTGTGTTCAAAACAGAGGACCTGCTCCTGCTGCTTACGGTGCAGCTTTTGCAAAGTCTACACCTGTTGAAGCACAAAAAGTGAAAATGGAAGTATACGTTAACGCTGATTTCTACGTAAAATAGTATAATATATGCAATCAAAAACCCGGGGTTTTATTTTACTCCCGGGTTTTTTTGACACATCCATTCTGAATAAATCAGTCGTCTCTTTCGCCCATTTCTTCATATTCTTCAATACTAACAGTGTTTGGTGCCTGGGCTTCGTCCTGAAGACCTTTTGCAAGCAGCTGCGGCTGTTTTGCAATCAGCGCGTCATCCGCTTCGACGATATCCCTGTTATCTGCAATCATAATCAGGCGTATAGTCGTTTCAGTGGGTGCACCGTCTTCCGCCACTGCCTCTTGAACAGAGTAGCTTTCCCAGTCGTCAGGCAGTTCATCTATTGTTGTGTAACCCATATTATTGTCAAGACGCTTGTCTATTTCTTTTTTCAGAATATCTTGAACATACTTTTTCTGGGACTTAAACCTGCAAGGTATAACGATATTTGTACCGATTATTTCCTCAGGGTCTTTTTTGTCGTATTTTTTTACGAGTTCTGCGGCGTAGCGCATGTGCTCAATTTCAAAGAGCATAAACATTTCCCAGATTTTTTTGATACGTTCATCAACCTCGTCCTCCATACAGGTATAGTAGTTGCAAACCTCTGTAAATTCGTGCAGCAGCAATTTTTCATACATAGACTCGGTCGGGTCAATCAGAGATTCGTACATCGAGACGTGTTCTTCTTCCACGTCGCAGATTTCTGCGTAAGTTTCTCTGAGTATATCATTTCCGTATTGCATACCGTGTTCGGCATAAAAATTATGCGTTTGCTGCTCACCTGAGACAAGAGTCAGGATGTTTACTTTTGTTTGCGGGGCTGCAGTGTCTTTGTCATAATGCTTTCTCAGTCTTATTGCATTGTCATTGTGATGGTTTTGCGTCGGACGACCCAAAACGACATCAGTCTGCCCCTGCACTATATCAGACGGTTCTATTCCGTGAATCATATGTGCCCACTGGCTGTAGCGGTACAGGTGGTCAAAATCTTCAAGCAGACCAAAGTCAAACGTTTCTTTGACGTATTTGTCCGGTTCATTTTGCGCAAGCCACGCCGTTAAATCAACAGCGACCTGTTCATATCCGAGAGTTGTTTCAAGGACGGACTGGTCGCTTGGTGTAAGCCAGTTTACGGTCGTTTGCTGCATATCTTCGATACGCCTTGTCTGGGCAATAAATTTGTTTATCTCAATATCATCAGAAAATCTTGCAAAGGCATGTTTAAAATTCCACGCCTCTACCTCGATTCCGTTCATAAGAATCTGTCTTGTTCTCGTATAACAGTCAACATCTGTTTTATTAAAGGGTTTTTGCACAATGTCGTGCCAGGTTCTCAGTTGTTCATCAACAGGAATCCCTTTTTCTTTAAGCGGATTAAAAGTTGTAGTCATTTTCATTCCTTTCATGAATAATGCGTATCTTTTTCATACGCCTTTTTAATACGTTTGTATTTTAATCTTTATCGGTTTTAAAAACATTAACCGCGAGTACGGGTACGTATTATCCGATTGTTTAATATAAAATTTTTTCAAAAAAATACCACCTTAAATTCTGCACTTCAGTTGTGTATATGAAAATTTTTTACTTTTCTTAATCTAATTTAGACTTTTTGGTGGAATGATTTTTTAGTTATATTTATTATCATAATAATGTTGAAATCGTCGTTTAAAATATAAGCAAAAAGGAATGACCCGTAATGACAAATGACAAGGCTTCAAGGTTAAGACAGACAATTCTAATGTGCAACACGGAACTTACGAAGCTAAAACCAAAACTCGAAGAATCCGAAGAACTTAATGAAAAATATAATAAAGTTTTGATTAAAAAGGCAATCTGCCGTCAAAAATTAAAAGCTATGAACAAGCCTTTGCTGTCCAAAATTTTCGGGTTGTTTAGAAACAGAAACGAAAAATTAATATGCGATTATTTTAAGTAAACCGTAAATTTTGCAGGCAATAAGTAAAAATTCTGCCGCGCTGTCACTGAAAACGCAAAATTATACAAATTTTTCAGCAATATAGACAAAGACACCTGCAATTGCACCCAATAAAATTAGCAGCATCGGGCGTTTGCGAAGGAAAAATCCGAATACGGAAAAGAAACATAGCATCATTAGCGATTTAAGGGAAATTATGTCAGTTATTCTGTAGGTATTTGCAAATTTGTCCGGAGTTAAAATTGTTGATGTGAAAATTTGTATTGCGGCAACTGATATAAGCGCTACTGCTGCCGGTCTCAGACCGTACATAACATATTCCGTAAAACAATTGTTTTTGTATTTTTTTAGAATTTTTGACAGTATCGGAACGATTATTACAGACGGCAAAACAACAGCTACCGTGGCAAGCACGGCACCCAAAAATCCGTTTGCCTGAAATCCTGCATAAGTCGCCATATTTATTCCAATCGGACCGGGCGTAACGTTGGATACTGCTATCATTTCAGTTATAGTATCCGCGTCATACCAGTGATAGACCGGAATCAGATAATACAAAAACGGTATAACCGTATATCCGCCGCCGACAGCAACACATCCTATTTTGAAAAATTCCGTGAATACATCAATCAGCACGCTTTTCTCCCCTTAAAATTTTGACAGCCACCCCGAAAATACCTGATAAAATGATTACCCAAAACGGCGAAACATCAAACAAGAGAGTTGCAGCTATTGATATAACAAAAATTGCAGCCGTCCAAAAATCATGCACGGATTTTTTCCACAGCTCCGCTATAGTTAAAAAAATCAAAACACAAACTGCAATGCCTATTTCATTAAAAATACACTGAACAATCGGATAATGGGATATATTTCCGAGCATTGTTGCAAATATTATCATGGCAATAAATGCGGGAAGGCACATACCAAAAATGCACGCCAATGCCCCCAATATACTTCTTGCGCTGTAGCCGATGAACATGGAGACGCTTCCTGCAACTATTCCGGGAACACACTGTGCAAGTGCATAATAGTCAATCATTTGTTCCTGCGTGCATATCTTTTCTTTTTCAACAATTTCTGACTGTAAAAACGGAAGTATTGCATAGCCGCCGCCAAAAAGCACCAGACCTATTTTAAAAAATATCCAGAATAATTTAAAAAGACTGATTTTCTTTGTCATAACTGCAAATCTTCTGATATAATCTGTGCCACTTTTCTTGACGATTCTTCCTGTGACAGGAGGTCGTGAACCTTTGAAAGCTCCTCTTGCATTTCCTCCCTGTATTTGTCATCCTTCAATAGTCTTAATATATTTTTTGCAATAACATGCGGATTTGAGTCTTTTTGCAAAAGTTCCGGTACAATATCTTTGTCCATAATAATATTAGGAAGACAAACACGCTCAATACAGCGTACCAGCCTGTATATTAAGTATGCAATCCAGGGACCTCTGTAGCTTATTATCATCGGAGTTTTGTACAGCGCAGCTTCAAGCGCTACTGTGCCTGATGCAAGCATAAGTACATCCGCAACGCTTAACAGAGCCTGATTGTCTCCTTTTATAACTTTTACATCAGCGTCTTTAAAGTATTTGCGAAAAATTTCGTCTTTAAGGTTCGGCGCCTGGGAAATTACAAACTGAACATTTGTGTACTCTTTTTCAATTATATTTTTTGCTTTTAAAAATACCTTCATAAGGTATCTGAGTTCAAACTGACGGCTGCCCGGAAAAATTGCAACAAGCTTTTTAGCAGGGTCAAGACCGTACTTTTCAAAAAATTCATTGTGCACTGCCGGCGGAGGAAGCTGTGATATAAGCGGATGACCTACGTATTCAGCTTTAATACCTTCCCTTTCATACATCTCTTTTTCAAACGGGAATATTGTCATAACCTTGTCAATATTTTTTTTGACAGTGTTTATTCGCCATTTTCTGGACGCCCAGATTTGAGGAGGAATGTAATAATAAATTTTTAGTCCGGCTTTTTTCAAAAATTTTGATAAATTAAGATTAAATCCGCCGTAGTCAATCATCAGCACAAGGTCTGGCTTGTATTCATTTATCAGATAGCCGGCAAGTCTTTTGCCAAGCATGTAATGGTCAAAAAGTATTTTTAAATCCAGCCCCATTGCAGACATCTTTGAATGGTCGGAAAAGAGTTTTACATTGAGTTTTTTAAGCTCCCTGCCGCCAATCGCTTCAATCTGCAAATCAACATCCATATCGTACAGCCGTTTTACAACTGCCGCTGCATGTGCATCTCCTGAAGCCTCTCCGGTAATTATAAAAAGTTTTTTCATACTGCCATCACAATAATGTTATGTTTGTTTGCGTACTCTATAAGTTCTTTTTGATTAACAAGAATTGTCTCGTTTGCCTCTACGGCTATGATTTTTGCGCCGTATTTTTTCATGACTTTGAGTGTGTTAACTCCGACAGCAGGGATATCAAAACGCTTATCCTGAGTCGGTTTGCTGACCTTAACAATAACAACATCTTTCTTGCCGCCGAGCTTACAGCCGCGCTCTATACATTTGTCAGTACCCTCGATAGCCTCAACAGCCATAATCATTTTGTTTTTAATAACAACAGACTGCCCGACATCGAGTTTGCCCATCTCTTTTGCAAGCCAGTAACCGTATTCAACATCCACAATCTGTTCCGGGTCAGGTTCGTGAATACCCAGCACACCGGGCGGTGCTATAAGATTTTTTATAAAAATAGTCTGGTCGAGAACGGTTATTCCCATTTCTTCAAGCTGGTCGACAATTATCAACATAACAGCGTCGTCATTAAGTCTCTGTGCTTCTTTCATAAGGCGAAGCGCTTCCATATCGAATTTTGGGCATCTTAATAGCAGTCCTTTATGAACTTTACCTATAAAGGTAAGCTGCGTTATGTTTTCATTTCTTAGTGTTCTTTTTATGCGTAAAATTTCTCCCGGTCCGAAGTTGTAGACCTTTGAACAATACTTTTTCAACTGGTTTCTGTTGTCGGAAGACAAGGAAATAGCTATCATTTCAAAGCCGTTTTCAACAGCAGCCTTAGCGACAGCAACCGGCAAAGCGCCGTCACCGGCTATCAAACATTGTCTTTTATCCAATACAATCGACAAAATTACCTCTCCTTCATGTCTCATATCGTCTCTTTATCATACTATAAAAATAATTCAGTTTACAAATATTTTTTTGTTTAAGTTTCTGCATGTGCCGGAAATGTCCGCCTTTGTTTGAGAAGAAAATCCGCCAGCATGATAATAGTTTCGCAGCATTGTGCGTTGTTTTGATACACCTGCATAATATATCTCTAATCTGCTGAGGCAGGAGATTAGATGTTTGTATAAAAAATATGTTTGTATTACCATGTTGGCGTGTAGGTATAATTAAAGGATAGTTATAAGGAGGGTATTTAAATTATGCCAGGAAAAACAATAACAGTTGATGGTAACTACGCCGCAGCGCATGTTGCATATGCTCTCAGCGAAGTATCAGCAATTTACCCTATCACTCCTTCATCTACAATGGGTGAATGGGTCGACGAATGGGCGTCCCAGGGAAAGAAAAACATTTGGGGCAAAACAGTCAGAGTAGCTGAAATGCAGTCAGAAGCCGGTGCAGCCGGCGCCGTACACGGTTCACTTGCGGCAGGTTCTTTGACTTCTACATATACGGCATCACAGGGCTTGCTTTTGATGATTCCTGTAATGCATAAGGCAGCAGGTGAAATGCTTCCGCATGTAATTCATGTTTCGGCACGTGCGCTTGCTGCACAATCACTCGCTATCTTCGGTGACCACTCAGACGTTATGGGCTGCAGAAACACAGGTTACGCAATGCTTGCCGCCAACTCTGTTCAGGAAGAAATGGATATGGCACTTGTTGCACACCTGTCCACTTACAAAGCTAAAGTTCCGTTCTTGCAGTTCTTTGACGGTTTCAGAACTTCTCACGAAGTACACAAAATCGAAGAAATTTCATACGAAGATATTGCAAAACTCGTTGAGCCTAAATACATTGAAGAATTTAGAAAAAGAGCACTGAGACCGGAAGCACCGGTTTGCAAAGTCGGTGCACAAAATACAGATGTATACTTCCAGGGCAGAGAAACAGTAAACAAATACTATGACGCTGTTCCTGATATTGTTCAGGAATATATGGACAAAGTTGCAGCTGTAACCGGCAGACAGTATCACCCGTTTGACTACGTAGGTGCTCCTGATGCTACTGATGTAATTGTTGCAATAGGTTCAGGCTGCGAAACTATTGAAGAAACAATCGAATATCTGAATGCAAAACGCGGTACAAAATACGGTCTTGTTAAAGTTAGACTATACAGACCGTTCGACGTAAAACGTTTCAACGCAGCACTTCCTAAATCCGTTAAGAGAATTGCCGTTCTTGACAGAACGAAAGAACCGGGTTCAATCGGCGAACCGCTCTATATGGATGTTGTTGCAGCACTCGACAATAAAGAAATTAAAGTTATTGGCGGACGTTACGGACTTTCTTCAAAAGAATTTACTCCGTCAATGGTTTACGCTGTTTACAAACACCTTGAAAACAATGGTTTCCACGGTTTCAGCGTAGGTATCGAAGATGATGTAACTCACAAATCATTAAAAATTGAAGAACACATAGTTACAGAACCGGAAGGTACTACAAACTGCATGTTTTGGGGACTCGGTTCTGACGGTACTGTCGGTGCAAACAAAAACTCCATCAAAATCATTGGTCAGTACACAAACAAAGATGCGCAAGCATACTTTGCTTATGACTCTAAAAAATCATTTGGTGTTACCGTTTCTCACCTGAGATTCGGCGACAAACCGATTAAATCAACTTACCTCATCACGGCGCCGGATTTTGTATCCTGCTCAGCTCACGCATACATCGGCAGATACGATATCTTAAAAGGCATTAAGGAAGGCGGCACATTCCTTCTGAACAGCCCGTGGTCAAAAGAAGAAGCATTCTCTCACTTAACAAGAGATATGCAAAAAACTATCATCGATAAGAAAATCAAATTCTATAATGTGGATGCTGAAACTCTTATTGAACAGCAGCCCGGTCTCAGAGGCAAAGGTGCAAACACGGTTATGATGGTTGCATACTTCAAAGTATCAGGCATCATCCCGTTTGAACAGGCACTTGAAGGCATGAGAGAAATGACAAAGAAAACCTTTAAGAAAAAAGGTGACGACGTTGTTAACATGAACCTTGCATTGATTGATGCAGCTGTTAATGCTACTGAAGAAGTTGTTGTTCCTGCTTCATTAGACGGTGTAAGCGCTGCTGATGACGTAAAACTCATTCCGGATAACGCTTCTGACTTTGCTAAGAAAATCATTGAACCGTCAATGAGACAAAAAGGCGATGACATTCCTGTTTCTGCAATGTCTTGTGACGGTGTAATCCCGACAGGTACGGCTTGTCTTGAAAAACGCGGAATCGCTCCGAGAGTTCCTCACTGGAACCCTGAAAACTGTATCCAGTGCGGTATCTGCGCTTCTGCTTGTCCGCACGCTGCAATCAGAACAAAATTGATTGAATCAAAAGATTTGAAAGATGCACCGGATTCATTCAAGACAATCCCTGCAAAACCGGCACTCGCTGACGAGCAGTTCAAAGTTCAGGTTTACTGCAAAGATTGTACAGGTTGCGGCGTATGCGTTGATCAGTGCCCGGCTAACAAAAACCCTGAAAAACCGGCTCTTACCTGGTCTACAATCGAAAAAGAAGAAGATGCTTTTGAAGTTATCAATGAAAAATTCTTTGACGAGCTTCCTGACAATGTAATGGGCAGAAACACCACAAAAACAATCAAAGGTGCAATGCTCAGAAAACCGTTGTTTGAGTTCTCCGGCGCTTGCGCAGGCTGCGGTGAAACACCTTATGTTAAACTCGTTTCACAACTGTTTGGAGAAAACGCTATAGTAGCTAACGCAACCGGTTGTTCTTCAATCTACTCAGGTACATTCCCGACCATTCCTTACACAAAAACAAAAGAAGGTCGCGGTCCGGCTTGGGCAAACTCACTGTTTGAAGACAATGCTGAGTTTGGTTTCGGTATGAGACTTGCTGTAGACCAAAACAGAGATACTTTGAAAACTTACGTTGAAAAAGTTCTTGAAAACGAAAAAACACCGGCTGATTTGAAAGAAGCTCTTGAAGGTGCTATGGCTCATTTCGGCAACTCAAAAACAGAAGAAGCTATAGCTGCACAAGACAAAGCAAAAGCAGCACTTGCAAAATATGCGGATGCTCCTTGCGCTGACCTTGCAAAAGTAAGAGAGCTTCAAGACTACTTCACCGACAAATCCATCTGGATTATCGGCGGTGACGGTTGGGCAAACGATATCGGATACGGCGGTATTGACCACGTTCTTGCTCAAAACCAGAACGTAAACATCCTCGTACTCGATACAGAAGTCTACTCAAACACAGGCGGTCAGGCTTCTAAATCAACTCCTACCGGTGCTGTTGCTAAATTTGCTACAGGCGGTAAGAAAACTTACAAGAAAAACATGGGCTTGATGAGTATGTCTTACGGATATGTCTATGTTGCATCAGTTGCTCTTGGTGCAGACAGAGCACAAACTCTTAAAGCATTCCAGGAAGCTGAAGCATACGACGGTCCGTCTATCATCTTTGCTTATGCACCTTGTATTGCTCACGGTATTGACATGTCCAAAACCCAGACTGAACAAAAACGTGCAGTCGAAGCCGGTTACTATCCGCTTTACAGATACAATCCGGCAAATGAACAGCCTTTCACATGGGATGCAAAAGACCCGAAAGGCAGCTATCAAGACTTCATCAAGAGCGAAGGACGTTACAAATCACTGGTTAAAACAAACCCTGACCACGCTGAAGAACTCTACGCTCAAGCTGAAAAAGATGCTGCTAACAGAATGGCTGTATTCAAAGCAATCGGCGAACTCGTTAAGTAGTTTGAGGCTGTTAATAATTAAGAGGGGCATCGGAAACGGTGCCTCTTTTTTATGCAACCGTCACCAGCTTTTCTCAGGCATGCATTCCTCGCAAATTTCCGGTGCATCAACAGGCGGCGGGCTATTTTATCTTCAATGCCATCAAGAGTCCTGCCGGCAAGTCCAAAACCTGACTTTGAAAATCTGAGTCAGCAGAAATTCTATCTACAAAAGGTTTTACTTTTTCCTTATGAGATAGTACATTATCAGCCAAAAGAATCGCACCGGTCGGCATCCTGTCCTTTAAAAGTTCAAAATATTTTATATATTCAGCTTTGTTTGCGTCAATAAAAATGAAATCAGGCTTTATTTCAAGCTCGGCAAGAACAGCAGCTGCAGAACCGGTTATCGGGGTAACTCTGTCAATAAGCCCGTGTTTTGTAAGGTTTTCAACTGCTATCTTTTGACGCTTTTCCCAAAATTCAATAGTTATTAAGTGTCCGCCTGTATGGCTTAGAGCTTCCGCAATCCAAAGAGTTGAATATCCGTTAGATGTGCCGATTTCAAGCGCTGATTTTATGTTTGAAATTTTTATGAGCATGCTCATAAAAACTGCTGTCTCTCTCGAGACATTCCAGTATTCGTGCTGCGTTTTTTCAAGCTCTTTAAATGTTTCTTCCAGTTCTGTCATTATTTTGCGTCCGGCAGGAAAACAGCTCCTGTTTTATTGTCATTTCACACTTACATTCATAATTTTTAAATCATTAATATTCAGCGCAGTCGGCACAGTCTGTACAACTCTGTTTTTAGTGACATCAAATACGTAATAATTATTGCCGGCAATGTCTGTTATCAAAACAAGGTTTGAATCGGGCACTTTGACTAAATCCTTGGTAAATCCCTTATCGGCAATAGTTATTGCTATTTCCATTGTAAAATCATCCATATTAAAAATCTGGAGTTTATTTGTGCCGGAGAGGATGTAGAGTTTTCGACCAAACTGCATCATATCAATTGGTTTTACAACCGTATCAATGTCAAAAATCATTTCCTGAAGCTCAACGTCATATACAGAGAGCTTGTTTTCCGTTCTTGAAAGCAGATACACCTTATTATCGCTGACGAGCAGCTTTGATACATTTCCGACTTTGGCTATTCTTTTATTTATATATGGCATTGCTGTCGTCAAAGTGTAAACATTACCGGATGTTTTGTCAATGTATCCGATAAGTCCCGATTCTTCATCAAGATACATGTGTTTGGGTATCCCTGTTATTTTAATTTTTTCAAGAAGCGCCATTGAATGTATGTCTATAACAAATATTGCTTCTTCATTTGAGGCAGAGACATAGGCAGTGCCTCTGTCCTTTGTCAGTACAATTTCTGACGGAATTGCAGATATATCTATTTTTTTGGCAAGAACCGACTGGTTTATATCAGCAACATCAATAAATGTTTTGCCTGACGTTGCTACCATAATATAATTGTCGTTTGAAACCGGCTCTACAAATCTGGGCAGTCCGTTCAATTTCAAAACAAATTTTGGCTCGGCAGAATCCGTAGGTACAACATTAACGCTTGATGATTCCAAAGTTGTAATCAAAAGAGTCTTATTTTTAAGTTCCGGCAGCGGCGTTATTTTCTTGTACACAGGTTTTGATTTTGAGATGGAATCCTGCTGAAAGAAATTGTTCACAGGTGAACTGATAAGAGGGATTTTTAGGTTTCCGAGCACGATTTTCATATCATCGGGCAGAATCATGCCTGGCGGTACAAGCAAATCCTGAGGCAAAACACCTGCTTTTATAACAGGCGGAATGTTTTTTGATGCCGTAACAGTAAGTCTGCCTTGCTTGTTTTTTATCAGCTTCAAAAGTGCAAAATTGTTCTCAAAAAGTATCACATCAGGATACTGGGAAAATTTTTTATTTGCCGGATAGGTCTCTTTTACAACCGCTGTTGCAGCTCTGTTTGTTGCGGCAGGAAAAACCGGAAGATAATTCGTTCCGTTCGGGGTTGTTATCAGCCCGTCAAAGCGGACTCTTGTGTTAGGTACTTCTTTCTTTATGTACTTTTCAATCGGTTCCGGCAGTTTTGTAGCATAAGATGCACTCATTGAGAGTATGTATACAAGCACCAGCACTATTATCTTTTTCAATTTCATATTTATTCCTGACTCCGCCTTAGTTTATAAATTCTAATTGTGAATTACATTTTTGAATTTACTTATTATAGTATCATTAGATTTGCGATTAGTCGATATCTCAAACAATCTTTTGTACAATCTTTTTTCTTCGTCGTTCAGAGTCTTTGGCGTTTTGAATTTTATTACCGCAATATGGTCTCCGCATTTGTCGTTCGAGCCGAGAACCGGAACGCCTGCGCCTTTTAGCGTTAAAAGTTTTCCAAACTCTGTGCCGGCAGGAATATTCAGGTTTTTTTGACCGTGAACCGTATCAATAGTTATTGTATCTCCAAGAACTGCTTGCGGCAGGGAAATAAATTCTTCCGAATAAATATTGAAACCGTCTCTTTTAAATTTCTTGTGAGGACGAACATGTAATACTACATACAAATCACCGTTTGAACCGCCGTTTTTGCCGGCATCACCTTCTTTTGCTATGCGCATTTTTGAGTTGTCGTCAATACCTGCAGGAATCTTAACCTTTACGGCTTTTTCTGTTTCAATACGACCTTCTCCCTTGCATTTTGTACACGGAGACTCTATCACCTGTCCTTTTCCGTGGCATTTTGGACAGACGCTAATCTGGCTAAAGCTGCCGAGAATAGTTTGTGTAACCTGCTGAACCTGACCGGAACCGTGACAGGTCGGACAAGTTATTGGTTTTGAACCGGCTTTGGCTCCGCTGCCGTTACACTCTGAGCAGGTTTCAAGGTGGTCAATTTTTATTTCTTTTTCTATGCCAAAAACAGCTTCTTCAAAATCGAGTTCTATATCCAGTCTTAAATCATGCCCGCGAACAGGTGCATTAGGGTCGGCGTGCCTGCCGTAACTGCCTCCGAAACCGGAAAAAAAGGTTTCAAAAATATCATTAAGGTTGCCAAACCCGAAATCAAACGGTCCTGCATTGTCATAACCGGCATTTTTTAAACCGTCCTCGCCGTATCGGTCATACAAAGCGCGTTTCTGCTCGTCCATAAGAGTTTCATACGCCTTGCCCAGTTCTTTAAATCTTTCTTCTGCATCCGGCGCCTTGTTTACGTCCGGGTGCAGCTCTCTGGCTTTTCTTCTGAAAGCCTTTTTTATTTCTTCCTGGGTTGCATTAGCTTCAACTCCCAGTATCTCGTAGTAATTAGCCATTTCCCTCTCTATTCACTGACAGCAACATTCACAAGCGACGGTCTTAAAACTCTGTCGCCGAGTTTGTAACCTTTTTGCAGTTCAGCGATGATTGTATGCTCGGGGTACTCCGATGTCGGAGTCTGCATTACCGCCTCGTGCAGGTTAGGGTCAAATGTTGCGTCTTTTGTTTCGATTACTTCCAATCCTATTTTGTTTAATGCGTCGAATAACTGTTTGAAAACAATATTATAGCTGTCTTTTACAGCTTTAACATCTTCCATTTTTTCAGTTGAAGCAACAGCTCTGTCTATAGTATCAAGCGTTTCTATAAGTTTTTTCAATGTGTCTTCTGCGCCGTATTTGAGCAGCGCTTCTCTCTCCTGCATCTGTCTTTTTCTGTAGTTGTCAAAGTCTGCGGCAAGACGCAGATACTGATTGTTCAGCTTGTCAATTTCCGCTTTTAGTTTTTCAATTGTATTGTCGCATTCTTCAGTAATTTCTTCAACTTCTTCTTTCGGAATGCATTCATCAGAAAAAGGATTTCCGCCGGATTCCGCAGCTTCGGAAACTTCGGCTTCTTCATTTAAAATATTATCATCGTTCCCCATAATAACCGTCCTTTTGTTTATTTGTTAATCATATTATAGATTATCAATTAATTTACTCAAGGTTTATTAATCTTTTTTTAATATTTCTATATAGTAAATTGCGTCATTTTATTTCAGGTATTACGGCTATAAATTTTCCTTGTTATCATAAGCCATTTTTTTGAACAAAAATACTGCAGGCACAAGTAAAATCACGAGAGCTGCGTATATTTTGAAACAGTCCATAAAAGCAAGAAGATTTGCCTGCTGCTGGAGTTCGCCGTAAATCAGGTAGTTAGCTTTTGATGTGGCAAGCCCTGCGCCGGAACCGGACATTGCAGCCTGAAAAGCGTTGAATTTAGCCATAAATGCGTGATTTGCATAAGTGAGGTTGTGTACAAGATTGGTCTGATGAACCTGTCCCATTCTTGAAATAAGCGTAGAAACAACAGAGGTACCGACTGCGCCGCCTACGCTTTTTGCAAGGTTAAAGATACCGGATGCATTCGTCATTTGATTGTTTGTTAATGTCACAAAAGAAATGGTCATAAGCGGTATCATAAGCAAGCTGAACGCAAATCCGCATACGATGTTAGGCAGAATAATATTGCTCATTGCAATCTCCATATTCAAAGAGCCAAACATTATGTTTGAGACTCCGAGAAGAACCATGCCCGCAATGACTACCAAACGCTGGTCAACTCTGTTTGCCAGCAGTGCACAGACGATTAATCCGGCAAATGACCCGAATCCTCTGGGACTTATTGCAAAGCCGCTCAGTGTCGCAGTATAGCCGAGTAAATGCTGCAAAAACAGCGGAAGTATGGCAAGAGTTGAGTACAAAACTGCACCGATTACCGTGTTCAGCATTGTGCCGATAAAAAAATTTCTGTCTAAAAAAACTTTCAAGTCCACAATCGGATTTTTGGTTTTCAACTCACGCCACAAAAAGCCTATAAAACAAGCAAAAGACAATCCTGACGTCCATCTTATCCACCTTGCACCGAACCAGTCATTTTTCTGTCCGTTATCAAGTACGAGCTGCAATGAGAACAGCCACACAATAAGAAGTAAAAAACCGAGATAATCAACGGATTGAACTTTGCCTTTTCTTGCGTACGGCGGGTCTTCAATCCACATTCGTCCGAGAATAACGGCAATTATACCGATAGGGACATTTATGAGAAAAATCCAGTGCCATGAATATGTGTCGGTAATCCAGCCGCCGAGCGTTGGTCCGATAATTGGTGCAAAGATTACTCCGAATCCGAAGACAGACATCGCAACCCCTCGTTCTTCAACCGGAAATTCCTCCATCATAACTGCCTGACCTATAGGCATAATTGCCCCGCCTCCTATACCCTGCAGTACTCTTGCAACAATGAGCATTCCCATATTTGATGAAATTCCGCATAGTGCAGAGGACAGTGTAAACAAAATCGTCGACAGAAGCAAAAAATTCTTTCTGCCAAAAAGTGTTGAAAACCAGGCAGTTGACGGGATTATGACGCCGTTTGCAACAAGATAGCTTGTCAAAACCCACGTGGATTCATCCTGCGTTGCTGAAAAGCTTCCGGCAATATGCGGCAGTGCAACGTTTGCAATTGACGAGTCCAGGACAACCATGAAAATGGTTATCATAATTGCCGAAGCCGGATACCACGGGTTCATTTTTGTTTCGTTTAATGCAACCTCAGCGCTCATTTTTCTCTAACCATAACCTTGGGAACAACCGACATACCGGGTTCTATACTGTATTGCGGGTCAAGCTTTTCCGTAAACACGATTTTTACGGGAACTCGCTGCACTACCTTAACATAGCTTCCGACAGCGTTTTCCGGCGGGAACATGCTGGTTCTTGCACCTGTGCTTGCCTGAATCGAGTCAACCTTTGCGTTCAGTCTTAAATGCGGGTAGGCGTCAACCTTAACACGAACTCTCTGACCGACTCTAATATGATTAAGCTGAGTCTCTTTAAAGTTTGCAACGACCCACCTCTTGTCAGGAACTATGGAAAACATCGGTGTCCCGGCGTGAATAAACGCGCCGGCTTCTGCTGAACGGTTTGTGATTTTTCCGTCTTCCGGTGCATAGATTTTTGTGTATGAAAGCTCTAGTTTTGCCTGATTCATTGCTGCTTCAAGCTTTTTTAACTCTGCGTCCGCAACCATGTTTTTCTTTGACGAAAAAACTCTCTGGCGTGCTGTTTCAAGATTTGCGGAAGTTGTTTCATACTTTGATTTTGCACGGTCAAGTTCCTGTTTTGAAACCGCGCCTTTGTCGTAAAGGTTCTGATATCTCTTTAAGTCAACCGCTGCGAGTTTTTTATCAATATCTGCCGCAACTCTGTCCGCTACAGCTGATTTCTGGCTGTTTAATGACATTTCGTAGGCGGCTTTAGCCTGTTCATAACGCACCTTGTAGTCTCTATCGTCAATCACAAGCAGCAAATCGCCCTTTTTTACGTGCATATTGTCGTCAATGTAAAGTTTTTCAATTATGCCGCTGACTTTCGGACTTATTTGTATAACGTGTCCTTCAACAAATGCATCGTCCGTTGTCTCAAAAGATGAAAAATACAGCCAGCCGAGCACTGATAGTACGACGATTGTCAGCAGTGAAAATATAAATCTTTTCTTTTTGGCAAGCTGTGCCAGTCTCTCTTTCTTTGTCAGTTTGATTTCTTTGTTTTCTTTAAAATTTTCCTCTGTCATTGTTTTTCTTCCTGTTTATTGCCAAACATTTATTCCGTAGTGTTTGGTCATGTTGTTTCTGATTTTTTCAAGCAGACTCTGTAAATTGTCTATATCTTTATCCCCGAGTCCGTCTGTCATGTTTTTGTAAAACTCAAGCCTGAGCGGCTCCATTTTTTCTGCTGTTATTTTCCCTTTCTCTGTGATAAAAAGTTTTACAATTTTTTTGTTTTTCTCGTCCTTATTTTTTGTTATATAACCCTTTTTTGCCAGAATATTTACCATTCTTGTAATATTCGGGCGGTCTTTTTTCAAAAGTTTTGCAATTTGCGACTGATATAGTCCGTCTTTATAGTGCAAAATAAAAATAATGCCGAACTGTTCTGATGTAATATCGAGTTTTACTGTGTTTTTGAACAAATTGTGACCTGCCAACTGACAGTATGTTGATGTCAATTGCAGCATGTCCATTATATTTATTTTGTCACCGGTCATTCGTGATTTCCCAAGTCCTATTTTAACAATTGTTATTACAATAACATAAATAAGAAATTTTTTATATAGTCACCTGTACTTAATTTGTGTTTTGTCCTGTTACCTTATACTGAAAGAGCAGCCGCAGTAAGTTTGGCGGTAGAAATCATTTTCTTTTGCAAGCTGCATTGTTTTTAAGAAACCGTCCTGCTTTTTAAAATCTTCGCGTACAAAATTTACACCATAGTGAACAAGTGAATCGGCTTCCTTAAAAATCTCGCGGGAAACCTTGTGCGGGCTGACAGTAAGGGTTGTGGAAAAGTTTTTAATCCCAAGCTCGAGTGCCTTTTTTACGGTTTTTTCCAGTCTGTATTTAAAACACAAATTGCATCGCCTGCCTTTCTCCGGCTCGTTTTCGTATCCTTTTATGAAATCAAGCCAGTCTGACGGATTATACTCATCAATCATGTACTTATAACCCATTTTTTCGCAGTATTTTTCAAGTTCATCGCGGCGTCTTTCATACTCTGATAGCGGCGCAATGTTTGAATTGCAGAAGAAAACGGTTACATCGTAACCGCTTTCTGTAAGTTTTTGTATAGGATATGCCATGCACACGGCACAACAGGCATGGAGCAAAAGTTCTTCTGCCACTTTTATTTCCTTTCCTTTGCGCCGGCTTTTAGGAGTTTTGCTTTGAGTTCGTCATAGTTGACAATACCTACTTGTGTCTCCATGTTTATTCTCATAGCCGGAGTTCCGTCTATGCCGAGTTCATTGGCTCTGTCTATGTCTTTCAAAAGTTCAGACTCGACATCTTTGCTGTGAGCGTCCTGCTGCAGTTTATCCATATCAAGATTGAGTTTTCTTGCCGCAGTAAGTATGTCTTCTTCTGTTTTTATGTCAGCTTCTTTATCGAAAAGGATTGTGTTTAAGTCCCAGAATTTTCCCTGACGTCCTGCCGCTATTGCATATTTAGCCATAAGACAGGAGCCGTCATGCATTGGACCGGGCATGTATTTGTTGCAGGAATTGTCCAGCGGAAGGTGGTGGTGCACGATTTTCAGGTTTTCGAGTTCTGAAACAGCTCTGTAGAACATTGTATTCATCACAAAACAAAACTGACAGTGATAATCTGTGTAAATATCAACAACAAGTTCTGCATTAGGGTCGCCAAGAACGTTTCCGGATACATTATATGCATCTTTTGTTGCTTTATTAAGCTGTTTGTACTGTTTAACCTGCGGCGTGAAAACATTCGTTACCGAAGTATATGTCAAAAAGCCTGCGGCTAAGAGCACAAGCGCAAAAAATGAAATTGCATACCTTTTTACCTTTATCGCTTCTATAAAATCTGCAATACTTGTTTTGAATACATCGAAAAAATTTTCGTCGTCAGGTTTTGCGACAAGTGCTACTACAAGATTTATAAAATATGTACAGAAGCAGAGTATGCAGATTTTGTTTATCTCAAACAGCGAAATTCCTGCAAGAACCATTGACAGAATAAAAGCAATAAGCCCGAGTGCTGTCAAATAGCTTTCAGGACGCTTAAACACCTTTAAAAATCCGAGGAATTTGAGGTTTGAAATTTTGTCCACGTAAGTAAAGAACAAGAACAGAAAATATAAAAATATTCCCCAGAAACAAAGCGGTACGCCAAAACATTGTGAATGTACGGTTTTTGCTGCACCGTCACAGTCTATTAATTCGTTTACCGAGCAAAAACTCGAAAGTGCATAAGGATTAAAGTTTGCATTTATATATACAACACACAGCTCTATAGAAAGGGCTAAACCAATCAGAGCAAGGATTGTAAGTGTTATTCTTTTTGATTTATTCATTTTCTTCTTCCTCTTTTTCACACTCGCCAACGCTGAGTAAAACTGCCGTAGCTATTGCCGCCATTGTCCAGAATACAAATTGAACCTGCGGTCTAAAGAATATTGTATCAAACAGACCGTGGGTCATCACACCCAGAATGGTTAATATTACCGACGAAAGTATTATCTTTCCGGTTAAGTCGTTAGGACGACAGATGTATTTTATTGTGTCTATTAACATGTAGCCGAGAAATGCAATGAAGGACAGCAGTGCAAATATGCCGCTTTCCACCGCAATCTCAAGCGGCACGCAATATGTGCTCAATGCGTCAAAACCTGTCATCATATACAGTCCGTATATTTCTCTAAACGTTCTGTTTCCTGTTCCGATTCCTATTATCCAGTTGTCTCTAAGCATCATTAAAGAAGAATGATACACATTCATTCTGAAAGACGTAGAGGAGTCGCCGCGGAGCAGAAATATAGAGAAAAGCCGTTTTGCTATTTGCGGTACCGCCGCCATAACGGCTATTACACCGGCAACAATAGTTGATGTAATAATCATCCAGTATTTTTTGATTTTTTCAGCCGCTGAAAAATCCGTGTATATAATTTTTCCGGATATTGCCAGCATGCCGGCAATAATCGCCGCAAGTCCGAGATAAGCACCGCGCGAGCCTGTTACGAATATTGCATAAGCGCAAACAAGAAACATTATCAGGCTATATACAAAACTCTTGTAATGCTTTTTTACAACCGCAAGCAATCCGGTTGCGGCAATGCAGGAAATACCCGACACAAGATATCCGCCAAGAAGGTTAGGATTGTAGGGTTTTAGTGTTCCGTAAGCTCTTGAGATTATATCTTCCGGGTTTACGTAATGAGAGTCCTGCCATTTTGCAATAGCCGCAACTCCGTGCCAATTCTGAAATATGGCAATTATACTTTCAATAAAGCATAACACGCCGATTAATCCAAGGATGTATTTGATTTTTCCTTTATTGTCGTAAAAGTAGTTCGCTGCCGCAAAATAAAATGTTATATATATAACAGTCTTTAAAAATCCGTGTATACTCTGCTGCAGCAGTGTCGAATTTACAACGCTTAAAAGGCACAGAAGAAAATATATAATAAGCATTCCGTCGCCTTTGGTAATTCGCAGCGCGGTACCTCTTTTTATAAACAATTTCACAATTGTTAAAAGGACAACCGCAATAGCCAGTGCTCCAATCTGCTCACTTTGGAAAAAAGTCGAGCAGACGAGCGTTGCAACTATGAATAAGAAAATTATATTGTCGATACTGCCCAGAATGAAGCTTTTTTCATAAAGAAATGAAAGTTTTTTCTGGCAGAAACCGAAAAATTTGTTGCCTAATTCTAAAAATGTACTTTCACTCATTATCTCACGTCTTCTATTATCTGAACATTTGAAATAGTGCCGTTTACACGGTAGTTAAAACCTTCGAGCACAATCGGTATGCCGATTTTGATTTTGTTGCCGCCGACAACAGCGCCGTCTTTTGTGATTTTCGCCGTATCCTGCAATTTTATGATGTAATCATACATATAAAGCTGACTGAAATCCTGTACAACCATATAGGGTTTATCTCCGTCTTTTACCGGGATAACCATTTGTTTTGGCGCATATTTCACACCGGTAATTTTGAGTTTTGTGTAAGGTACGTTTCTGATTGTGATAAAAGTTTCCTGACCGGTTACAAAGGGAATATTGGGGTCTGTTTGGGTAACTCCTCTGACCATGACCTCAAATTCGATTTTCTTTGTAAATTCAACCGGACTGCTTGAAAATATTTTGTTTTTTCCAAAATAAGCAAGCACTCCGACAACTATAATAACAAAAATTGCGCCGAGTATTGCAATATCCAGCGGTTTAAATTTTTGAATAAACTTTTTCATAAAACTCTCCTCTATCCTCTAAACTTTAATTACAAAATGCTCCATATCCAATTTTTTCAAATTTTTAAGTATTTCCTCAATTGATGTTGTAGCACAGCCAAAAGAGCGAATGACTATACTTGCCGCAAGGTTTCCGATAATAGCCGCGTATTTTGGCGGAGCGCCTGCCGCAAGCGCAAGCGTAAATGTGGCAACAACAGTATCTCCGGCACCTGTTACGTCAAAAACGTTTGTTTTATTGAAAACCGGCACATCGTCATGTCCGCCGTTTCTGTCAAAAACAGCCATGCCGTCTCCGCCTCTTGTAATTAGCAAAACTTCCGCGTTTGTTTTCTGCAAAAGTGCTCTGCCTGCGTTTTCCAATGTTTTTGCGTCTCTTATAAAAAATCCGACTGATTTTTCCGTGTCGGGCTGGTTTGGCGTGAGTGCATAAGCGCCTTCGTATCTTTCCAAATCCCTCTGTGCATCTACAACAACTATTTTTCCGTATTTTTTTGCGGTTTCTATCGTTGCACAAATAATTTTGTCAGTTAGCATGCCGATATTGTAGTCTGAGAGTATCACAGCGTCGTGAAGCGGAATAGCTTTTTCAATGTTTTCTATTATTTTTGCTTCAATTTCCGGAGAGGGTGCCGCATTTTCAACTCTATCGACCCGGACAATCTGCTGGGTTACGGAATGAAAGCTCGCACCTGAAATTCTTGATTTCACGGTTGTAGTACGTGACGCATCTTCGACCATAAAGTCGGTGTTTATTTTTGCTTCTTTAAGTGCATTTAAAAGCACCGGCGCATAGTAATCATTACCGCAAAGCCCTATTGCCGATACTTTGCCGTTGTTGATTGCCGAAAGGTTATGCGCTGCGTTTGCCGCCTGTCCGAGAATAATTTTTGTATTAGAGTGGCGCAAAATAATAACCGGAGCTTCTCTTGATATTCTCTCAGTATCGCCGTAAACCATCTCATCTATAGCCAGGTCGCCTATAATCAGTACTTTTGGCTCATTTAGCTTTTTTATGTAACTTTCCAGTTTTTCTTTATCAAAATTAAACATGAACCTCTCCACTATCTGAATGTTTTTTATAATATAAAATTTTAGCAAAAATGTAGTATAATATATATAGTTTAGCATAAAAAGTTTTTGTACAAAAAATATTTACATTATGCAAGCAAACTGATTTTACAAAACAAGAGGACTAAATGGCACCAGACGACGAAGATGTAAATGATTATAAGCTATCTGATTTTGATGAAAAACTGGAGATTGAAAAGCTTCAGGAAACTATCAAAAATATGAGCAATTTTACCGATGACGCTGACGGTTTTATCTCTCAGAGTCCGCAAATGCTTATGCAAAGCGCTTCTGACAAGTTTGCTCCGGCAGAGGGTGATGAAGAATTTGATCCATATGCTGCCATAGAACAGCCGGTTGCTCAAACAAACAGAAAACCTAAAGCGAAAAAATTCGTTGTCATGGTTGAACCCGAGAATATTCCTTATTTTGACGGTATTCCTATGGACGAAAGGACAAAAGTCTTTAACCAGATGCTCACAGAATACCGTACCGGAGTTGTGTCAGAAGGTCGGAAAAAACACCTCATAAAATTTACAAAACACACGTTCGTTGCAATAATGACCATCCTCATATCTCTGCCTGTAATGTTTTTTATTGTAAACAAATCAATTGAGCTTACGGTGAAAAATTACAAGGATGTTCAGTACAATTTTGAAAAATTGTACGAAAGTAAAGGACGACCGAACATACCACCGATAAAAAGGACTCTTTACTAACTATCATGGACAATTTAAATAAAAAAGATTTTTCAAATAAACACTATTTTGTCGGAATTTCCCTGTCTTCAGGTGCATCTCTCGATTCAGGCGCTGCGGTTCTTGACAGAAATTTGAATCTTATACGCCTGGATAAACTGTTCACAATGGAAGACGTAAAATTTTTTATAAATAATTTTACGGGCAAACAGGAGGCTATTTTCAATATCTCAATTCCCGAAAACCCGACCATGCTGAACGCAAAATGGAAGCTGCTCTCAAGAGAATACCAGCTTATACAAAGCAGTTCTCTTATTGATGTTGAAAAACTCGAGTGGACACACAGATTTTCAACCAGAGGCAGTGAGTTTTTCCGTGAGTGCAGTGCAAAAGGCATCGATATTTTCAGATATGACATACGCGAGCTTAAAAGCGCGCTCGGGCTGTCATCCGCGTTTAAGCTAAGAAGCCCGATTGACTGCAAATCGTTGCAAAGCGCTTTCAGGTACAAATTTAAAATTTATGACCTTCCTGCAAATATGGTTCCTGCGGCGCAGCTTGAGGCTATTTTAGGGGCTTATCTCGGATATATTATGTACAATCCTGAGTCTGAATACAACTTTACGAAAAAGGCTGAATACGCCGGTTTGGATGTGTTGGGGCTTGATTTGATTCACGTTTGATGGTTGCTGTTTGTAATGTTTGCTGCCTCGCTTTATAAAAACAGACGCCGGCTATAACACTTTGCGATGGTAGGGGGGGATTAAAACAGACTTCTCAGATTTGCGTGTTTTTTTTGTTAAGTCTGCCGAAAACCTCATCAAACGTCTCGATAGGAGTAAATTTGTATCCGCAGTTTTGCGCAAGTTCTCCTCCCATCATAAAAATTGCCTCCTGCGGATATCTGCGGCAAATCCCCGGACGTTTTTTGTGTATTTTACATTTGTGGGTTTCTTCATCGAGATTTGTACATTCAAAAATAAGTCCGATTTCATCCTTGCCTGTGACATTAAGGTACGTATAAAACGGATGAAGAAGTCTGAGTTTTTTAAATTCGTCTTCGGTTTGTACTACGTTTTTTGCATGCCGTACGTAAATCTGTTTACAGCACCTTCCGCAGCCGAGACAATGACCCGAGCGGTAGTATGTCCTTCTAAGAATATTTTTATAGATAAATTTTTTTATACTGCTAAAAATTTTACTAAGCACCGAACTGTTCTCTTGCAATAATAACGTTTTTGCACTCGACTTTGCATTTCATTGCATAAATCATTTCTTTTGTGTGCGGTTCCGCCATCGTCATTATTCTATCACAAACCTCGACTGCGGCGTGAAGTTTTTTTGAAAGCATTAGCTCTGAAATTTGAGCATAGAGCATTTTTACGACAAAAGGTTCAGGATTCAGAAAGATTTTGTATTTGTCTATGAGCTGCTGTATTTCATCCGAGTGCGACTCAGTCAGTATGAGATAGTTTTCGTATTCGTCTATAGCAACTTCATATTGACAGACATCTTCTGCTTCTTTTGCTTTTTGAAGATGTGTTTCAATCAACTCGCTGTCTCTTGTGACTGCAGCAAGTTCCGCAAGTTTTACTTTGACTTGCAGCCAGTGAGACGTGGATTCGGGAAGGTACTGAAACACACGTTTGTAATAACAGTATGCATAGGATTTTTTGCCCAACAAATATTCCATATTTGCCAGATTCATAAGAACTGACGGTGAATAAGGGAAATTAAGATATGCAATTTTATAAAATTCTTGCGCCTTCTCATAATTCTTATCGAAAACAAATATGCTCGCCAGGTTTGTATATATACCGGGAAGGATTGCGTAGGTCGAAATGAGCATAAGATACGACGCTGCAACCTTTTGCAAATCCTTCTGGGCACGGTATTCTTCTGATTTTTTCAGGTAAAACTCCGTTTTTGCCGTCAGATTTGCGATTGCGTGTTTTATTTTTTGATATTCCGGAGAGGTTTTGTTTGTGTTGTATTTCAGGTATTTTTCAAAATATCTGGTTGATTTAATTCTGTAGCCTAATTTGTCGTATGCAACAGCGAGGTTTAGATTTATAACGGGATTTTCAGGGGCAATTGAACCGGCGCAATGCCAGTTAAAAATGGCTTGGTAGATTTCACCGTTTGAATAGTGTTCATTTCCGATATTTAAGTACGCGGAATATTCAAGAGGAGAAAGATCAGTCGCTCTTTGCCAGAGAGACATGGCCCTGTCTTTTTGTCCGAGTTTGTGATAACAGTTTCCGAGAAGCACCTGTGCATAAGCATTCGAGGATGCCTGCAAGTCCTGTTCAAGGCAGTTTACCGCCTCTTGAATCTGACCTGAGGCATAAAGTTCGTAAGCCTTGGTTATTTTTTCTGCAGCTGCCTTTTCTCCTGACAAATCAATGTTGGACAGCCCCGCAGTGTTATCTAAGCTGACACCTTCCATTTAAAACCTCTGACTCTAGCTCTCTTTAGCCGAACAAATCTTTTAAAAATACCTTGTTATTAAAAATACCTTCAAAAATTTTGCTCTCAAAGTCAGCATCTTCAACACTGAAAACGTTTTGCGCAACAAGCGTATTGTGGCTTAAGTCTTCAGGATCAGACATTGCCAACGCCGAAAATCTTTTTATATCAAGGTCACGCCGGTACTTTTCCATTGCTTCCGTAGATATGCTTGTTTCGTCTATCAAAAGATTTTTGTCTGCATTGGCATAAGGGTTTTTTCTGTTTAAGTTTGTTTTTTCTATTTCACTCTGTTTTATCTGGTTTTGTCCGTTAACATCGTGATTTGAAACACCGTTTAACATATTCCCTCATCTCCTCAATTTATATTATGAATATAATTAAACATTTTTCCATAAACCAAGTGATTAGTGTTTATTGACCATGTGGTCAATTTTTTTAAACTGCGTTTTTTTAACTCGACTGTTTGTATGATATAACAAAAAAAAATCAAACATATATAGTAGTTGTTTATTAAATAAATAGATATTATAATAAAAGTACGAAGGGAAAATTAATGGCTTCAATATCAGATTCAATACGAGCAGTAAATTCAGATAATTATGCATTACTTAAAATAGGTGCGTTTGCTTATTTCTTTTATCTTTTATTTGAAATGACGACGGCGCCGCAGGCTCAGCCTGCAACATCAACCGGTCAGCAGGCAGCGTTTAGTGTTAATTATTTTCAAATTGCTCTACTTGCGTTTTTCTATTCCGGTTATTGTTCAATTATTATGAATAACAGAATATCGCAGTCTGTTGTTACGCTTCCGCCGTTTGACCCGTTAAAAATACTTTCTGTATGCGTAAAATGTACTCTTGTTGCCCTTCCTTATCTGGCAATAGGGATACCTACTGTTACTTATGCACTGGGACTTTTCCATTTTGAAGGAGTGCCGCAGCTTATTGCGATTGCTATTATCGAGCTTATACTTGTAGCAATTATTATAACGGCTATTATTTGTTTTTCACGTGAATTTAAAATAAAAGACAGTTATAATTTTAAAAGACTGATGTCAGGTTTTCCTGATGTTCTGGTCTACACTTTGGTTGCAATTGTGCTGCTTGCTTTGTTTAATGTTTTTATTGCGCTTCCTGTATTATGGTTTGCACATTCATTTTTTGAATTTGGTGCTGTATTCAGATATGCTGCTTTTTATCTGATTACTTTGAATTTGGCATATCTTGCGGACTATTGCGGACAACTCAATTTTGATATTGAAGACAGAGAAGAATTTTAAAATAATACATTACTTGCGTTCATAGATTGTTACGGTATTTCTGTTTTCGTTGTGTGCAGATTTGAACATAAATATTTTATTTAGTTTAAAACCGTTGTCCTCAAAGAAATTTTCTTTTGTATAGCAAACGCTTTGTACAGGAATGCTTTTGTCATTACCGGTTATCGGAACTCTGCTGTTGGAGACGTAAAAACATTTTACAGGTGTGTCGTTTTTAAAAACTACTTTGTCTTTTACTACTGTGTAGTTATTTTTGTACGCATTTTCCGGATGGTAAACTACCGTGCTTACCTGGTACGGGTCGGTTAAAACTATGTAGTCATAGTCTTTGAGGTTGTATTTGTCAATATTTTCAAACAGAAGAAAATCCGTTTTGTATCCTTCAAAATCAAGCATTTTGAGTTGGTATGACCTTGTGTCGCTCATCGGAAATATTCCTATTCTTGAATTTTTAGGCATATTTTTTATGTAGTCTTTAACTGTACAGAATGGCATTTTTCCGTAGTATCCGTTGAAAATTGTGCAAGAAATTCTCTCTCTTGCTTTTAGAATTTTTCCTTCTTCGCGGTAGACTCTAAGTGCGTGTTTAATTGAGCGCGAGGGAAGATGAGTGCTTATTAAAAGCAGGTAGGACAATGAAAAGAACAGAATAATAATTTTTACAAAATTGCCCTTTTTCATGTATGAAACTGCGAGTATAGGCGAAGAAATTATCATAAAAAATGAAACAAAACGCACGCTGAACACCATATATCCGAGTGTGCCCGACATAACAAGCAGGTTTAGCCAGAATAAAAAACCGAAAGGTATAAGGTAAGTGTATTTCAGTGGTTTGTTCTTGAAAAATGCTGCTATTAAGCAGAATACGGAACATGGTAAAAATACCAGAAATCCGAGTATTCCGCCGCCTATAACCGGGTCAAGAAGTTTGTTATTTACAACATTTCCGTCAGTCATTGTAACCCCGAGATTGGGGTCAATGTTGAGCAGGGCAAAAAGTGCAAACTTTGCTGAATTTATGTATTGACCTACGTATTCACTGTACCTGAATCCGGAAAAATCAAACAGCATAAATACGTATCTGATAAAATTTGCGATATATGCCTTTGGTCCCCCCCAGAAGCCGTGTACAATTCTTGATGAGTCTGTTGCAAAAATATTTCCGTAATTAATCAGGTTTAAAAAGTAGTTATAGCTTGAAAATATTAGAAAATTCAGCGTAAGAAGCCCGCAAAATGCAACAATCGACTTGAATGCCTCTTTTTTTCTGTGCAATATTGAAAAATAAACAAGCAGTAAAAAGCATGCCGGAAATGCAATGAGCGCCGGCGTTTTTGTTCCGAATGCCAGTCCGAAAGCAAGTGATGAGAAATATATCATACTGAGCTTGCGTTCTTTTATTGCCTGCAGATAAAGAAATATTCCGCAAAGCACCAATCCTCCGATGACTATATCCGTTTCATAGCTGGAGGCTTCTGCTATTACAGAGGCGAAAGACGACAGTATAAATACGCTCCATAATTTCTTTCGTTCGCAAAATCCAAACAGTGTTAGTATATTGTACAAAGAAACTATGGAAAATAAAAATCCTGCAAACGAAACAAAAGTCAACCCTATATCGGCTTTTAAAAATACCATAATCCACATGTAGAGGATTTCTGAGTTTATCGGCATGACAGTGTTTCTGTCGTCGGCTATATCAAAGTGGTTCAGGCTTCCTTGTGATATCCAAAAAGGAACCCTGTTCAGATGGTAAGACATTGCGTCGAATGAGGTTACCGGGATAAGTATGCACAAAATAACGGCAACTGCCACAAAAAATATGAATCCAAGCGCCATAAGCATTAAAAATTTATCTTTTTTAAGGGCATGCAGGATACGTGTAAAAAATCTTCGTAAATCCGGTTTTACGATTGGTTTTGCATTTTTTATCCAAAAGAGTATTGCTCCTGTTAAAAAAGCAGCATTCAAAAAGAGGGTGCCCTGCCAGCTTATTGCGTTTAAAAGCGACATGACTTCAAAGCTCAGCACTACCTGCGCAAATGCAATCAAACCTGTGTAAAGAAAGCATATTCCTGCTCTTTTGCGTTCAAAAACCGCCGCGGTAAGATACGAGGAAGCGAATACAGCTATAAACGATATTAAAAATAAAAATTTAACCATAATCCGTATACTCCTCTCTGTCCGGCAGGATGTCAGTCTTTATTGCATAATGTCCGCTCTTTTGCATACGAACCGACCCCCGTAGTGTGTTCCCCTGTTAACTATATACTATTTGATAAAAAGTTTTAGACAAGTGGTGAGTTTAGTAAATTTAAAAATTTTAATAATATAAAAATGTGCATATTCCACTCTCACTCGTAAACTATTTAGACCGTTTTGCGGTCTTTTTTTTGCGGAAAAGGCAGTCGGTTGACTGCCTTTGTTTTATTATTTATATTGCCAATAAATAAAAATTTGTATCTATATAAAGCAGTTATTTTAATCATTACTGCTTAGGGGTTGCTTTCGGCAATTATAAAACCTTATTTTGCCTGATATGCATCAGGAACCGCATGCGGGTTGTCCGGAGTGAATGTATGGTCTACGAACTGAGCACGGTCAATATATTTTTGCTCAATTGTACCTTTTTTGTAAGTTCTGTAAAGCAAGCTTATACCTGCCAATGCACCTGTAATAACTTTTACCGGAGTCGGTGCATTTCTAACACATTCAATAAATGTTTTTAGCATTCCCGGTTTTTTTACGCCGCCCGCAACAGCTTCTGCAATGGATTTCATCGTTACGCTTCTTCCTGCTAACGCTGCTATACCTGCGCAAGCACCAATTTGAAGATTTGAAATGGTTGAATTTTTATAATGTTGAAAAGCGCAGTCTATTTTGTTACCTGCTGTACCTTTTCTTTTGTCAGCAAGCGCATTCAGAGTCGGGGATACAAAAAATAAAACTTTTGACATAACTTTATACCTTCTTTCACACTTATATTTATTAAAACATCGGTGTGGTATTTTTTGCCACCCTCTTGAGAATTATTTTTTAAAAACCTTTGTATGAAAGGGTTTTCGGGGTTTACAATTGTTAACAAAATAGTGTATTAAAACTTTTTTGTTGAGGTAAATTTTAATTTACCTCAACAAACGGACTTTAAACCGATTGTATCAAACAAGTTTTTTGAACGTTCATTTTTTTCTTTTGTTGTGGGCAAAAGAGAAAAAACGGAACCAAAAAAGAGAAAATACGCTTATCAAAACAGACTCTAAGCGCATAAAATAGTATGTCATCCTGAAGCGGATTTTCGGACGGGCGCCGTGTGAACGAAGTGAACCCAGCCCGGGGAGCGAGCGCGAAGCAGACGGCAGCGCAGCGTAGTCTGCGACAGCAGCGAGCGAGAAGAAAATCCAAGACGCTTGTGTTCAGGATCTGTACAAACACAGAGGGTAGCAATAATCCCCGCGTAATGAAAAAACAACCCCCCGAATTTCCGGCAAAATATAAAAACAGGCTGTACCGTCTGCATCGCGCGGGGTGTATGTGCCAACACAGGGATAATGCTTATTAACAAGCTTTTGGCACCGGTCGGCAATATAAAACTTCACTATGGGGCTTTTTTCTTAAGACTACCTGACCGTTGCACTTTATGACGGCATCTTCTTTTATAATTTCTCCGACAGTATCTGCGGTTATTATTCCTGATTTAGGATTTTTGACAGACACTATATGCCCTTTTATATCAGCCTTAACATCCGAGTATTCAAAGGCAAGGTCTGTATTTTCCATGGTGCAGTTTATAAGCTTTAGGTTTTTACAGTAGCAAAGCGGCTGGGTGCCTGTTATTTTGCAGTTTACAAAGGTAAGATTTTCTGAAAACCATCCGAGATATTCGCCCTTGACCTCTGAATCTTCGACAAGTACGTTTTTGCTGTGCCAGAAGGCGTCTTTTGTGTCAAGTGTTGAATTTTTAATATGCAAATTTTTCATGTATTGGAAAGAGTATTTGCCGGTCATTTTTAGGTTGTTGATTTCAACGTTCTTTGACTCAAACAAAAAATACACGGAATCTATTGACGAATTTTCTATTTTTATTCCTTTGCAACGCCATCCGAACTCGTCCGATACAATTTTTGAATTTTCTATAACAACATTTTTGCATTCTCTCAGGCATTTTATACCTTTTATTCTGCTGTTTTCAATTATTCCTTCAGTGCAGTACCACAGCGGCGCTCTGGTCTTTTCATCCATTGTAGAGTTTTTAAGAATAAATCGTTTTCCGTGCCACATAGGGTAGCGCAGCGAAAAAGAGCAGTCACTTACAGTGTAGTTTCTTGCTTCTTTCAATACTGACTCTCCGTCCGCCGGTCCTTCAAATTGGCAATTTACTACTTCTGTATTTCTTAAATTGTATAGTGAACGTTCTTCGTCAAATGTTTTGTTTGTAATCTGTTTTTTCATAAAACAAGTTCCTGTGACATTTTTATGAGTATTCAAACCGCAATTTTACTCTTATATATTGATTATTTACCATGTTTTTAAAAATAGCAAATACTTATATTCTATTACTGGCTATGCTTGTAGGGCATAGATTAATATTAATCATGTTTTTTAATTTTAAGGAAGAAAGCCCATGGAATCAGGAAAAATGCAATCAATGCAAATATTTCAAAAACATCCACATATGCCATAAGTCTTGATTGTTCCTGCAGACTCAAGTACATCATTGCCTGCGCTTTGTGGTTTGCAAAAACTGAGTATCCTGACATAAACTTGTGAGCAAGCGCTGCTACTTTTTGCTGGAAAATAGGATTAAACGGCGAAACATTTTCAACAAGGTATGTCTGGTGAACCTGAGAGAGTCTTGCGACAAGCGTTGATGAAAGTGAAATAACAAATGCTGTTGTTACGCATTTTGCAAGGCTGTGAAGTCCGGCACCGTTAGAAAGCTCGCTCTTGGGCAGTGTTGCAAGTACCAGTCCCGATATGGGGATGAAAGTCATTATAACGCCTATACCCATCAATATGTTGGGAATAATAACGTACCCGAAGGAAATTGAAAGGTTTAAGTTTGCGTACATAATTGTTGAAATTGCAAGGAATAAAAAGCCTACGGAAACGAGAATCCTGTTGTCTATTTTTTCAACCATAGGACCGATAAGAACAAGCATAACAATGCAAGATAGGACTCTCGGGGCTAATGACATACCGCCTAATGTTGCAGTGTAACCCATCATTCTTTGAAGAAATTGCGGCAGGAGAACTATTGTTACATAGATAATCATGTTTACTGAAGAACCGAGAACTGTGCCGATAAAAAAGTTTTTATCTTTGAAAACCCTGAGGTTTACAACTGCGGTTTCACTGTCGCATTCCAGCTCCCAGACAATAAAGAAGATAAATGAAAACAGTGAAATAGCTGACAGTATGCAAATCCACGGGGTTCCAAACCAGTCGTACTGCTGACCTTTGTCGAGTACGACCTGCATTGTTAAAAGCCAGATTGTTAACGTAATAAGCCCTACCACATCAACTTTTTTAGGTAAAACTCTGTTCTCCTGGTCTTTTACATTGCAGTGAATAAGTATAATAGAAAATATACCGACCGGAATGTTTACAAGGTAAATCCATTGCCAGGAGAGATTATCAACGAGAAAACCTCCGAAAGTCGGTCCCATAATTGAAAATACCATAACTGCAAAGGCAAACAGCGCCATTGCCTGCCCGCGTTTTTCAAACGGAAATGCGGCTATAAGTATGGCTTGAGATATTGGCATCATCGGACCGCCGCCAATTCCTTGTATCAGCCTGCCTAAAACCATTAAATTTAAGCTGTGGGCAAATGCGCATACAATTGATCCTAAAGTAAAAAGTGTAATAAAAAGTTTCAGGAACTTGTTGCGTCCGAGCAGGTTTTCAAGCCATCCTGTTAAAGGGATTAGAACGGCGTTGGCTATCATATAACTTGTAATAACCCAGTTTGCTTCATCCAGTGTTGAACCGAAGTAACCTGCAATATGCGGGATTGCAACGTTTGTTGCTGACGTCGCAAGCATTGCAAATGACGTAGGCAGAAGGATTGTGAACGCAATCAGCCAGAGAGGTGTTTCTTTTTTTATAACCGCAACGGAATTTACAGCCATCCTGAAACCCCTTACTTAACCTTTACTTCCGGTACAACAGACATACCGGGGACTATGTTGTATTTTGAAATGTCTTCCGTAAAGAGAATTTTTACGGGTACACGCTGTACGATTTTTACATAGCTGCCGACGGCATTTTCAGGAGGGAAAAGGCTCGATTTTGCACCGGTTGCTCTTTGTATACTGTCAACTTTGCCCTTAAATTTCTTGCCGCGGTATGTGTCTACTTTTATGGTAACCGGCTGTCCTTTTTTCATATTTGCAAGCTGTGTTTCTTTAAAATTTGCAACAATCCAGATGTTTTCGGGTACTATAGCAAACATGGGCTGTGCAACCTGAACATAGTTGCCCTGCTCTACTGTTCTTGAGGTAATGTTTCCGTCTTCGGGCGCATAAATTTTTGTGTAAGAGAGATTCAGTCTTGCTTCTTCAACTTCAGCTTCCAGCCTTTTTATTTCAGCAACAGAAGCATCTTTTTTTGCTTTAGCCGACTGCAACGCTGAGTGAGCTGCACTCTCTCTGTCCATTGCGGCTTTATGATTTGATTTTGCTACAGTGAGCGATGTTTTGCTGGAGTCATATTCCTGTTTTGATGATATTCCCTCTTTGTACATATCTGTGTAGCGTTTGTAATCTTTCTGTGCAAAGTCAAGTTTTGAACGGGTCGCGTGTATATCCTGTGCGGACTGGCTCAAGTTTGATTCTGCCTGATTAATTTGCTTTTCGGATATATTTAAAGCCGCTTTTGCTTCTTCAAGGCGTGCTTCTTTTTGTTTTAAAACCGCTTCATAGTCGTTAGGGTCAATTACAAGAAGCAAGTCTCCCTTTTTAACCGGCTGGTTATCGGTGATAAGCAGTTCTTTAACCTGTCCTGATACTCGCGGTGCAATTGATATAATATGTCCTTCAACAAACGCGTCATCCGTTGACTGGAAGTGGATTGAGTGAATTGCAAAATAAATGCCTAAAATAACAAATGCAACCGCGGCTATTGTCGGGACAATAACCCTTTTCTTCATATAGCTCGGGCGTGTATCGTCTTCGTTTTTTGTTATTTTTTTCAGTTCGTCATTATCTTTTTCAGTTTCGTTAGTGCTCATTGATTTCTCCTATAAAAATGTAGAATTACCAGATTTGTAGCTGCGCATGCTTTTCAAGGTTGTCGCGCATTTTGTCCAGAACGTTCAGGCAGGTTTCCAGCTCGTTTACCGGAATATTTTCCGTTGCTTTGTCTCTGAGGTTAAGCATAAAAGGTTTTATGCTTGCGTGAAGCGCCTTGCCTTTGTCGGTTACAACTATCTTAAAAACCTTCCGTCCGTTAACGTCAGGCACCCTTGTTACAAGTTCTTGCTTTTCTAATATATTGATAAGCCTTGTCATGTTAGGGCGGTCTTTGTAGCTCATTTCACAGATTTGGCGCTGATAAAGCTCGCCCGTTTCAACGAGAATCGAGAGTATAAAATACTGTTCCGGAGTTATCGGAAATTTTTCGCGAGCGTACATTCTAAGCGTTGCAACGCGTGAGAGCAAACCTGCAACCATAAGATTGTATAAGACTTTTTTGTTTAAAAAGCTATTCGGCATAATTTTTTATCAGGCAAAACTGCGGAAATCCTTTTATATCAGTGCAGCAGCTTCCCTGCCTCCAACCTTTGATTTTTGTACTTGTGTAAAAATCTTTTTGTGTTATTATGATAACACAAAAAAATAAAATTCAAGAAAATTTTTAAAGAAAATTTTTACACTGGTTTTAAACGACAATTGGGATGAAACATTATGAAAAAGATTTTAGCTGCACTGCTTATAGCCGTATTAATCTGTCCTGCGGCTATTGCAAAGAAAAAAGATGAACAGCCTGCGCAGGGGCTTCAATACATTAACTTAACCTGGTGGGAAAAGTATAATGACCCTATTCTTACTGAATATCAAAGCAGGCTCTATGAAAAGAACCCTGATTTAAAAATAGCGTCGCTGAAAGTCAAAGAGGGCGAGAAAATTGTTAAAATATCTTTGGCAAATGAGTTGCCGCAGTTGAGTTTTGACGGTCAGCTAAACAGGAATTTCAAATCAAGCGACCTTTATTTCGGGCAAATGACCATTCCGAGTTTTAAGCAAAGCGAGCTGCAGCTTCCGCTTACAATGAGCTATGAAATAGACATCTGGGGCACAAACCGGTTCAGAACAAAAAGTGTTGAAAAACGCCTTGAGATGGTTAAACAGGATGAGCGAGCAAGCTATATTATGCTGACATCTGCGTTTGCGGCGGATTATTTTAATCTTGTCCGTGTGGACAAACTTCTTGAACTGCAAAAGCAGATTGTAGATATCCAGACAGAAATTGTTAAAAAGACTGAAACAAAGTATAAAAACGGACTTTGTTCAAAAACTGATCTTTTAAACGAGCAAAAAGCTCTTACATATCTTAAAGAAGAAAACAATACTCTTGAAGACAGGCAGTGTCTTCTTGTAAACCAGCTAAAATCTTATCTTGCAGCCGGAGCTGACGAAGAAATAAAGAGAGCGGATTGCGATGAGTTAACGCTGCCTTCCGGGCTTCCTGATAAATTTGATTCAAACATTATAGAAAACCGTCCGGATTATCTGAGAGCCGAGGCAAATATAAAGCGTGCAGGATATGACGTCAAGGTTGCAAGACGTGAGTTTCTACCGCGGTTTGTTATTTTCGGGCAGCTTGGCTTCAATGCTTATCAGTTTGCAAATCTTTTTAATTCGCCGGCGCAGATGGCGGCTGCAGGCATATTGCCTCAGTTTGACCTTTTTACCGGCGGTCGTAAGTTTGCTGTATTAAAATTAAGAAAGCTCCAGTATGACGAAGCTTTGCAGACTTATCAAAAGGCGATACTCACTTCTATTCAGGAGGTTAACGACAGTTTGAGCATGGCTCATTCAGCTCAAAAAACTTATAAAGAGGATGTTGACAGGCTTGCATATCAAGAGGAGATGTTTGACCTTCTGACAAAAAAATCACAAATAGGTGCAGCATCTAATCTTGAAGTCTTATATGGAACGCAAGCGCGCCTTTTAACCGAAAAAGAACTTGTAAGCGGAAAAATTAATCTGCTTATTTCTTCAATAAATATATATAAGGCAATCGGCGGCAAAGATTTGTACGAGGCAAAAAATCTTTAAATTCTATTCAACCTTCCCCCGCGTCGGGGGAGGCTGGGAAGGGGAGCGGTATGACGTCTTGTTGGTTGCCTGATATAATCGACGCAACATGTTTGCTTCTGTCATGCTGAAGCGCGAGGCTTTTGTGTCCGCTTTAATATCTCCATGTTCAGCATCTTACCGGCGCGGCGTTTAGCGAAAAATGCGGAATTAAGTTAAAAGCAGAAAAATACGTTTTTAGCTTTTTGTTTCACCCGTCCGGAAATCCGCTTCAGCTTTCGGTGATGGAGACGTTTGTGACGCCGGCGTTGCGTGCGGAATCCATAACCTTAACAACAGCACCGTGCGTTGACTCAGGCTGTGCAAGAATCATCACCCCGTCCGGAAAATCTTTTGAACTGTCTTTTATAAGCGCTTCAAGCTTTTCTGGACGGATTTCATTGTCACCGAGGAAAAATCTGTCATCATTTGTGACTGTAATATTCAAAAGCTTGTTGTCTTTGACCTCCGTTACCTCAACGTTATTAGGCACGGACAGATTAAGCCCCTGCTGGTCTAAAAGCGGCGCAATAACCATCATGATAATCAAAAGCACCAGAAAGATGTCTGTGAGCGGTGTTATGTTGATTTCATTAAACGTATTTCTTTCTCTTGACATTTTGCACTCCTGTTATTCCTCGGATGGTATTTCCTGCAGCCGGTTTCTTGACGATGTCTGTTCAAGTTTTTTCTGCTCTTTTTTTGAGAGCGGTTCGCCGGCAACAATCAGTTTTTCAAACTCTGCAGACTGCGCTGCCTGCATTATTTTCATAATTTCTCGGCTTTTTGCACTTTCGTCCGCTTTAACTACAACTTCTTTTTTTTCAAGCGATGGCTTTAGCGCCAAAAGCTCGGGCACAAGTCTGTCTTCCGTTATTTTTTTGCCGTTGACAAACATTGAACCGTCCTTTGTCACAGCGACCACTGCGTCTTTTGCCTCAACCGACAGTCCGCTGTTTATTTCAGGCACTTTTATGTTGTTGTCAATCGACTGGAACGTCGGTGCAATAACCATCATGATAATCAATAGCACCAGAAATATGTCTGTGAGCGGTGTTATGTTTATTTCCGTAAATAACGCTTCTTTTCCTTTTGAAGTTTTAAAAGCCATTTTTGTATCCTTGTATTCAACAATAGTGAGACTTTTGTGCCCGTGTTATTTGAAAATTACAGGGCAATATTTGTTTGCTGCTGCAGAGTAACGTCGTCTTCGCTGTCCACAAAGCTTAAGAACAAGAGTTTTATAAGCTGGAAGTCGTCTTCAAACCGCTTAACAGTGGACTGGAAGTAGTTGTAGAAGATTACCGCAACTATAGCAACCCCGAGACCTAAAGCCGTTGCAATAAGAGCTGACGCAATACCTGATGCAACCGCCGCAGACTGGTTGCCCTGCACCGCCAAATCCTGGAAGGTATAAAGGATTCTTACAACAGTACCGAACAGACCTAAGAACGGGCAGACACCGCCGATTGTACCGAGGATGGTGAGATGGCTTTCGAGCTTGCGTGTGGCAAGGCTTGCTGCAATATCAAACGAACGCGAGAATCCTGTTCTCTGCTCGGAGAAGATACGAACGGCTTCTTCCGAAACTTCGCCGATGATTCCTCCCAACTGAACGCTCAAATTCTGCGCGCCGTCAAGATTGTTTCTTGCAAGCTCTTTTTGGATTTTAGGTATAAATTGAACAACGTCTCTTTTGTTTCTCTTGTAATAATTAAAACGGTTTATTGCAACCCCGATTGTCAAAAACGAACAAATAAGAATCGGCGCGACAATCCAGATGTCCTCAATCATTGCGTTCAGTAGTAATTCCATAGTTTTTCCTCTTTTCTTTATTGTTGCCTGTAATTATTTTTGTAAGTGACGCCTAGTACATCGACGCGCCAAAGACGTTGTAGTCGAATGTAAACTGTATGTCGACGCTGTCGCCTTTATACTCGGGCGGAAGCGGTTTGAAAGGTGCAGTCAGTTCGACAGCGTGTTTCGCCGCACTGTCTGCCGCCGGTAATCCGGAAGATTTCAATACCCTGTTGGACAAAAGTCTTCCGTCTCTTGCAATTCTGAACATAAGAACAACGCGTTTGCTTTCGTTGCCTTTCGGCGGATCCCAGTTCATTTTTATGCGTCTTTGAAGTTCGCGCATGTATGGTCCGAAATCCGGTTCTTTCAGTGCATCTATGCCGGGGGCACCTTTGGGGTTGCCCGGTCCAGGGTTGCCTATACTGCCGCCGGAACCGCCTCTGCCTGTGCCTGAGCGCCTTGCTGACGAGGCACCGCCTGAACCTGCCGGCGAGAAGCTCGGTGAAGGTGAAAATCTGCCGCCGCCTGAGGCTGAAGAACCGCCGCGTGAACCGCTTGGTGCACCTGTAACCGGACCGCCTGCAGGACCTGCGACTTTTGGCGCTGTCGTCTTAGGTACCGGCATATTAAATGAGCCTTTCGGTTTTTGCACTGTTCTTGGCGCAGTGGGTTTTAGTGCCGGTCGCGGCGCCGGTGTTTGTATTTTTTCCTGGGTTGTTCCCTGCGGTTTTGGCGTTTCTGCCGGTTTTTGCACCGGTTTTGGCGCCGGAGGGGCTTCCCATGGCATTGTTAAAGCTTTTTTCGTCGGAGTCGGAGCTTTTTGCACCTGTTTTTTGGGCTGCTGACGTTTTGGTGCCGGTGTACTCTGTCTCGGCTGTTGTTTTTGAACTCTCTGCTGTCTTTGCGGAGCCGATGGGGTGCTTGCTGCTTTTTGCGCAGGTGCAGGCGCTGCGGACGGCATTGATACTGCTCGTTTCGGGTCATGGATTCCGCCTGCGCGTGAGTTTATATCCGCCCGGTATCTCGTATTCTTGTTAATCGGTTCAGCTTCCTTCTGGACAAGCACAAACTCGATATCTTTCGGTTTTGGTTCCGGCTTATTAAAAATTGCAAAATTTACCCCGAGAAGGGCAAGTACAAAAACCAGAAGCGAGATTAATCCCAGAGTAAGCGGATGAAGCAGCGCTGCGATGAAAACACAGGTTTTTAAAGGAATTTCATCCTGTTCCTGTTTGTACAGCGCGCCGCTGTATTTACTTTCTCTTTCCTCTGTCTGCTGTTCTTCCGTTACAAACGGGTTATTTCCTAGTATCGTCATTTTTTCCCCAAGCTTTATTTTGGTCATAGTCTAGCAGAAAGCAGACCGTAAAACAAATTAGCTGATTGACTTATTGTAATGTTTTTTTGTGTTAACCCGGTTGTCCCTGATTGTCCGGGACAACCGAAGTCTCACGTTTTTCTGTAATTAGTATGCCTGCTGCGGGTTAACGGTTGCCGGCTGGTCAATTACAATATTCATCATAGTACCGGGGTTAACTTCAACATCAATACCCTTGTCCCATAATGATTTGCCAAGACCTGCAACAGCTCCGACCGCTGTTCCCATAGCTGCGCCTTTTCCGACTTTACCGCCGGAGAGCGGTCCCATAATAGTTCCGCCTACAGCACCTACAGCCGTGCCTACTGCAATATCTTTTGCATAAGCTTTTGCTGTGTCACCTTTTGTTCCGCCGACAAGAAGTCCGGTTCCGTCCTCTGTCTGGATTTTTCCGGAAATTGGAATCATCTGTCCGAACGGGGTTAATATATTTGTGAATTTGAGCATTAGCTGCCCGTTTGTTCCGGCTCTGCCGGCTTTTTTAACCTGAATAACCGTACCGTTCACTGTGCTGCCTGACGGTGCAATCAGGGTGTTGTTGTAGTAAAAATCCTGCGGTATCGAGAAAGATACCCCCTGTCCCAGTGAAAGCTGGGAGGAAGAAAGTTGTATGGTTGTCATTGCGGGGATTGAAGTTCCGGATGGCACCATAACGACTTTGCCTTGAAGTGTTTGCGCCGCAGATGCGGTCATCGAACTTTCGGGCATGCCTGCGCCGAATACCATTAGCGACAGCCCTAAAACTGCTGATATAACAAGCTTTTTCGTCAATACTCTTACCTCCATAACTTATCCTTACATTTATTATAACGTAATAAAATAATTTTTGTTCATTTTTTTATTTTTGTAAAATTTTTTGCGCTGCTCTTGCGCAGAGGGTGGATGTGAGGTGGCAGCCGGTGTTGAATTTTTGGGGCAAGTATGCCCTACCTGCAGACTTTTAACTTAATTCCGCATTTTGCGCTAAACACCGCGCCGGTAAGATTCTGAACATGGAGATTTAAATTATACATTTGTTGACTATATAAAAAAATATGCTGTAAAATATAACTATGAAAAAGATAATTATTTATTTCATGCTCTTGGCATTCATTTTTTTGAATCTGCCAATTGCAGCTCTGGCGGAGGAGACATTTCAGGGGCACGCAGAGTATACGGATAAAATTCATAAAGAAAACGAAAATCTGTTTACGGGCGAGGTTGATTCGCTTGATTCAAGAGACGTTATAAAAATGACGGTGTCGCAGGTTTTAAGCTCCGGATATACAGAGGAGGGCGATGAATTTTTTGCGGAGATTTCAAGCGAAGTCACTGGTGAAAAAGGTGTTATACTGCCTGCCGGAACCATTGCACACGGAAAAGTCAGAGAGATTCAGGAATCGAAACGCCTTGGCAGAGACGGCTGGATAGAGGTAAGCTTTGATTATCTTGTTACGCCTGACGGGCGTGAAATCCCGATTGAAGGCAAAATGTCCACAAAAATGAACCCCGTTCTCGGAACCGGAAAAGTAGTTGCCCAAAACATCGGATATACTGCCGCAGGCGGGGTTGTTGGCGGACTGGTTGCATTAAATCTGTTTGGTCTTCCCGCCGCAATTTCCAGCAACGGAACCACTCTTGCGGGAGGTGCAGCAGTCGGGGGAGTTGTCGGGCTTGGAATGGCGCTTTACAGAAAAGGCAAAGATGTTCTTATTTCTCCGGGCGATGAAATAAGAGTCAAGGTCACAAGTTCCGTAAAATTGCCCGTGTTTACGGAAGAAGCTCTGAAACAGGAAGAAATAAAATACGACGGGCTTAATGTAAAAATAACAAATATAGCAATAGAAAAAGACCCGTTCGGGGTTGAAAATACAATTACCGTCTCGCTTGTCATTACAAACCTGACTGACAAATACTTTACAGGATTTGATATTGCGCTTATGAATGACATGAATGCGGTGTTTTACCCGTCAGTGTTTGGCGATACAGGGCTTATGTTTTCAAAAATAAAGCCGGGTGACAGAGTTACGGGAAAAATATCTTTTGCTGTTGATAATGTCAAAAGAAAGCACTGGCTTGTTTTCAGCGACAGAATGGCAAGAAAACCGCTTGCCAAACTTTCTCTTGATAACGCCAAAAGGGATATTGCAAAAAAGAAGAACAAAAAACACAGGAAAGACACGGACGAATAAATCCGACCTACATTACTGTACCCCCGTTTTGTCTGCGCTTTATACCCTCTCCAGGAAGGATAGGGCAAGAACAGATTAAACCGTCTCCCTGATGGATTCCAATTAACAAACAATATATTTTTCAGCGTGGTTTGTCAGAATTTTTTTAAATTCATATAGTAAGCGTCGACAGCCTTTTTGCCCTGTCTTCCGAAATCAATCACATACATTGAGGAGGAGCCGATGTCTTTAACTTCTTCTATTGTGCCTACACCGAATCTTTTGTGAAAAACGCGGTCGCCGACAGAAAAGAGAGTTATATCTTTGTAATGCGAGGCGGCTTCCTGTTTTTTCTTTTCCTCAAGTTTGCGTTTAATCGGATTGTCTTCAAGAATGCTCTTTACTTTTGCCTCGTCGTTTGCTTTATTTTTGTCGTTTTTAATTATAATCGGGTCTCTTTTGGGATTTGTTGGCTGCTTTTTAACAACCTTAGTCGTTGTATTTTGAATCGGCGCCTCAAATTTCATGCCGAAACCTTTTTTCGTCGGTACATAACCTTTATTCACGTCAAGTTTAATACTTTGCACCGCTCTCTTAAATGTTGGCAGACTTGTATAATCCGTAGAGGATTTTCTTCTTTCAACAAGCTCGTCGGGTATTTCAGAAAGGAAGCGGCTTGGACTGTAGAATTTTATTTCTCCCCAAACGCGTCGTCTGTTTGCAAAACAGAGGAAAAGTTTTTCTTCCGCACGTGTTACGCCTACATACATAAGCCTTCTTTCTTCTTCCATTTCCGTGTTGTTATTAAGTGAGCGGCTGTGGGGGAAAATGCCTTCTTCCAGACCGGCTAAAAAGACTGTCTTAAATTCCAGTCCTTTTGCTGCGTGAAGGGTCATAAGTGTGACCGCATTGTCCTGCTCTGGCGTTTCATCGAGGTCGCTTACAAGAGCTACCTGGGCAAGAAACTCACCCAGAGCGTTGTCATTTTCCGTCGGTTCAAACTCTCTGGCTACGTTAATAAGCTCCTGAAGGTTGTCTATTCTTGCACGGGCTTCGTCCGTGTCTTCCTCCTGCAGCTCTCTTAAATAGCCTGATTCCTCAAGCAGTTCCGCTATAAACTCCGGAAGCGGCAAAACATTTTTGCGCTGTGAAAGTTTTGTAAAAAGTTCCAAAAAGTCTTTAAATTTAGCTTTGATTTTTGGTGAAAAATCGTCGTATTCATCAATATTCGATATGATTTGAAATAGCGAGCAGTCCAAAGATGTCGCAAGCTCCTGAACTTTACCCATAGTTGTTTCGCCGATAGAACGTTTAGGCACATTTATAATACGACGTAGGCTCTGGGAATCGTCCGGGTTATAAAGCAGTTTAAGGTAAGCTATCAAGTCTTTAATTTCTTTTCTGTCATAAAATTTAAGACCGCCGACCATTTTGTAGGGTACACCGTTGGCTATCATGGCTTCTTCGATAGCGCGCGACTGGGAGTTTGTTCTGTACAATACGGCATAATCGCTGTATTTTGCTTCTGCGGTTTTAATTCTTGAGGCAATGTAATTCGCTTCGCTGCTTTCATCTGCCGCCTCAAATATCTCTATTTTCTCGCCTTTTCCTTTTGTAGAATAAAGATTTTTGCTTACGCGTTCTGTGTTGTTAACAATAATAGCGTTCGCAGCGTTTAAAATGGTCTCTACGGAACGGTAATTTTGCTCGAGTTTTATGAGCTTTGCGTTTTTAAAATCAACCTGAAAATTCAAAATAATTTTGTAATCAGCGCCGCGCCAGCTATAAATCGACTGGTCAACATCCCCGACTACGCATAGGCTTCTGCCCTTTAGTTCGGCTTCTGAAAGATTGTTAGTATAAATATTTTTTATAAGCATGTACTGGCTTATGTTCGTGTCCTGAAACTCATCGACCAGTATGTGAGAAAAACGCTCAAAATATTTTGTTCTGACTGCTTCATTTGTGTTTAACAGGTTTACCGTCAAAAGAAGCATATCGTCAAAATCTATCGCATTGTTTGCATATAGCTGTTTTTCGTAGTCATCGTAAATTTCTGCGATTTTTTGGGTGCGGTAGTCTCTGGCGCGCGTCGAAAATGTATAAGAATCCTGCATTTTGCTTTTTGCATTGCTGATTGCCGCTTTGACAAGTTTGGGCTGGTACATTTTTTCATCAAGGTTAAGCTTCTTAATGGCGCCTTTAATCAGGGCTGTAGAATCAGCTTCGTCGTATATGACGTAGTTGTTGTTCCAGACTTTGCCGTCTTCGGATTTGTAATTTTCAAGGTCAAATCTGAGAATACGTCCGCAGATATTGTGAAAAGTGCCGACCCACATCTTTTTCACGATTTCTTCGCCAAGCATGCCGGAAAGACGTTCTTTCATTTCGTTGGCGGCTTTGTTTGTAAATGTGACCGCAAGTATTTTGTACGGCTGCACGCCGGAATGTACAAGGTTGACAATTCTGCTGGTCAAAACTTTTGTTTTACCGCTGCCTGCACCTGCAAGCACCAGCAGTGTGCCCTCTTTTTCCTCAACAGCCTCAAGCTGTTTTTCATTCAATCCCTCAAAAATATGTCCCATAATCCCCTTTTTCAGTCTAATTTTATAACAATAATTTGAAAATTTGATAATTTATGTTATTATAATAAACGAAACATTTTGTGAAGTAAAATTAAAAAAAGTTAAGTATTAGATAGTAGGATAGACGAATGTCAGAAGATAACAAAGAAAACCAGCAACAACCGACCATTATGGTTCCGACAGATGATTTGGACACAATTCCGGAAGATAAAATTAATACAGTAGACCAGCTTGCCATGGAGCTTGCAACCATACAACAGTCTGCAAAACGAATTGCTATCATAGGAAGCAGAAACCTTCCTATTACACATCAGCAAATCATCGAGACTTTGTCTTCTGCTCTGGTCGGTCTCGGTAATACTATTATTACAAGCGGCGGCTCCAGCGGTACCAATGCTGCAGCTATTCGCGGCGCTATGAAAACCGAACCGAAAAATCTTAAGGTAATTTTGCCCCAGACAATTGGTCAGCAGCCTTCTGACGTTCAGGATCAGCTTATCGGTGTTCCTAATATAGTTGAGCATGCCGACAGGGCAATGATGACTCTTGCCGATGCAAGCCGCATTTGTAACAGAGAAATTATAGATGAGTGCCAGCAGCTTATTTGCTTCTTGTCACACACCTCTAATACTTTGCATAAAGCAATTGAATACGCAGAAGAATCACACAAAGTTATTACTGCGTTTTATCTGGACTAGGCAAGAATTTTACGTAGGCATTTTGTATTTGCAAAAACAAGGTTTGCAGACTTATTTTGCTGTGATAAACGGTAAACTTTTTTATTATTTGTATTTACTGTTTAGAAATCTTCTTACTCTTAAAGAAAATTAATATAAAATAACAGACAAGATTTGTGTTTTCAGACGAATTGCGACAGATAAGACCGGATTGTTGGGGCTATACGGTCGCTTAATCAAGAATTATTAATATATTTACGCTTGATTTCTTTTTGTTTGTATACTAGAATAGTCATGTTATGAAAGAGGAATAAAAAATTAATGAATGACGCTGTTATCAATGAGCACAGAAAAAAATTGCTAAACGCAAAGCGTATTGTTTTTAAGTTCGGAACAAACGTGCTAAGAAACGATGACGGCGATATTTCTCTTTCTCGCATTTATTCATTTATTGAAGATGCAGCTAAATTAAAAAAATCCGGACGTGAGATTATTATAGTGACATCAGGAGCAGTCGGGCTTGGTGCTAAAAAGCTTGGAGTTGATTCAGAGGCGGGAATGTCCGTAAAGCAGGCATGTGCTGCCGTCGGTCAGTGTCAGCTAATGTCTATTTACGAAAACGGATTTGATAAATACGGTATTACAACTGCGCAAATTCTTCTGACAGAAGAAGATTTTACACAGCGCGTTAAGTATCTCAGCCTGCATGATACGCTGAATACCCTTATTTCACTTGGTACAGTGCCTGTTATAAATCAGAATGACACTGTATCAACAGAAGAACTTGATTTTTATCAGGATGCTTTTGAAGTATGTTTTTCAGACAATGACAAATTATCCGCGCTTGTGGCGAGCGAGTTGGACGCAGATTTGCTTGTAGTTTTGTCTGACATTGACGGACTTTTTGATGACAACCCGAAAGAAAACCCTGATGCAAAAATTATACCGGTTGTGACAGAGGTCACCCCGGATATCGAAAAATACGCCCAAAATGCTTCAAAAGGCGGCAGAGGCGGTATGAAAACAAAACTCAACGCAATGAAAGTTGTTACGCGTTCAGGCGGTACGGCACTTATTGCGAACGGAAAAACCCCGCATATTATTTCCAGATTGTTCAATAATGAGCCGCTGGGCACTATTTTTGCGCCGGTTGAAAATCTTTCCAATAAAAAGCGCTGGATTGCTTATGCTACAAACATAAACGGTCAGCTTTACGTTAACGACGGTGCCAGAAAAGCGCTTTTGGAAAAGGATTCCAGCCTTTTACCGATAGGTGTTATAAAAATAGCCGGAGATTTCAGGCGGGGCGATATTGTCAGCATAATTGACACAAACGGCAATGAGTTTGCCAGAGGTATGGCTAATTACAATTGCAGCGATTGCAAGAGAATTATCGGACAGCATTCTGATAATATATTGCAAATATTAGGCTACAAAAATTATGATGCGCTTGTTACAAGGGATAATATTGCGCTTTTATAAATGAATTACATTAGAAAGAAAAGAGAGGTATTTATGTTGGCAGCAGAAATACAGAATATAGAAACATTTAAAGATGATGTTAATACAGCAAAAATACTGTTTCAATCATCATCCGCAGACAGAAAAAATGCTGCGCTGGAGGCGATGATTGAGGCGCTTGAAAAAAATAAGGAACTGATTCTCAAGGCAAATGAAAAAGACCTCGAAGATGCAAAACCCCTTGTGGATTCAGGAAAATTAAAATTAAGCACATACAACCGCTTGAAACTTGATGAAAACAAGTTCAGAGAAATGATTCAGGGTATACGGGATGTTATCGGGCTTGATGACCCCGTGAATAAAAAAGTCTGGGCAATGAAACTCGATAACGGTTTAAACTTGTATAAGCAATCATGCCCGCTCGGTGTTGTCGGGGTTGTGTTTGAGTCAAGACCTGACGTTATTGTTCAAATATCCGCACTTATGATTAAATCTGGAAATGTCGTTGTTATGAAGGGCGGCAAAGAGTCGAAAAATACAAACGTTGCCCTTTACGAGACGATTAAAAATGCGATAGAAACAGTGAAAGGCATGCCGGAAAACGTTGTAAACCTCCTGCTTTCACGCCACGGGTTTGAACAAATTCTGAAACTCGATGATACGATTGATTTGATTATCCCGAGGGGCAGCGCCGAGTTTGTAAAATGGGTGCAAGACAACACAAAAATACCTGTACTTGGACATTCAAGCGGCGTTTGTCACATTTATATCGAGCCGACAGCCAAACATGAGGAGGCAATTGAGATTTGTGTTGACTCTAAGATACAAAACCCCAGTGCCTGCAACGCTGTTGAAACCATTCTTGTCGACTACGAATTAAAAGACACGCTGTTGCCGAAACTTGTTGAAAAATTAAGAGCAAACGGAGTTGAAGTCCGCGGATGCGAAGAATGCAGAGCTATTGTTCCGGATATAATTCTTGCTGATGAAGACGACTGGTTCAGCGAGTACGGTGACAAAATTGTTTCAATAAAAATTGTACGCGGCATATACGGAGCTGTTAAACACATTAACAAGTACGGGTCAAAACACACTGATTGTATTATAACAGAAGATGAAGACGCAGCGTTAGCCTTTACAAATAACGTAGACACCGGCAATATTTTTGTAAACGCTTCAACAAGATTTTCTGACGGATACAGATACGGTTTTGGTGCTGAGGTCGGAATTTCAACAGGAAAACTGCATGCTCGCGGTCCTGTCGGACTTGAAGGACTGACGACATACAAATACCTGCTTTACGGCGAAGGTCAAACCGTAAAAGAATATTGCAGCGGCGAGAAAAAATTTATTCATGAAAGAATAATGTAGACATTTACCGCTGCAGGATTCTTGCTGGACTGAATATCTGCCCAAATTCCCAAGGTGTATTTTAGTCACCTTGGGGTGTTTCGTCTGTATTTTCCTGTATTTTTTCTGCAGACTTTTCAGCCTCTTTTTTTGCTTTTTCCTGCGCCTTTTTTTCTTCTTTAGCCTGTTTTGCTAAGTATTTTTGTCGATTTTCTTCTTTAAGTTTGCACTTTTTAACCAGATTATCGTAATATTTTTGTTTTTCAACAGGATCTGTATATTTTTCGGCTTCCTCTAGTCCCTGTTCAAAAACCAATTTTTTATCATAATAACTTTTATTTTTAAGCTTTGTTGTAGAATGCACAATCATCGGGATTCCAATGGGCGCGGTAATCAAAAGGTCCGTCAAAAATATGCCGACGGACAATTCGGCAATTGATTTGCCTCTTGTAAAATTTCTGGGATTTTGGTATTTTTCTGGAACATATTCTTCCCAAACAGGCGCAACTGCTTCAAATTTTTCAGCATTATTGGTGTTTTTTGTGTTTTCTGCAGCGAAAACCGCGGAACTTTGCAATACAAAACTTAATAGTAATGCATAAATTACAGACTTTTTCATAAAATCCTTACCTTTCATAACCCTGCTTAACTGTAACCAAGTCTTAATAAATGAAAATGAGATATTTTATTCAAACTCCCTATTTTTCATTGTATAAAATTTGAATTAATACACATTATACGTCTTATTTTTGATTTTTGCAAGTTTTCTGTAATTTAGTTTCTAAAACTTGGCGGGGCTGTTAAACTAGTAAGAATGTCGTACTTTATTCAATCCGCAAAAATCCGGCGACTTTTGCCATTCTTCTGTTATCTTGATTTGTATTCACGTTGGGTTTTGTATAAAATTTTGAATTAAGCTTGCAGGTTGGACTTTTAGTCTGCTAATAAGCTTTAATTAAAAATATTTTTATCCCTTTATCAATACGTTCAATGCGTTTTACATACTTTGTATCGGATGGTGAGGTTAAAATCAATGCTACTGCGGGAGTTTTGCCGGTCATTTTTGCATAATAAAGTGACTGTCCGACACTTTCAGCCCATTTTTTAGCAAAATCAAACTCGATTGCATAATCAGAAGAAAGACAATCCACGCGGGTTTTGTCCGAAAGAACATATTCCCGCCTTCCAAAATCCGGTTTGCACCACTGTTCAACATAGTACCCCTCCTTCATGTCGGGTTTCATAGACTGCGTTTCGTAGTGAGACTTCGGCACTTCTTGCATTCCGTAAAAAAAATATCCGGCTGCGCCAAGCACCAATATAACCGCTATATTGATAAATTTTACAATATTTTTCAAAGTTTTCTTCTTCATAAATTCACCTTTTTGTAAAAAGCGTTTAGAGCAGCCTTACACTGTATCTTCCCTCTTTGGCGTTCACTTCTATGTCTGTGTCAAATATAATTGAAAGATTTTCTGATGTCAGTACATCATTTATTAATCCTGTTTTGTAAAGCGTGCCGTTGTACATCAGTGCAGCATGGGTAATCTCGGGAAATATTTCGGAAACATCGTGAGTAATCAAAATTACCGGCACGTTTTTTGCAAGACGCTGTATCGTATTCAGAAACGACGCCCGTGCTTTTATGTCAAGCCCCGTCGTCGGTTCATCAAGCACAAACGCACCGGGATTATGTATAAGCGACCGTCCGACTATGCAGCGTCTCAGTTGCCCCGTGCTCATTTCTCTAACGCGTTTTTGTCTTATACTCCAGATATCAAGAAATTCCATTGCCTGTTTTGCCTGTGCAATCTCTTTATCAGAAAAATCGTGGTGTTTAAAGACGCCAAGCGAACTGTGAAAACCGCTCAATACAACCTCGAATGCAGTTGCCGACGGGCTTCTTGACTCAAATTTGTTGTGCAAATCGTTTGTAATTATGCCGAGTTTGTTTTTTAAATCGAAAATATCCCAGCGCTCTTTACCGAAAATTAACTTTTTACACGGATATTTTGCGTTTGGGTAAAGGTCATTTGAAAAAAGTTTTAAAAGCGTAGATTTGCCGCTGCCGTTTGCACCGAGGATTACCCAGTTCTCGTTAGGGTATATTTTAAGGTTTATATCGTGTAAAACATCGGTCAGACCGTAGCTTACATATACATTTTCAAAATCTATTATAGGTTCCAACTTGCAGCCCTTACTCTTAATTTTTTTTCAGTATAATACAATGGAAAGGGATATGGAACAGGTGTATAATATTTCTATGAAAAAACTGTTAATGATACTTTCTTTATTGCTTGTTTTTGTTCTGCCGTCGTTTTGTCAGGACAGTATTTTGCGCGACACTTCCAATGATGAGATAATATTTAGCGCTGACAAGCCTTTTTCTTTGATAAAAACAAAAAATGTTGAAACAGACACGAAGGGATATAATTTTACAACTAAAGAAGATTTCAAACCCAAAAGCTTAAATGACTATAATCCAACGGCAAAAAGCTCCATGTCTTTCAGCAGAGAAAAGAGTTTCGGCAATTTTTTAATAGGCACCCAAAACGACCATACAGTATCTTCTGACACTTATTCAGGAACAAACACCTATTTTACAAGATATACAAAGGATAAATTTTCACTGAACACCTCTTATCAAAACAAAGCACTGACGTCGTTTGCAGAACAAAGACGCGGCACGTTTATGTTCTCTCCGGAGTACAAAATAAATGAAAAATTTTCATTCCAGAACCGTTATTCAACAAGCCTTCTTGACAGAAGCCGGAAGAATGAACTCGTGTTTAGCATAAAACCTTTTAAAGATGACAGAATGAATTTTGATGTGGGCGCAGGTCAGGTGTATTCCGTTGAAACAGCCATGCCTACACGCTCACAGCTTAATTTTTCAACAAAGTTCAGGTTCTAGATATATGCTTAGAGTCTGTATTAATAAGCGTATTTTCTCTTTTGCCCGCAAGAAAAGAGAAAAATTAACGTTAAAATTTATTCTATATAAAACAAACTGTTAGTCATTTTACAATGTACAGGCAGCTTTGAAAAACCGCATATGCTTTGTGCATTACAATGCTGCGCCGACACTTGCAGGAATTACTCCCATTGCGGCTGCCCCGTCCAAAAACGATGGAAATACTATCGCATCAAGTGCATAAGCACCGGCAGCAACAGATACAACCACTATACCCGCTTTTACTCCGGCAGGTAAATTTTCTATGGCTTCTCTTACTTCATCAAAAGAAGTTTTTGCTCTTACCCCCAATGAAGTTTCGCCTACAACCATTTGTCCCATCTTTGGAAGCAATATTACGCTGTTGTCGCCGAGTTTAAAATGTGCGGGTTTGCCGTTTTTGATATTTTCAAGTGCTTTTTCCATCATAGCGGCTGATAATTTTCTTTGCAGTTGTTCTCTTATTTCTTTTTCCTTCTCAAACCATTCTTTGTCACGTTTGTTTAAGTCTTTATCATAGTAATTTGTTAATATAATTTCGTTACTCGGATCTATAGCAGAAAGCGAATATCCGCCGTTTTCCATAGGTTGTATATTTACACGATTAACACCAAATTTTAATAGGTTGCGATTGTTAAATACCAGACCAATATCGTTATGCAGTGTCAGGGTATGCCAGTTATTCGGATTATTAACACTGAGATCCGTTGCATATACATATTCCAGCTTATCTCCGCTAATTTGTTTCTTATCCAGAAAAACCATCGCTTTGCGTGCATCACTTAAAGCATCTGTTATTAATTCAAATTCTTTATGAGAAAGCGGATTGTTAAATTTTACTATCCTTTCTTCAGTATTTTTATACTCATCTCTTAAACTCGTATCAAATGAAAATGTTTTTACAGCACCGATAGAAAACAAGGTTTCACTAACCGGCAATATAAATGGATTACCGTTACTGTTTTGTCTTATTGCTTCAAACTTGCTTAGCATTTTTCCGTCTTTAGAAAATGCGACGGCTTCGATTTCGTCACCATTTTTATAAAGAAGGTTAAAATTACCGTTTCTTAATCGGTCAATTTTAAAACCGTGACTGTCAAACAGACTATATTTTCCGCTGTAGCCGCCATTTCTGTCAGCCTTCATCTTATACTTGCCGTCTATAACAAAACCGTTAACCATAGCATCTATCTGTTTAAATTTTCCATCATTGATATACGGCAGTGCCTGAAAAATTGCTGACTGATACGTTCTGTTATTGACAAAAGGGGAATGTTGAAGGATATGTTGAATGATATCAGGACTGGATATCGAAATTGTTACATTGTCATTTGTTTTCTGAATTTGTATATTATTTTCCGTTTTTTTGGCTTCTGATGAGTCTGCGGCTGAAACTGTTAATTTTCCGTCAGGTATGTTTAATTTCTCAAGCTCGTTGTGTAAATCGTTTACAAGTTCTATAGCATGTTCAAACATATCTTTTTCAGGATATGAGTTTTTCATTTCACAGGAAGATAAACCTGCTGCAATTAGTGTAGGAACAATAAGTTTTTTAGCGATTTCAGGCATTTGTTTTTTATCCGTTTCTTCTCGTTTTAACGCTCCGAAATTTGTATTCGCTGTTTGTCTGTTTCTGTAAAAATTATTGACATTATCATTTATTCGCATGTTTTCTCCTTAGGGATTTGATGGCATTAACTTGAATGTATCTGCACTAAAACTTCTGATTTAATTTTTTTGCCGGTTTTCAGGTAAATTTATTATAAATTTGTAATATTTTTTTACATATTACTGTTATATTAAACGGGGACAGTCAGTCGGGTGTGGCTGATTTACGTATGGACAACGCAATAAATTGCATACTGAAGTTTTGCGTGCAGGTGTTACTAAACCGGCAATCTCAAAATTCTTAAATTACTCTTTAATTACTCCGGATTGAACTTGGCTTGAGAAGCGTCGGGTAAGTCTGCATAACCGACTACCGTACAGGATTAAAATGTTGGGTTTAATACATCCGTACAAATTAAACTGGACAAAAAAGTACACTAAATGTCTTGTTTTTTGAGAGGTAAGAACCCGTATTTTACGACAGCGGAGTAAAATACCGGGTTAGAATCCCTA
>CALVEC010000011.1 GCA_944326475.1 Candidatus Gastranaerophilales bacterium
AAAGTCTTTAAACGAAAATTTTCCGGCACAAGACCGGATAAATTTTCATTAAAATCCTAACAAGCTCTAACCGACGGTTCCGCCCGACAGGGGGGCACCCCTGTAACCCCCGTTTGGTCTGCACTTTATTCCCTCTCCCAAAGAGATGGGAGTATAATTAGAGGAGAGTTGACATTAAACCCGTCTCCAATCTACTCTGATTTGTAAAATGTTTCAAACAAAACCTCCGGCAGTGATTTCGCTGCCGGAGGTTTATTAAAAACTGTGATTATTCTGCTGAATTTTCTTCTGATTCTTCAATAATTTCTTCTTTGATTACTTCAGAAGCTGTAACATTTATCGGAAGTTCTGTTTTGACTTTAGATGTCAACTTGATTAGCATTGTATAGCTTCCGAGTTTGTTGATTGCGGCATCTACAGAAATATTTTTTCTGTCAATTTCAACACCGAGTTTTGCATGAAGTTCTTCAGCAAGTTTTTTTGTTGTGATAGTTCCGAAAAGTTTTCCGCTTTCACCTGCTTTTGCAGTAAGTTCAATCTTTCCGAGTTCTTCAATTTTCTTAGCAAGTTCAAGAGCTTCCTGATGAAGTTTTTCCTGTTTTGCTTTTATTCTTTGAATATTTTGTTCTCTGTTTTGTAAAGCACCTTTTGTAGCGATTTCTGCCAGGTTCTGGGGTATTAAAAAGTTTCTGGCATAGCCGTCTTTTACGTTTACGACGTCGCCGGCTTCACCTACGTTTTGTACATCTTTTTTTAAAATTACTTGCATATCTTTCTCCTTGATTAGTTCTCTTTAAGTTTATGGTAATAAAAACAAAAAAAAATGTCACCTGTTTTGCGTTATTAATGTATAATTTTGTAATGAATAGTATAGAATTACTCGCACCTGCCAAGAATAAAGAATGTGCTTTTGCTGCTATAAATGCAGGCGCAGACGCTGTTTATATTGGTGCAGAATCTTTTGGCGCAAGAAAAAAAGCCGGAAATTCTTTAGAAGATTTGAGAGAAATAATTAATTATGCGCATAAGTTTCTTGTAAAAATTTATATTACTGTGAATACGCTTATTTTTGACAGTGAGCTTAGTTCTGTTGAACAATTGATATGGGATTTATATGATATTGGTGCTGATGCGGTAATATTTCAGGATTTTTCTGTTTTAAATATGAAATTGCCTCCAATTGCACTTCACGCCAGTACACAATGCAACAATGATACGTTGGATAAGATAAAATTTCTAAAAGATTGTAATGTACAAAGGGTTGTGCTGCCGCGTGAATTTTCGATAGATGAAATTAGAAATGTTACACAAAATATTGATATAGAAACAGAAGTTTTTGTGCATGGTGCATTGTGTGTCAGTTACAGCGGACAATGCTATTTTAGCAACTATATTGGGGGAAGAAGCGCTAATCGAGGAGAATGCGCGCAGCCTTGCAGAAAACAGTACTCAGTTGTTGATGAGGCAGGAAATGAAGTTATAAAAAAAGGATATCTGCTTTCTATGAAAGATAACAATCTTTCTGCGCATTTAAAAGAACTTTTGGAAGCGGGCGTAACCTCACTAAAAATAGAAGGTCGTCTGAAAGATGCTGATTATGTAAAAAATATTGTTGCATTTTACAGACGTGAGTTGGACAAAATATCAAACATGACTTCATTGGGTATGGTAATGGCTGACTTTTCCCCGAACCCTGAGAAAACATTTAACAGGGGGTATACGGATTTCTTTTTTGACGGTAAAAGAAAAATTTTTATAAACGCGCAGACACCTAAATTTGCCGGAGAAAAGGTCGGAAAAGTAGTTGCAATAAAAGGAAATGCAATAAAAACAGACAGCGCCCTACAGTTCTGTGCGGGTGACAAAATCGCCTATTTTGACAAGGAGGGTGAACTTACAGGCACGACAGTAATGCTGGTTGATAAAAATATTTTAACACTTAGAAATATCGGAAGTTTGAAAATCGGTTCTGAAATATACAGGAATTATGACGCAATATTTGCTAAAACTATTGAAAAAGCTGAATTTATTAGAAAAATACCGCTGGATATATTTGTAAACAACGAAAAAATAGTTTTTAAAACATATAAGAATTATTCTGTTGAATATACATTTACTGACAAACAAAGTGCAAAAAATATAGAAAAAGCACAAGACACAATTGAAAAACAGTTATCAAAACTTGGAGATACAGAATTTTTTGCACGAAAAACAAGAGTTGCAAAAGATTTTAATTTATTTTTCCCTGTGTCTGCTTTAAATAAAATAAGACGCAGTCTTGTTATACAGCTACAGAATGTGTGCGTGATGAATTATCCGTTTCAGCGCAGGGATATGAATTTTAAATTACCACAATATCCGGTAAAAAGAATAGATTATACATATAATATTACAAATGAATCTGCAAAACGCTTTTATGAAAAGAATGGTTGTGATGTTCTTGAATATGCACCGGAACATACAAAAAAAGAACACCTTGTGCTTATGAAAACAAAACACTGCCTGCGGGATTATGCCGGAATTTGCTTGAAAAATTGCAAAGACAAAAGAAGATTGTTTCTTGTTGATGAAAGAGGAACTGAATACAGGCTGCAATTTGATTGCAAGAACTGTATTATGCACATAGAGGTCTAATATATATTCTGGTTAAAAAAATAGCTCCCCTGATATCGTTGGATTCTTTGGGGGGGGCAATTTTTGTAAAAATTTTTTTAAAAAATATTTGCAATTTTTAAATATTTATTGTAAACTATCATGCATAACGAGTTTCGAGGTAATTCAAGAAGGAAAAGAGGATGTAAAAATGCTAAAAACATTGATTTTTGAAGCTAATTCCAAAATTTTTTCAAAAAGAATACCCAACTGGGTGATATTCTTTTAGTCAAATAATATGTATTATGAAAAAAACTTTTTTGGATATAACGAAAATGTTAAACAAACGCATATCAGTATACATCGCAGATAATTACAAATTGACGAGAATGTGCGCCAAGCAAGTTCTCACCGAGGACGGCTCATTCGAGATATATGGTGATTTCTGTTCCGGTGAAGAAGTTATAGAACAAATGCAAATAAAACCGGCTGATATGGTTATACTTGATATCGAATTGAACGGTATGGACGGAATCAACACAGCAAGATACATAAAAGAAAATTTCAGAAATACCAGAGTAATTGTTTACACTTCAAATAAAAACAAAAAGGTAATTAATCAGGCATTTAAAATCGGTGCACAAGGATGTTTTTTAAAAGAACAGAACCCTCTTTTGTTACCAGCCATCTTAAAGGTAATACAAAACGGAGTTATGTGCATTGATATGTCGATAAGTAATTGTATCGAAATAGCAAGGAATAAAACAGCTATGAATAATGAAAAAGAAAACTATGGTATAAACCTCAGTGAATTAACTGACGATGAAATTGAAATGATGAGATGCATCGCAAAAGGCAATAGCAATAACGTTATTGCTGAAAAATTTAACATAAGCCCGAATACGGTTAAAGTCAGAGTTTCAAAATTGACAGAAAAACTAAATGCACAAGATCGTATTCAAGTTGCTGTTATTGCTGCAAAATGCAATCTCGTTTAGAAAAGAGAGAGAAACTAAATGAGACAAAAAATACTATTTTTGCCGGTCGGAATCGGACTTGCATTAACTGTATTTGTTTTTTACAAAACCGAATTTTACAATATTAAAAATATTTTTTGGTTTTTATTTGTGCTCTTTTGTGTTTCTCTAATTTTTTATTCACGTAAGCATTTTAAAATTCAGGCAGAAAAGCAATTAATTGATATTTGTCAGATTTTTCAAAACTCACCGGATTTGATATATTACAAAAATAAAAAAGGGAAGTATATTACTTGCAATTTGAGTTTTGCAAAAGCTCACGGCTTTGATACGGTCGATGATGTTATTGGTAAAGAAGAAAATGAATTGTATGACAAAGCAATACTTGACGAATTAAAACGCATTGACGACAAAATTATTAAAACAGGTGTGCCTGTGCGATTTTTAAAAATGAGCAAAGTCAATTCAGAAAATTTGTTTGTACACGAAGTAGTAAAAATACCTGTTAAAGTTCAAGGCAAAATATCGGGAATTGCGGCAATAGGACGGGATGTTACAGAGCAGTATAAATTGCAGGAATATTTGATATACAAACAGGCTCAACTAAGCTCTTTTTTGAATAATACATCACTTTATATTTTTATGCTTGATTTAGACGGAAAAATTCTTCTCGGCAATGAAAAATTTAATGAACTCATAGGACTGGATGATGGCGCCTGCCTGGGTAAAACAATAAAAGATACTGTTCTTTCCGGTTATTATGACGTTTTGCTTAAGGATTTTAATGAAGTCGTATCTGAAAAATCAGTGAGAACAAATGATATCTTCATTGAATTAAACGAAGAAAAAAGCTGGTTAAAGGTAGTAAAAGCTCCGGTTTTTGACAAAAACCAGAAAGTAATCGGCGTATCTTGCGTTATGAACAACATAAATGAAGAAGTAAAACTAAATGAATTAAAGGATATGTTTTGGGCATCTCTTTCACACGATTTAAAAACACCACTCACTGCACAAATCAGGGCTCTTGATCTTGTATTAAAAAATTCGTTTGGCAAACTGTCTGATGCCCAAAGAGATATTATTGAACAAATATGGGGCTCTAATAAACAACTTTATCGAATGGTCACAAACCTTTTAAACACATACAAAAACGAAGACGGACTTGTCAGACTGCAGTTTTCCAAAATTCACCTAAAGCGGTTGACAGAAGATGTTATTCAGGAATTAACACTTTTTATCAGAGAACGAAATTTGAAGATAGAATTTAGTGAAAATCCTGAAAGTGATGTTATAAGCGCAGATGAACAGGAAATCAGACGTGTTATTTTGAACCTTCTTTCAAATGCCGTATTCTATGCAGACAACGGCACAAATGTTCGTATTGCAATGCACAATGATGGTAATGAATTTGTGTATGAAGTTACGAATAATTCCAATTACATTGAAAAAGAATCGCTTGCACAGCTTTTTGATAAATATGTTTCAGTTTGCAAGAATGTAAAAAGAACAGGTACAGGTTTGGGGCTTTATGCATCAAGGCAGATTATTCACGCCCATAACGGATTTATGCTTGCAAAAAGCTATATTGAAGGATATAATATGTTTGGTTTCGTAGTGCCTGTGAATCAAGAAAAACAGGTTAATACAGACAGACCGGAAATTATTAAAAATCTGTAAATTTTTATTAAAATTTGCAAAAAAATATCGTTTTATGCTTTAAAATAAATATAGAAGTATAAAGGATGTGTGTTATGTTAGATGTGAACAGATTGTATCCGCAGTATTCAGTTTCATCCGAAAGGAGAAAGCAGAATATATCTGTACCCTTTGAACGGCGCTCAGGAAATGACAGACGCGCAGAAGAAAGAGTCGCCATGGATGCAAATCTGACAAGGGACATTTTTGAAGTCAGAAATTCTATATCGGAGCTTCACAAATCTACCCAAAAAAATGCTGAGAAATTGCAGATAGATTCCCCTTCTGCAATTTCAACTCCGGTCGCTTTAGAGGCTGACAAATTTGTTAAAACGGAAAAAACAAAACAGACAGAACCCGTTAATAAAACATATGAACCTCCGTCAACGATGGCATTGATGGGCGGAATCCTTGCTGTTGCAATGGGGGGTGTTATAGCTACTACGCTTCTCGGAACGGCAGGTGCTGTTATTGCAGTTGGCTTTGGCGCATACATAGGCGGAAAAGTCTTGAAGCAGGCTATTGTAAATCAAATAGTTGAAAACGAAAAGAACAAAAAACTCTAATTATTGTTTGTGATTAAAGTTTGATTTTTATTGAAACAGCCGCATTCTGTATTTATTAGTATCCAATTGACCATTGAAAAGGCTTTTTGGTTTTATTTTGCTGGAGCTTATTGAGTGGTTTTGTTGATGAAACAGCAACAGGCTCTTTTACCTCAATCACATTTTGCGCCTTATGTAAAAGATTTTTCTTTTGCATTGCTTTATCGACATTATAATAAGATTTTAAATAGTCCAGTTTATTTTGAAGTTCAACATTTTCATCGTTAAGCATAAGCGTTTGTTTTCTGTATTTATTCAGCGTAACTTCGCTTGCCGTGACAAAATAATAGCTAACCGCCGACAACATTATAAACACTACTAAAATTGAACACAAAGTTCTGTTGACTCTAGCCACAGCCATTTCCTTATAAGTCTTACATTTGGGGAAATATCCGTCAATAATCGGATTTTGGGTGTAAGTTTTCTGAGTGTTTGGTCGATATACTGTGTATTGCGAATTTCCAATTGCCGGTCTTGTCAATTTAGTTCTCCCATGACGATATCTTTTTTGCGACTCTCAGTTTTGCACTTCGAGACGGCGGATTATCCTTAACTTCTAATTCTGTTGCTAATAGCGGTTTTTTTGTTATCAACTCCAGCATCGGCGGCTTGCAGTGACAAATCGGTTCATTCGGTTTGCAGCGGCATTTTGCCGAATAGTACTTGAAAATTTGCTTTACCAGTCTGTCTTCAAGTGAGTGAAAACTTATTATACTTATTATAGCACCAACTGATAATAATGTAAGCACATCATTCAATGTATTTTTTACATTTTGAAGCTCGTGGTTGACTTCTATCCTAATCGCTTGAAATACGCGGGTTGCAGGGTGAATTTTTTGGTTCGTAAAGGGGACTGATTTTTTTATTAAATCCGCCAATTCCGTTGTTGTATCGATAGTTTTATTTTTTCTGTAATTTACAATATTTTTTACAATTCTTTTTGTAAATCTTTCTTCACCGTATTCGCTAATTATCCGTATAAGCTCGTCTTCACTGTATTTATTGACAACATCGTAAGCGCTGAAGTCGGAATTTTGGTCGAATCTCATATCCAGCGGGGCTTCTTTAGAAAAAGAAAAGCCTCTTTCCTGCTTTGTGAGCTGATGATAGGATGCACCAAGGTCGAAAATGATACCGCCTGTTATCTTTTCTATCCCTAGGTCTTGCAAAACATTCTTAATATTTGTATAAGATTCTTTAATGATTGTTAAGTTTTTGTAATCTTTCAACCTTTCTCTGGAGTATTCAATTGCATCGCTGTCTACATCGAATGCAATAAGGCGTCCGTCAGGCTGGATTTTTTGCAGAATAAGCTCTGAATGACCGCCGCCGCCGAGAGTTGCGTCAACGTAAATTTTTCCGTTTTCGCATTCCAAAGCGTCAACTGCTTCATGTGCCATTACCGTGTAGTGTTTAAAATCCTTCAACATATTTTTATAATAATATAAAAACAAATTTTAATGTTAGTCACCCGGGTATATTTTGTGTTTTGTTCATTTAGTCAACAGAAATTTGCCTTGGTTGTCTTGCTTGTTATCCGTGTTGTTATACCATTTTTATGGATTTTATGGTATAAAAACAAAATGGATAAATATAATATCAAAGGCAATATTTTCGGAGGATTGACGGCGGGTGTTATTGCACTGCCGTTGGCGCTGGCTTTCGGTGCTGCAAGCGGATTGGGCGCTGCTGCCGGGTTGTACGGCGCAATAATTGTTTGTCTTTTTGCAGTGATTTTTGGCGGTACACCGACTCAGATTTCCGGTCCGACAGGACCTATGACTGTTGTTATAGCTTCTATTGCCGCTTTATATTCAGGTAATGTAAAAATAGTTTTTTGGGCGATTATGCTTGCCGGAATTTTTCAAATTCTACTGGGTTTAAGCAAGGTCGGGAGATATATAAAATACGTTCCCTATCCCGTTATCTCAGGGTTTATGAGCGGTATTGGCGTAATTATAATACTTTTACAGCTAAATCCCCTGCTGGGTTTTGAGTCCTTGGGAAGTACGATTGATTCAATTTCAGGACTGTTTTCAAGCGTAAAAAATCTAAATCCGCAAAGCCTTATTCTCGGGGTGTTAACTCTTTTTATCGTCTTTTTTGCTCCTAAAAAAATTACCAAAAAAGTCCCTGCTGCTTTGATAGCACTGATTTTTGTGACTATTTTAAGTGTGGCTTTCGGGTTCGATGTAAAGGTCATAGGAGATATTCCTTCAACGCTTCCTAAAATTCAGCTTGGAATGATATCGGTTAAGGAGTTTTTTGATATAGTACCTGTGGCAGCTACATTGGCGCTTCTCGGGGCAATAGACTCTCTGTTGACTTCATTGGTAGCTGACTCTATCACAAAAACAAAACATGACTCAAACAGAGAACTTGTCGGGCAGGGGATTGGGAATTTTGCGGCAGGCTTGTTCGGGGGAATTGCCGGTGCAGGTGCTACAATGCGTACAGTCGTAAATGTAAACTCCGGCGCTACAGGCAGACTGTCAGGAGTTGTTCATTCTTTGTTTTTGATTATGGTAGTTCTCTTTCTGGCTCCATATGCAGCACAAATTCCGCTTGCTGTATTGTCGGGTATTCTTGTAAAAGTCGGCTTCGATATAATTGATTACAAATTTATAAAAATTATTAAAGCTGCCCCCAAAAGTGATATTATTGTAATGCTTGTAGTCTTTTTGATTACAGTTTTTGATGATCTGATTTTTGCGGTTGGAACCGGCATTGTGCTTTCATCATTGCTTTTTGCGGTAAATATTGCAAAACAATTTGACGTAAAGTTCAAAGAAGCGCATTCTGCCGGAGAAAACGACTGTGATATAGAAAAAGACGGAAATATCCTTTTAGTTAGGATTAAGGGGATATTCTTTTTCGGTTCTGCCTCTCAGCTTCTTTCACGGCTTGAAGAAGTTATGGACAGAGAATGTATAATAATAGACTGTCAGACAATTAAAACAATGGATATTTCAGCAGTTTTTGCTCTGGAAGAAATGATACTTCGTCTTCAGGATAAAAAAATCAAAGTTGTTTTGCTTCTTAACAACAGAAAACTTGCCGCTAAAATGCTGCGGCAGGGGCTTATAAAGGTAATTTCAAGAAATAATATCGTATATGACGAAAATACGGCGGTGAAAAAAGCTGCCGCGTTTTGCAGAGCAGTGTAAATATAAGGCTTTAAGCTCTGCGCATCAAGTCTGAAAGTTTTATTTCTTTTGAAACTTTTTTGGGACGGACTACCTGTTTTACCGGAACAGGTTTCTTGAAGCCGGAAAGACCGACCATTGAATCATTATCGTTTTGCAGCATAAATAAATCCTTGAAAAAATTCACAATTTCACTCACGTCTGTATTCCTTTCTCGTTCACTCGCATGTTGTGCTAACTTATATTAGAACCTTTTTCATGTTTTTTTATTCCCCGATTATGCTATATTTGTGAATGTAAGATTAGCCGCAAAAATTGATTGTAAAAAATATGACTGAAACAATAAAAAAAATTACAGAAGATGCACTGGCTCTCTGTGAAAGAGAGTTCTCTTATAGTGAGCTTTTCTGTTTTTTGGAAAACGGAAACGATGCGCAAAAGCAAATTTGTATTTTAAAAATCCCCTGTTTAAAATCGCAAAAAGACGCTGATGCTTTGATTTTTCATTTGACAAACCAGCATGGAACTGTCAGAGAGGCGGCAGCAGAGAAAATTAATGAACTTATGCAAACACCTGATTCTGTATTTTTTCAGACTGATTTTGCGCTTGAAAAATTCCTTTATGCTGTAATAGATGTAAACCCTAATATCTGCAGACTTATTATAGATGTATTGCCCTGTCTTTCAAAGGAGTCGATTGGAAAATTTTTACATAATCTGTGCGATTTGACTATAAAAATTGCGGATGAGGCGGAAGTGTTAAACGTAAGAAACAGAAGCCATGTTTATACAAAAAAGATTTTTAATCTCTACTGGTGTCTTGAGGCAATCGCAGAAATAGCCTGTCAACACGATGAAAGTATAGAAAAAATTATAAAAAAAACATCGATATCGCCTGAATATACTATCAGGGAAAAGACTGCAAAAATCGTTAAAAAGCTTGGACAGGATAAATGTTTAGATATTTTTAACAAACTGAAAAATGATGAAAATTTTTATGTGAGGTTTCAAGCCGGGGATTAAATATTGTCGTCCAGATAGAACTTACTGCTTACCGTATCAACGTAATTCTCAAAATCTTGTGCAAAATCCCCAAATTTTAAATATTCAAGCACATCCTCTCTTGAACCTTTGATTTTGTTTGCAGATTCATGCTCATAGGTTTCAGACTGATTTTTTGCAAAAAATCTGACAATTCTGGGGGCTTTATCTTCCGCGGAATCGGGTTTAATAATGACGCCGTACGAGCTTAGATACTTAAAGGGATTTCCGTTTTTTTGCTCTACCACCACAGAAAAAGGTCCGACGTCTGTCATTTTAAACTCTGCTTCGTCAATAACTTTCCTTATAAGTTCTTTTAACTCGCTCATTTGTTTACCCTTTTTGTTCATAATTTGTGTGTTTTTGACATTAAAATTATTGTTAATTTTTGAGTTGTGGTCGTTATTTTCAAATTTTATCATAAATTTATCCTTATTTTATAGTTATTAAAACAGAACATTTAATTTTTTGCTACTTTTAATGTGCAAGACCTTTTCTTACAAGATTCATAAGGTAGTTCATGTCAAGTACTTTGTCGATACCGTCGGGCAGTTCAGGCGGTTTTGTTTCAAGCCCCATTTCAGCTTTTCTTGAATGGTCGTACCATTCACTTATATATTTTTCATATTTTGCATTTAGTTCGTTGTCTGAACATATTTTATTGTAGGCTTTTTCAACTGTTGCAGGTCCGCCTTCACCTTCTCTGATTTTGTAGAGAATGTGTTCTGCTTCTGCAAGCTCGTTTATTTCTTTGCCTCTGATTTGAAGTTCGATATAGGTGCCGTTTTTTAGTCTCAAAGTCATCTGGGATGTTGTGTAATTCGATTTCTTTACCTTGGGCAGCGGATTTATGTTTTCATTTTTACCGCCGGTTGCTTCTTTAATACGTTCTATCTGTTCTTTTGTAAAATATGTTGACTCAGCATTTTTGCCGTAGTTTTCAAAGTCAAGAACTTCAATTTCGCCTTTTTCTATTCCTGAAATAATTTTTTGCGTAAATTCTTCAATTTTTTCAGGAGTCGGGTTGTCCATAACTATTCTTGCGCCTTGAGAATCACCCAGGCGAGCCTGCGCTGTTTGCAAATTGTAGATAAGATTCCGTTTCTGAGAAAGAAGCTTATTTATTTCTGTTTGCTGTTCTTCCGGCGTAAGCGGTTTTTGTCCGAGAGCTATTTGTTCCGGGGTAAGCTCGTTTCTTTTTGCATTTTCTATCATTTCATCGTATTTCAGAACTTTTCTGTAATACTTTTTAATAAGTCCCGGCTCTCCTTTTTCTCGGTACATAAGCACAGAACCGTCAGAGTTTGCACCTTTTTTCAAGCCGAAAATGTTTTCTATTGACTGCAAAGACTCTTTCGCATTTGCATGTATATTTTGTGCAATATTTTGTGCATTCTGGTTTATGTTCCGAACCTCTCTTTGGGAAAGCGTTTCAACTTTTTTCAACGGAGGACGAACATCACTTATGGGAGCAAGATTATTAATTTCATTCATCGATCTTTGTGAGGCAGGTTCATTTATATTGCCTCTGCCTCCGATACAATCGATATATGTTCTTTCCGGAGCTCGTCCCACGACTTCTATTGTATGTCCTTCAGTCTGAACAAAGCGGCTCTTGTCGATTTTGTTGTAATTAGGACCAAACATAACAGGAATATCCGGTCTGCCCATTTCTGCACAGATAAGTTTTCCGGCATCAATAACAGCATTTGTAACATCTTTGCTTGCACCCAGTTTTCCGTTAGCTTCAAAACTGTCGACAATGAATGTCAGTTTTCCGTCTACTTTTGCAAAGTAGCACATTGAGTTTCCGTAAGAATTGCCATTTTTGTCTACAATTTCAATGCCTCTGACATAAGTGTTCATAAGATGCTGCGGCTGCGCAAATCCGTTGAAGTTTTGAACCGATGTGCAGCAAGAAACATGGTTTCCGAAAAAGAGGTTTCTGCCTACGTCGTCATCATCCGATAGTCTTACATAAAGTTCTTCTGACATATCTTTTAGCTGTGCTGCGTCATTAAGGTCTTTTATTCTTGATTCAAGGTGGTTAAGAAATTCATTGACATTTTCATTCAATTTAGTAGTTCCGTCTGCTTGTTTTTCTATGCCGAACTCTTTGTTTTCTTTAATTTTGTCTATAACGTCTTGAATAAGAGTAATATGCTGCTGGCGATTAAGCGCTGTACCGTCTTGTTTTACAAAACCTTTGTGGGAAATATAAACTGACGGCCTATCTGTATTGAATTTGTTTTTATAAACATCTTCAATGGCAGAATCAATAAAATCTCTGTCTTTTTTTGATAAATTCCGAACAATATCAGATGAAAATTCTGCGGCAGCGTTCTTTTTTACAGCAGCTAAAGCGCTGCGGGCATCTACTTCAAGCGTAAACGGTTTTTCAAAGGTTTCATCGAATTTTATCCATTTTTCATAATCGAGCCCGTTTTCTTCAAAGAGTTTTCTGGTTGCCCGGTTTTCGGGTATAGACTCGCGAAGTTCAGAGAGCGGTTTTTGCGGGTCTGTATCCAACAATTCAATAAGTTTTCCGTATTCAGGCGAAAATTCGTTGTTTCCGCTCAGAAGTTGCGCAGTGTATTTGCGGTCATACTGTATTTTGTCCCGCAATTCCGATGACGGCTGTATACCATGTTTTTTATAGATTTTGTCAGTCAATGCGCGGTTAAACTCAATATCGTTGTTGACTATATTAATATGCTGTTCCACAATTCTTGTCAGATCAGAAAGTGCACCGGAACTCATAGTTATGGTTGTTCCGTCCTGTTTGTTTTTAAGCGCTTCTTTTTGAGCATTGAGCTGGGCAAGACGTGCGTCTTTTTTATCCTGCGGCATTTTGTCGTTTGCTATGGTTGCGGCAATATTTCTTTCGATTTTAGCCAGTTCAGCCTTTGTATCCACTGTTTTTCTTGATATACGTTCTTTATAATTTGTTCTGGTTAAAAAGTCTCTGACCTTTTGTTCAGTTGCTTTAGGTACATTCATTTCTCTTATGAAGTCTTCAATCTGTTGTTCGTAAGGTTTGTCAGAAGCGAAAATAGTTTTCATTGTCTGAATTTGTTCATCAGTGATTTTGGGACTTTTTAAAATATCAACAAGTTCCATTACCGAACGGTTTTCAGCTTCAGAGACTTCCATTATCGCAATAAATTTTTCAAGGCGCTGCTGCGGAGTCGGAAGCTGAGCAAGTTTTTCCTTAAGCACAGATATTTTTTCATTATTATAAAACCTAAGCCATGTCGTTAACTCTATCATGTGCTTAACTCCGTCATATTTTCCGGAGATAGAAGCTTTTATAGCTTCATCATCCAACACTGCAAAAAGTTTTATTATTTCTCCATCCCTAGCGTAAGGATTATTAATTAAATTATAAATACTGCTGTCTGTAAGCAGCGGTCTGTCGTTGTGCTGGAGTTGTTTTTTACTGTTTAGCAAAGTTTGTAGAAAATCATTTATTCTTTCCGGTTCAAAATCTTTTAGGTTGCTTGTTATTCCAAACGTTTCTATAGAAATATTACGGTTTAATTTTGCCAGCTTATTAACAAACTCTGTTTTATTGAAATTATTTAAATTTTCTAAAGATAATCTATTTACTATACAGTTCAGAGAAGATTTGTTATATCCGGTTTTTGCAAGCTCAGTGACAGCATCAAAAAGATCTTCGCTTTTTTGCATTGCCACCAGAGCTACATGAAACGACAGCTCTTTGTATTCATCTATTTTATCAACATATTCTGACTTAAATTTTGCATATTTTGCATCAGGTAGTTTTGCTGTCTCGGCAATTTGAGTGGCAGGTTTGTTTAAAACCATATAGAGTTCTTTAACTCTGTTGTACTGGTTTTCAGACAGAGATAAAAATTGTTTTATTTCATTTATGTTCAGTTCGGCTGTCTTTATCCCCGGAGTTCTATGAAGTAAAAAGAGTTCTTTCACCCGATTTATTATAACACTGCTTTCGGGGGCGTTCTTCACAAAAGCTTCTCCGGACAAATCCCTTAATTCTGTAAAATATAATTGTTTTTTCTCTGTATCTGAACCCCTTTGATGTAGATTTTTTCCATCCAGCACCATTAGACCTTTGAATACCTCATATTCTTTTGGTGACATACGAACTATTTGTGATAACTCGTCAAAAGAGAACTGTTTTCCCCTTGCTTTTAGAACATCATCAGGTAAAATATACATTTCTTTTACCCTTTGAGGGTCGCTTAAAGCAATTTCTCTAAGCGTTAGTAACATAGATGAATCTATTATTTCTGACTCTGAATGCTTGAGTATATTTTCAGGAGCGCAAAGGTATCTCATAATATCCTGTTTATCCTGGGGAAGCAAGGATATTGTTGTTTCTATATTTTTTTTGAGTTTTTTCAAGTTGACATAATTTGTCAAATCGTTCAATGACGGATTTTCTACATAACCTTTCAGTTCTGTTATTATGCTTTTAAGTTCATCTGTTGTTCTGAAATGCGCATAGTTTCCAAGTATTTGCACTTGCTGCGGGGTGGTTATTTTAAGTCCTGAAAGTTCTTTGTCCAGAAGTTTGACTATATCAAGCAGGTTCTTTGCATCTTGTTCATTGTCAAGCAGTGACCTGTATCCACTTACATTTTGCCCAAAATTTCCAATATTGGCAATCGAATCCTCATCCCGTGGGTTTTTTGCCAGTATAATCAATGCTTCCAGCATTTCCGGCGGAGTTGAGAATTTTAGTGTGCCGTATCCGTATGTTCCAAACTGCTGGATTACGCTCACTGCATCTTCTGCTGTACAACCGATGTCGTGCATTTTATTGATAATATCGGCTTTTCCGTTTTCAACAAGGAATTTCAGACCGTCACCAGCGTACGCAAAGGTTTTGAAATCTTCTAATTTGCCGCCGAAAAGTTTTCCATACTTCAGAGCTTCATCAAATGTTTCCGGCTGTTTTGTCGCACTTTCAATAAATGCACTGAGGCTGCTGTCATTCTGTATTTTACCGCCTGTTGCATCATTGATTTTATTCAAAAGAGCTAAAATATCTTCAGGAGATTTGTCTTTAAGAGCGCCCATAGTGCTAAGAGTAACTGTCACTCCATCGCTGGCGTCGAATTTTATTCCGCTCTGTTTCAGTGCAGTAAGATTTTTTCTTATTACATCAGCGTTACCAGGCTCAAAATATCCGGAAAATACTTCAATTGTTTTCCAGGCTGCATTTGCATCAATTACATTCCCCAGCCCCGTTTCCTGCACAATCATGTAAAATTCTGAAATGTCTTTCAATATTTTAGGATTTTCAAAAAGTGCCTGCAATTCATATTCATTAAATTCTCTGCCGCCTTTTTTATAATCATGTATGAATTTAGCCATATCAGCATTTGCTGTTTCTGCAAATTTTTTCATATAATCAGTAAATATGACTTCTGATGAAATATCTTGTCTGTTTTTTGCAAAATCAGCAAATTCTTCACCTAAGTCATGAATTATGGAATCAAAATATTTTGCATTTTCGCCCAAATCAATTTTTATTCCTAATTTTTCAAGCAGTTTCTCTCCTGCTTTGCTTTCCATGCCTGCTTTCAGCTCGGATATGCCTGCTGTCGCAGATTGAGATTCTCCGGAAGCTTTAACGGCTTCTGGACTTACTTCATCAGTCCTGCCTGTTGGCTGTTGTTCTGCACCCTTAAATGCCACCGTTTCAACGGTTTGTGATTTTTTTGCAGAACCAGTATTTTCTACAACATCAGCCTCCATATAAAGCGCATCATCACCGTTTGCAAAGTAGTTCTGCTCAGTATCAACGGTTTTAAAACCAAATTTCTCATAGAGTTTTACAAGCGGTTTATTAGACGCATCAACATGCAGCGCAACGGTCTTTGCCCCGTTTTCAAGCGCAATATTTTTTATATTCTCCTGAATTTGTTTAAGCGTTGCAAAGGAGGATTTTGTATTTCTGAGCTCTTTAGGCACACCTATACTGTAGATATAGAGCTGATCACCGTGCATCGGTTCAAGTTGAAAATAGCCGGTTACTTTTCCGTCTTTGTCTTTTATTACATAGCTTTCAAGGTTTTGTTCTTCCAAATCAGCCTTGTATTCTTCAAATTTTTCAGGAACGGGATCAGTCTCGGCAAATGCCTCCATATCAATTTTATGAATTTCTTTTAAAGCTGCCTCATCCGCTTTTTCGACTCTGTAATCCGATACATTCACTCCCTGTTGCGCTTTTTGTTTTGTTTTATTTGCTGAATCAACGCCTTTTCCGAGCACATATCCGGCAACTGTATTAGGGTCATTTGTTTTAAGGAGTTCTTTACCGTCTTTGTCTTTTATTATGTAACTTCCATCCTGCGACTGTGAGATTTTTATGTCTTTCAGTACACCGTGCGTTCTTCTTGCTATCTGTCCGCCGGCGACCATCATACCAAGGTTCATAAGACCGTTCATTTCAAACGATTCTTTCAAGCTCATATCGCTGGTAAGCAGGTCAAACAGCACATCAGCACTTGTCTCAACAGCGCCGCCTGATAACTGTGCGCCTGTAATACCTGTGGGTTTGATTGCTTTTGTGACAAGGTTTGTGAGCAGCGACGGATTTTTAGACAACACTTTTTCAACCGCCATACCGAGCGGTCCGGAGACATAGGCGCCGAAGCCGCCGTAGATAAGTCCGTTTTTGAATTTTTCTTTAATTTCTTCAATTTTTTCCGGAGTAAATCCGGCTTCACTTGTGGCAGCACTAGCAGCAGTTAAAGCAGCCGGCAATGTAGCGGCTCCGACAGTCATTCCTGCCTTAAAACCTTGTGCCGCAGCTCTTTCTCCGGATTTTACAGCAGCCTTCCTGACGGCTCCTTTCACGACGGATGAGCCTGGAAGCAGTATTGTTGTCGCAATTACTATGCCTATTTCCGTAAAAGCAGCCTGGGTTTTTGCATTGGCTACAAAATTCTTAGCAATAGTCTTTGCATCTTTTTTCCCGAGAACTTTTTCACACGCCTTGTTAAATTCCGCTTCGTATTTTTCAAAGGACTTTCCGTTAAGCTCTTTTTTATACTCAGCCTCCATATTTTTTTGAAGCTCGTCCATAATTTTGGGCAGATTTTCTTCAATCTCGGAACGACTTGTATATTTTTTACATAATGAATCCATATATTGAGTTAACATATTTCTGTCGTCTTCACAAAAATCAAGCAAAACTTCTCCGAATTTTTCATGAGAAGACGGACTTGGAGGTGTTAAAGAAGCAGCGGCTGCACCTCTGACGTATTTTCTTGCCTGTTCGTATTCTTTTTCTTGTCTTAAGATATTTTTTACATCACTAAATCCCTTTTTTAATTTTTCAAATTTGTCATGATAAGCACTTACTCTGGTAAACTCCTCAGAGGCTTTTTTTAATTTTTCAACGTTTTCATGGGAATAGGGAACACCGTATTTTCTTTCTATTTTTGCTTCAAAAGCCCCCGGTTGAGCAGAAGCAGTATCCCGAAGCTCATTGGCATCCTGTTGTTCTTTTTTCATTTTTTCTTGCAGACTGAATCTGTCTTCCTGTCCTGTTAAGACTTTAAAACCGTTAACAACACGGTCAGTGATATTGAGCCAGCCCACCCCTTGGTTGTAGGCAGTAATTTCATTAAGCCCTTCAGAAGCGGAGTTATACAAAAACTGTGCGAGAAATTCATCGAGTTTTTTTTGCTGCACAAGGGAATATTTTTTTTGTCGTTCTTCCGGAATATCAGGAAGGAGCTGTTCGTTTTCGCTGTTTACAATGTTGTTTCCCCAGACATTTCCGTCAAAGCCGACACCTGTCATGTCAGCCCAATTGTTATCACCAAGGAAACTAAAATTGCTTTCGGTACCGTCAGCTTTGTAGGTTTTGCTGTTGGAGAGTGCGTTGTTAAGCATTTGTTCAAGTTCATTGAGGTCTTTGTTGTCCAAAGACCGTTTTCTGGCTTCTGCATCAGATCCTTTTAGACCTTCTGCCTTAATTATTTGTGCAATTATCCCTGCTTTGTCCATGATTTACTTACTTCCTTTTCTACAATATTTCTATCGGCTTTTTCACGGACAAAGTTTAGAATTAAAGATGTAAATTTTACATTTGTTTACAAAATGATATGATTATGATGGGAAAAGGGGGCAAATAATGTACGATGAAATTTTAGAAAAGCTAAAAAAATCAAAGTTCAGAAGCAGATTCAAGTTGTCAGCTAAAGACATAGATTATATTGAAAAGAAAGGTCTTAAAACGATAAAACAGCATGCCGCGGATTTTATTCGTGATAGAATTGCTCCTGCAGTTATTCCGAACGACGGTAAACAAACTCCCATGCATAACCATCCTGTTTTTATTGCCCAGCACGCCACGGCTTCCTGTTGCAGGGGATGTGTTGAAAAATGGCACGGGTTTAGAAAAGGTGTCGAACTTACAAAATCCCAGCAAAATTACCTTGTCGGATTAATAATGGAATGGCTTAAGCGGCAGCTAATGACCTAGTTTTATATATGTAACACCCGGAGAAATGTAATAGGGTTCAATGCAGTCATACTGTTTTATTGTATATCCGTTTTTGTTGCTTATATAAATCGAAGAACAGCCTGTCCTGTAGGTTCTGTAATACGGACGGTATGGAGGTCTGTATATCGGACGATGAGATGATATATGACTTTTAGGCGGCTGTTTGTATTTTACGGCAAGCGGATAGTTTGATGGATTGCCTGCAGCAAATGACGGAATTCCGGTTAGTATAAAAATACCGGTTATCAATAAAAATACTGATTTCTTCATTATCTGCCTCACTGTCTGTTATATTTGTAACAACGATTTTAAACAGAAATTGTTCATTTTTTTTGATATAATATTAATCCCTCTTTGAACATATTTGGATTGCAAATTTTTTTTAACAATCCTGATTTGACGGGCAAAAAAATATATTCACGGTTTTTTCTATATTGCCAGGGAGAAAATAAATGCGCATTAATAACATATCTAATCAAATATTTACATATAACAAATCAGAAATAAAAAAACGTACAGAAGCTAATAACACTATTATGCCCGAGCAAAAAGAATTGTCACAAATTCCGGTGATATCTTTTAAGGCAATGCACAATATAAAAAAGAAAAATGTAGATACAGAGCTTGAGACTAAAAAACTATTAAAACAGCTTGATGAAATAATTGCATCAGACATGAGTCCTGAGGAACTTATGCAGATGTATGAACGAAAGGTTATGTCTCAGCTTTTGCAAAAGAAGCAAAAGGCTGACGAACTGCTTGCTGAAGCAGAAAGACTCTTAAATGATCCAATTGTTACACAGATGAAAGCAGAAAGACTGCTTATTATAAAAAAAGAATTTAAGCAGCTTGAAAAAAACGTTTTTAAAATAAATCCGCTGGATATACCTAAAAAACCGGAAGTAACGGAAGATACTGCGCTTATAAATAAATTCAGAACAGCCATTCTTGAGGATAATTTTAATCTTGACCGGATATACAAGGATTACTACAGCGAATTGGACAATATAAGAACATTGGAAGAACTCAACAAAAAATATCCCCGTATAAAAATTCCCGATAAACCGGAATATGTTATTGCAGACAGGATTACCGATAATCTTACGCGGGATTTCTTTGAAAAACTCGATGATTTGATGAGACAGGGTGATGCTGATAAAATTTACAGCTATATTGAGTCTAATGTTTATGAGGTTTTAAAACAGAGTACAAAATATCACGATGAAGTCTTTAAAAAAGTTTTCGAAGCCGCTGCGACTGATATTCTTATGAAATACGACAGACTTTTGAAAGAAGACAAATTTGCAAATGTACCTCTGTATAGAAAAACTTCTGCAGTGCAAATCACTGAAAATGACCTAAAACTTTTGTCTGTCGACTTTGATGATTTTGTGCTTACTGTTCTAAGAAAGCAGTATCTTGAAAACCAAAAGCCAAATACAATAAAATACACTGACGGAGATATAACAATTCCTGTTTCTTCCCTTAGGGAAAATGCTTATAAGTTTGAAAAAACCTCGGAAAAGACAAAACAGCTTATTCTTACGGCAAAAAAAATACAGGCGGCAAAGCGTGATTATGAAAATTTTGATGAAGACAAACTGAGAAGCAGGCTGAGTCTTTTTGCAAGCAGTGAAATAGGTAATAATGAACTGATATTCGACAGAATAGCTGCTTTTGACTCTTGCAATTTCGGACAGGCTGATAAAAATTCTTTAATAGAGTTTTTAAAAGTATTAGACACTGTTAAAGACGGTGATATGACTGTTAATGAAGCTGAAATGATTATTAAAGACAGGGATTTAAGACCAAAAGAAACAGAAAAGCTGAATGCAATAGAGAAACAAAAAGTTATAGAATCTTTAAAAATGCAGCAACAAAAGGCTTTAGAACTTAATGCACTAAAAACACGTTTTGATAATGCAATGAACAATCTTTACATAAACGGCTTAAGCGGAATCGCTGCAATATGCTACAAGTACAGACCCGAAAACCTGGATGAAGAAACGGTTGAAAATGCTGAATTTATAATACGTGAAATTGAACAAAATATTAGAGATAATAAGACAAAACTCTCAAATACCATAAAAAACAGAGACACTTATAACTATTACAAAACTAACCAGTCGCAAAGTGATGTATTTTTAAAGGCTCGGGAATATGCCAAAAAATCTGACGGAAGCATTGATATAAACAAAGCCGGAATCTATCTTAAGAATGCAGAAACTGTTATAAACGCTCCGGACAGCCTTGAATATCACCCTGAAAAGGATTTTGCCAAAGAGATAATCGAACGTGCCGGTGAAGATGCTGCTTTATATTTGAGCAAATATGATGAATACAAAGAATTTGAAGATAAAACGCATATCCTTAAATACATTGATAAATTTAATTTAAAAGACAGTATAGACAAGTTTGTTTTAAAACATATCGTTGAAAATGATTATGTGAATACGGATACTGTTTCAACGGTCAAACTCAATGAAAACAACAGCGTAAATGCAACAATAACCGCAAATGCAAAAAGACAAATACTTGAAAAATATATGTTTCCGGGCTGTCTTGAATTTTTGGAAGGTTTTGAAGATGCTTTGTCATCTTTTGCAACAGAGTTTGGTTCATCAGGTATAAAAAAGACCGGTTCAAACAATAAGGCGCTGGAATACAAACAGGAACTGAAACTTATCGGACATGACGACCGCCTGTTTTCTGTAGACAATAATTATTGTTTTGATATTTTTTCGGACAGAGGGCTGCATTAGATAATTTAAAATACGGAGTTTCAACATTATTTAACATATTGCCGGCGCAGCTTTACCGATAAAATTTTAGTGCTTAAGGTCAGCTATATTGTGCATTTTTGATATATTGTTAATAAATGTAACGAAAATAATGAAAATTGAAATTATATACTTTAGAAATACTTTATATATATGTAAGTGGTGTAAATAATCCCCCAAGCACAGTGTAGTAAATAAGTAAGTAAAGGTCAGATAATATGGCAGTTGCAGCAAACAATCAACTTGATCAAAAATTGGCAAGAATGTATGCCGATAAGGTCACAGTAAATTTAGAAAACAGATCAACAATGGATCCCGAAGATTTTTGGAAGACTATGCAAGTCATTGCCCTCAACAATAAAGCAATGCTGAAGCTTATTTAGCGGGATAGAAAAAAGCAGTAAATCCAACGTATTGGAGATTAAGGAGTTTTCCCTATTTAGTCTAGTTTTGCCTGAGATTAACTCAGGCTTTTTTTTACAAAAAAGGTTGTGCACGATGAATTTTAGTGCATTTAAAGGATTTATAACAGTGAATATTGTTATTTAATAGATATTGAATAATAGTATTTGGAGATTAGTATGGATTTTACCTCCTTAATAGGTGTATTTTTAGGTATAGTTTGTATTCTTATAGGACAAGCTCTGGAAGGCGGAAATATAGGGCAACTGCTGCAGATTACTGCGGCATTTATCGTGTTTGGCGGTACTGCCGGCGCTGTTATATTAAGTTTTTCTGTTAATGAACTAAAGAATGCATTAATTTTACTGAAAGATGTATTCGTTGGGGAAAAGGTTGATTTTGACGAGGTTACCTCTGAGATTATAAAATTTGCGGCAAAAGCCAGACGTGAAGGCGTTATATCTCTTGAGAAAGAGGCAAGAAATGCGTCTGATACACTGCTTGTGCTTGGACTTGAGGCAGTTTCTGACGGTACGGATCCGGCTCTTGTCAGACAGATGATGGAGACACAGATTACTTTGCTGGAGGAGAAGGTTAACGGCGCAGCAAAGGTTTGGGAATCTGCCGGCGGTTTTTCACCGACCATCGGTATTATCGGTGCTGTACTCGGGCTTATTCAGGTTATGCAAAACCTGTCTGATCCGTCGAAACTCGGCGCCGGTATTGCTGTAGCGTTTGTTGCAACCGTCTATGGTGTAGGTTCTGCAAACTTGCTATTCATTCCATTTGCAACTAAGTTAAAATTTAAATATAAAAAAGTTTTTCTAAAAAAAGAAATGATAGTGGAGGGTATACTCGCAATTCAAGCAGGCGAAAGCCCAGCCTTGATTGAAAGAAAACTCCAGGCTTACGTACTTGACAGTCATATGAAAGAAGAAGAAACATAATGGCAAGAAAAAAAGCTCCTCCCGAGCACGAAAATCTTGAAAGATGGATGGTGTCATACGCGGATTTTATGACGCTTCTGTTTGCCACCTTTGTTGTTTTGTACGCACTGTCTCAGTTGAACGTAAGTGATTTTAAAGAGATTGAGGAGTCTATAAAAAAAGCGTTTAGCAGTGCAACTTCCATTATGCAAGGCACGGAGGGGCTGCTTGTTGATACGGGAAAAGACATTCTTGATTCTAATATGGCTGATTCAATGATAGATTCTCTTTTTATGGAATATATAAGCCCGAAGTATGAACAGGAATCATTTGAGCAGATAAAACGAGAAATAGACCAGATGAAAAAAGACGGAGAGCTTGAAGGTGTAAGCGCAACGATAGACAGCCGGGGACTTGTTATAAGAATAGATGATAACAATATCCTTTTTGCCTCCGGCTCTGCTGAACTTTCTGACACAGCAAAATCACGTCTTGACAAAATCGGGAAGCTGATTGTCCAAAAATTTGCCATGCATATAATAAAAGTCGAAGGACATACGGATAATGTCCCTGTCGGCGGAAGATACCCCTCAAACTGGGAGCTTTCTGCAGCACGCTCATCGTCTATTGTCAGATATTTGATTAACAAATTCAAAATTTTGCCCGAGATGTTTACGGTTGTTGGATATGCTGACACGAGACCGTCTGAGCCGAACAAACCAAATAAGGCGAAGGACAGACGTGTCGAGATTATAGTCCAGCGCAATAACCTGAAAAATCTTGACCATTATCAAAACACATATATGAATATGGACAAACAGGAGCAATTGCGCAGAAGAAACGAACAGATTCAAATTATAAAACAGCTTGAAAGCGGTGAAATTGTAGGACTTGATGAAGATGTTAAACATTATTCCGGAATCGCACAGCCGGGTGTGCTGCCGACTGAAAAGAATAATGACTTTATAGATGAAACAAAAAGGCTTAATCAATTACAAAATGAGTAATAAAAAACTTTTTTCAGCTATAATAAACTGGTAAAAGTTGCGGGAGAATAGTTTTTGGAAAATGCAAAAATAACCAAACTTATATTACTGGCTCTAATTTTAGGGATAATTTCGGGAATATTGCTGCCTGATTTTTCCGTAAAACTCGCACCGCTTGCGACCATGTTTTTAAATATGGTCAAAATGATAATTGCTCCGCTTTTGTTTGCAACGCTTGTGATAGGGATTGCAGGTCACGGCGACATAAAAAGCCTCGGGAAAATAGGCATAAAAACTATTGTATACTTTGAGGTTGTAACAACATTCGCTCTTGTGATAGGTCTTGTTGTCGGTCACTATGTCCAGCCGGGAGCGGGCATGGAAAATTCAATTCACGTGTCCTCCGGAGCAATGGATATGGTAAACACAATGAGTGCAAAATCACATAGCACACTGATGGATATGATTGTTGATATTTTCCCTCAGAGTGTCATAAAATCAATGGCTGATGGGAATTTGCTGCAGATTGTTGTTTTTAGTATATTTTTTGCGCTTGCGGTTTGTGCTTGCGGTCAAAAAGCAAAGCCGGTACTTGATATTTTACATTCCTTATCATCAATAATGTTTAAATTTACCGAGTATGTAATGTGGTTTGCACCCATCGGTGTTTTTGCGGCTCTGGCAAGCACTATCGGAAGCAGCGGTATAGGAATACTCAAAAGTTATGTTAAAATAATATTCTCAATGTATTTTGCGCTTGTTATATTTTTATGCTTTATTGTTTTTATTGTTTGCAAATACGTAAAAGTTCCGTTCAAAGGTCTTTTTAATGCGATAAAAGCTCCGGCATTGCTGGCTTTCTCAACCTCAAGCTCAGAAGCGGCGCTGCCTAAGGCAATGGAAGAAATGGAAAAATTCGGTGTGCCTAAGAACATAGTAGGATTCGTTATGCCGACCGGATATACTTTTAATCTTGACGGAAGCACACTCTATCTTTCTATGGCGGTGTTGTTTTCAACGCAGCTTGTAGGAATCGATTTGACATTAAAGCAGCAGATTATTATTATGCTTGCTCTTATGTTCACAAGCAAAGGAGTTGCCGGCGTACCCAGAGTGTCGCTTGTCGTTCTTGCCGGAACGCTTTCAAGCTTTGGGTACCCTCTAATCGGCGTGGCGATTTTGCTCGGTATAGAACAAATTCTCGATATGGGAAGAACAACGGTAAATCTTATCGGAAACTGTCTTGCAACAATCTTCATCTCTAAATGGGAAAATGAATTTGATTACGAACGAATGAATAAATATATAGAATCAAAAGAAGCACAGACTTAAAATAATTGATAATGGGAAAGGTATACATTTTCTTTACTCCCAAACAAAAAGCCCTTAAAAAGGGCTTAATAAATTAGGATTATTGTTTATAAATTTTGCCATCTTGCTAAAAATTCACGCAGACATTGCATTATGAAGAAATCAGCTCAAGAATAGATTGCAGGAGCTGTTTGTTTGTTTGAATAATCTTACTCGAAACATCCAGCTGCATTTTTGCCTGCTGATAGTAAGCAATATTCGCTTTAAAGTCGCAGTTTGACATTTCAAGCAGCCCGCCTCTGACTTCACCTCTGCCGACAACTGGAGAGCCGGATTCTTCTGTTTCAATAAACTCGCCGGGGCGAATTTCATAAAGACCTTCCGGATTGTGAAAGTTCATTACAGCCAGCTTGTACAAAGGCACCATTGTTTTTCCGCCGTCTGATTTTCCGTAAAGAATGCCTTCTTCTTTTATTTCAAACTCGTCATATTTCCCTAAGTATTTACCGTTATTGGGGTCAATCCAGAGCTTTATGTTTGTGGTCGGGATATTGACCGCACCGCCTTTTATACCTGTTTCAGCATAAATATCGGCATCAACCGGTTTTGTCCCCTGCATAATCTCACCTTTGTCATTGAGAATATAGCCCTGCACGGTTAAACCGCCCGGGTTTCTGTATACACCTTCTTTGTCAAAAGTAAATTCACCGAGCCTTGAGTAAACGATTTTTCCGTCATCGCGTCTCAGGGTAAAGTAGCCTTCACCCTCAAGAAATACGTTTTCATTAGAGGTACCGGGAGTTGATTTGCCCTGTCCCGTATTTTTGTTCATTGTGTCAACAATCGCGGAGTTTAAAAAAGTTTTAAACGTCGCCTGAGTTTCACGATACCCCGGCGTGTATATATTCATAAGGTTTTCTCCGACTGCATCAATCCAGTCTGAGGTTGCCATTTGCGTATTCAGCGCGTTTACAAAAGAGTCGTTCATGTATTACTCTCCTTCATTATTTTGTTTTTTATTCTGATTGTTATTCTGGTTGTTTTTTGATTGTCTGTATAAAATGTCATTATATCCGATATTCTGGTCGTCCAGCCTCTGTTTTAAGAACCTGATATTGTTCCTTAAGTATTCTTCAACGGCTTTGTCGCCAGGAATAAATTCTGCGGAGACTTTCCCTTTTTTATCAACTTTGAGAATCACTGAAACATTTCCGTCAAAATCGATTCTGACCGGCTTACCTTCCTCGTAAGCCTTGTTTACAAGGTCTATTAAAACTTTTGAAGTCTGCTGTGTTTTGTATGTCGGACCGATTTCGTCAGAAAATTTTATTAAATCTGTCTTGCCGTTATTGTTTTGAACTGCAAATTGTTTGTTCTCAACAAGATCCGAGAAAAATTTTGCATCTTCTTTGCTTATTTTTACAGTGTCATAGTTAAACAACGAGCTGTACTTGTTTTTCAGAGAACTTCCGACATCAAATCCGAATTTGTCAACGTAGTTTTGATTAAGCTGTTCGTTATTTAACTGCATGTTCTGGTTTTGAATATTTTGCTGTTCAGCAGAGATTTTGTCCGTATCTTGCGGCTCCAAAAGTTTTTTAAACTCACTGTCTTTTTTGCTGTTTGTTTTTTCAGCAGACTCAGGACTGTTTTTTTCTGAAACAGAAGACTGCTTTTCTGTTGTCTCAACCTGAGTTTCAGTTTGAGTTTGCCGGGTAGTCTCTATTGTCTGTGTATTGCTGCTGATATTCATTGTCTTGTCCTTTTATCAAACGGAGTTCTTCCTGGGATAATAACATTTCTTCTTCTTCTTTTGCTTCCTTCGTTCTTGCAAAATATTTTTGCACTGCAACTTCGGAAAGTCTTTTGAGTTCTGCTTGTTTTTCTTCTTCTATGTAAGCTTCGCGGGCGTGTTCTTTGTGTTTTTCAAGAACTTTGACCGCTTTCTCGAGTTCTCTGAGTTTGTCTTTTTCAATTTCTAAAGCCTCAAGAGCTTTTTGGCGATCCATTTCAAGATTTTCACCTTTTACGTAAAGGTGTTTTAAATAGGTGTCATAAGACTCGTACATCATAAAGTCCGCCTGACGCATATTTATTCTTGTTTCCGCAATTTCTTTGTTGTTCCTTTCTATCAAAGCCTCTATCTTCAAAACTACCGCCTGGGCTTTTCGCACTTCTTGCAGTTGTTCTTCTTTTTTTCTGATTCTGAAGTCCAGAATTTTTTGTAATCTGTAACGAAAAGGCATGATTGTACTAACTTACACTGATACATTTTGATTATGTCAGACAAAAAGCATAGGCACCACGTCTTTTTAGATGATTATGTTTTAATTATTTTTTTGACAAAGTCAAGTTTTGTTTGCCGGCTGGGGAATAAAACAAGCTTAAAACAGTCCGTTCCCATATCCCAAAGAGATGGGGTATAAGGGAATGGGAGTATATACTAACCCCTTTCCCTAAGGAGAAATGGAAAATAATTTAAGGGTATTGTTAATAGCTATGTCTCATATAATTTATGCGCCGGCGCAAAAGTATGATATAATCAGATTAATTATTTTAAATGAGGGAATTTATGAGCAGCGCTGAAAACAAAATCTATTTCGTAGACGTTACCAACAGAGACGGGGTTCAAACCTCGCGTTTGGGGCTTGCAAAATTGCAAAAAACAATTATAAACCTTATGCTTGACGATATGGGAATTACTCAATCTGAATTTGGTTTTCCGATAACAAGACACGAACTTAACTACCTGAATGGCAACCTTGAACTCGTGGACAGAGGTGTTATTACAAAAACGAAGCTGTCCGGTTGGATGAGAGCGCTGGCAAGTGATGTTGTTCAGTCTTTTCAAAATGTGCCCAGATTGAAATACGTAAACCTTTCCCAATCTACCTCGGATCAAATGATTAACGGTAAATACGGCGGTAAGAAAACAAGAGAAGATATAATAAAAATGACCTGTGAAGCTGTTGAAGCTGCTGTAACATGCGGTGCCGAGATTATCGGAGTAAACGCGGAAGATGCATCCAGGACTGATTTAGACTTTCTTATAAAATTTGCCAAAGAAGCAAAAGCTGCAGGTGCAAAACGTTTCAGATACTGCGATACCCTTGGCTATAACGACCCGCATTCCGCTTATCAAAGAATATTTGAAATAGCAAAAGCAACGGAAATGGATATGGAAATGCATTTCCACAATGATTTGGGCATGGCAACAGGCTGTTCGGTTTTAGGTGCAAAAGCAGCGGTTGATGCAGGTGTTGACGCTTATATAAATACCGCGGTTAACGGCATGGGGGAAAGAGCCGGCAATGCCGATTTGATATCTTGTCTTTTGGCTGTGCTTAAATCCAGCGGATTTGCCGGTAAATATAAAATTGATGAAAAAATAGACCTTTCAAAAGCCTGGAAGCTTGCAAAATACACTGCTTATGCATTCGGGGTGCCTATTCCTATTAACCAGCCCGCTGTGGGAAGCAATGCTTTTGCCCATGAATCGGGAATACACGCGGATGGCGCACTGAAAGACAGAAGAAATTATGAACTGTACGATTTTGAGGAACTCGGCAGAGGGGAGCCGGAGATTGTTGAAACAGGTCGAATGATTACAGTCGGAGAATACGGTGGTATCAAGGGATTTAGAAATGTATATAAAAACCTTGAGCTTGAGTTTCATGACGAAGATGAAGCCAGAAATATTCTTGAATTAGCCCGTTATGCAAACGTACACACACAAAAACCTCTTACAGCAAGCGAACTCAGATTTATTTATTATTATCCTGACATAGCTGCAAAAATAATGACGGTTACACCGTATTATGCACCGACAGGCGAGTTGAAAAAGCGTATTGACGCACATGAAGAAGTCCTCCCGTCAAATATTATTTAGATTTGTATTTAAAAATATCTTATAAATCCTTTTATTGCCTGAGAGCGACCTCGCTTGCAGAAGCGCTGCACTGAGTGCGAGCGGCACGAGTCAGACATTTTGCACTCTGTCTCAGAAACAATTAAGTATTGTTTCTGAGAGGTAGACCCCATATGCTTGTTGCTTGTGCCGGTATTATAAAAATAAACGTTGAACTTGTTTTATGCATAAGTTCAATAAGTTACCGGGGCAGTTGACTATATCAAAAATATGAATTTACGCAACAAAAAGTATTTGTAAGAAAAGTATTTTTGTGGTAGGCTTTGACTGTGTATTTAAATGGTTTTTTATATACTTACTCAGTTTATTTAAAAGGAGAACAAACATGACAGAAAAACGAGTATGGTTATTTGAAGAAGGCAACGCAGACATGCGTAACCTCCTTGGCGGTAAAGGTGCAAACCTTGCTGAAATGACGAATTTGGGATTGCCGGTACCTCCGGGGTTAACAATCACAACAGAAACCTGTATGGATTACATAAATCACGGCAACAAAATGCCGGCAGGTGTTATGGATGAAGTTAAGGCAGCTTTGAAAAAAGTTGAAGAAAAAGCAGGAAAAAAATTCGGCGATGCTGAAAATCCGCTTCTTGTTTCAGTTCGTTCAGGCGCAAGACTTTCAATGCCCGGTATGATGGAAACAATCCTTAACCTCGGTATGAACGACCAGACAGTTGAAGGTATGATTAAACTTACCAACAACCCGAGATTCTGCTACGATTCTTACAGACGTTTCTTAACTATGTTTGGTTCTGTAGCTTGGGATATCGAAAGAAGCAAATTTGAAGACTTCATTGATAAAATTAAAGAAGAAAAAGGCTACAAACTCGATACTGAATTAACGGCAGAAGACTGGAAATCATTAATTGAACCTTACAAAGCGTTAATCAAAGCGGAAACAGGAAAAGATTTTCCGCAAGATCCGTTTGTACAGCTTGAAGAAGCTATTGAAGCAGTATTCCGTTCCTGGAATATTCCGAGAGCTGTTGCATACAGAAACCACTATAAAATTGACCACAACTACGGTACCGCTGTAAACGTACAAACAATGGTATTCGGAAACATGGGTGACGACTGTGCTACAGGCGTTTCCTTTACAAGAAACCCCTCCACCGGTGAAAACAAATTCTACGGTGAATACTTAACAAATGCACAGGGTGAAGATGTTGTTGCCGGTATCAGAACACCTCATCCGATTGCTGATCTGGAAAAAGAAATGCCAGAGCAGTACAAACAGTACGTTGAAATCGCTAAAAAACTTGAAGAAGGCTACAAAGATGTTCAGGATATGGAATTTACAATTGAAAAAGGTAAACTCTATATTCTCCAGACCAGAAACGGAAAAAGAACAGCTAAAGCCGGCGTAAGAATCGCTGTTGAAATGGCAGAAGAAGGTATTATTTCAAAAGAAAGAGCAATTGAACTTGTTGACGCAAACCAGCTTTATCAGGTATTGCTTCCTGACTTTGATCCGGCTGCTAAAAAAGAAGCACACAGAATTGCACAAGGTCTTGCTGCATCACCGGGTGCGGCTGTCGGTAAAGTTGTATTTGACACAGAAGAAGCTGCACAACGCGGTAATGCAGGCGAAAAAGTTATACTCGTACGTTTGGAAACTTGCCCGGACGATATCCACGGTATGATTGCTTCTCAAGGTGTATTGACACTCAGAGGCGGTATGACTTCTCACGCAGCAGTTGTTGCAAAAGGTATGGGTAAACCTTGTGTAGCAGGATGTGAAGACTTAAAAATCGACCTTAAAAACGAAACTTTGACTGATGCAAGCGGTCAGGTATACCATAAAAATGATATCATCTCTCTCGACGGCGGTACAGGCGAAGTTATGGCAGGCTCTGTACATCTTATTCCGCCCAAAATGGATGAAAACTTCCAGAAACTGTTCCACTGGGTTAACAACGTTAAAAGACTCGGTGTTCGTGCTAACGCAGATACTCCGGCAGATGTTGCAAAAGCTCTTGAATTTGGCGCAGAAGGTGTTGGTCTTTGCAGAACAGAACACATGTTTATGGCTCCTGAAAGACTGCCTTGGGTTCAAAAAATGATTATTGCAGAAAATGTTGAAAAGAGAAAAGAAGCACTTTCTCACCTTCTTCCTATGCAGTATCAGGATTTCTACGATATGTTTAAAGCGATGGGCGAAAAACCGATGACTATTCGTCTTCTCGACCCGCCGCTTCATGAGTTCCTTCCTTCAAAAGAAGAATTGATTGCTACAGTAGCAAGAAAGAAAGCTTTGAACGAAGACTGCAAACAGGATGAAGATATGCTTCACCTCGTTGAATCTATGTCAGAATTGAACCCGATGATGGGTCTTCGCGGATGCCGTCTTGGTTTGACATGGCCCGAAATCAATGAAATGCAGGCAAGAGCTATCTTCTCAGCTGCTTGTGACTTGAAAAAAGAAGGTCTTGACGTAAAACCTGAAGTTATGATTCCGCTCGTCGGTCATGTTAACGAACTCAAAGAAGCAAGAGCAGTTGTTGAAAAAGTAGCTAAAGAAGTTATGGATGAAAAAGGCATAACTGTTGAATATAAAATCGGTACAATGATTGAAATTCCGCGTGCTGCTTTGACTGCTGACAAAATTGCAGAATATGCAGAGTTCTTCTCGTTCGGTACAAATGACCTGACTCAGATGACATTCGGATATTCAAGAGACGATGCAGAAGGTAAATTCCTCAAGAAATACGTTGATAACAAAATCCTTCCAGCCAACCCGTTCTCTACACTGGATCAGGAAGGCGTCGGTCAGTTGATGCAGATTGCGCTTGAAAAAGCACTTCCTGTAAGACCTGATCTTAAGCGCGGTATCTGCGGTGAACACGGCGGAGATCCGGAATCAGTTAAGTTCTGCCACAGAATTGGCTTGAACTATGTTTCCTGCTCACCGTTTAGAGTTCCGCAAGCAAGACTTGCTGCAGCTCAGGCAGTTATTGAAGAAAATAAATGCAAAGAAGCTTGCGCTTGCAAGTAGTCTTAAATTAAACAAAGAGCCCTGATTGAAAAATCAGGGTTCTTTGTTTTTTTATTCAAAATTTGAGAGCATTTTTATAATGACTTGGTGCATAGGTATTTAAACTTGCAAAAATGCTTAAAGAGAGATATTGCTTTTAATATGGTTTACGTATTATCGAAACTCTGAAAAACGCTTATAACCTATATAAACAGCAAACTCATACCGAACAGAGAAAATTATTAAATTACTTACTATCGAACTGCAAGTTAGAAGGCAGAAAGGTAAGCTATGACTATAACTTACCTTTCTCATATTTCGTAAATTTTGACTCTTGTCGCAAAAAATACGCCTGCCGCGATTCGAACGCGGGACCCTCTGCTTAGAAGGCAGATGCTCTATCCAGCTGAGCTACAGACGCATTTATTATCTATTATGACCTTTGAATATTTGCAGGCGGTTTTGTTAAAAAACCGTGAATAATGCTCACTTATCCTACAGACATCAAGGTATCTATATAATATTTATAACATATAAATTTTTTCATGCAATATTTAATCTAATTTTTTTCACTACTTTACAATTAAACTTTTTTTGATTAATATAATTATATCCAATCGAGCTGAAAATACTCTTAAGGAGGAGTGCCAGAGCGGTTGATTGGAGCAGTCTTGAAAACTGTCGTACGTTTATAGCGTACCGTGGGTTCGAATCCCACCTCCTCCTCCATTTTGAAAGAGCCTAAAAAGGCTCTTTTTTAGTGCGTTTTAGCCGAGTTGTCGATGTACTTTTTTGTCCAGATTAATTTGTACGGATAGATAGATTATTTTGCTAAAGTTGGCTTTGTGTAGGTATTTTGCTGTCGAAAAAATTGAGTTTACTGTATTTTAATGTCCGGTTTGTTAATTTTGTAACCAGCAACTTATTAATGAATTTTCTTTACTATATTTCTTGTCTGCCAGAAATATAGCTGACCGTTTTTTATACCGCCTTCAATATCTTGAGGTTTTCCAAATTCTTTTTCTAATACAAGTGCATTTTTAACCAAATTTTCTATTATATCCCGGATTTCATTGATATTTTTAAGTGAGGTGGCTTGTTTATGAATTAGTTTATAATTTTCATCGAACAAATATTCTTCATACTGACTGTGTTCTTGTTCTATTTTTAATTCTTTTGTTAGTTTATTATATGTAATTTGATACGGGTCAGGTTTACACCATCTTTCTTTATTTATAAACAATTCTATTAACATTTTATTCTTATCAAAAGGTGCTTCTGTGTATGTAGTAAATGAATAGTCTGAATTAATTTTATCTTGTATTATAACGCTCGGTTTTATTAAATCGTCAGGAATGTTATGTTTCTCTCGTGATTTGACAGCAATGGGCTTATTTTTTGAATTCATTACTTGATAAATATCATATAATACTAAGTCTTTAGTATCTTGAGGGTGTGAATCATATAATCCGGCAGCGGAATAACCTTCTAAATCTTCGCCGTTAAATGCAGAACGCACCATAACATCCCGCTGTGTAATGATTTTTGAGGCATAGTCTTTTATTTCATCAAGAATTTTATTATCATGCCATAGGTTATCAGGGGTTTCTGTAATTATATTTTCAACCTTTTCTAAATAACCGGAAGGTAGCACAAAAGCATTAGGAATAATTACATCTTTCAGCTTTCCTTCTTTGACTAAATCTTTCATCCGTTTAAGATTATAGGCTTTGTTTCCGACTGTATCTTTTTCACACTCATCAAGTGATAAAATTCTATCTACTTTTCTCATTTGAGGAACTTCAATAGTCTTTTTTCCCTGTGAAGTCTTTTTAACACTATCTATTTGGATATATTCAATATTTTCATTTTCATTGGAGATGAAAATGAATTTTCCTTCCAGATTATTCAAATCGTTTAATATCTTTTTGTCTGTAACCAGCATTCCAAAAGAAAAATAATCTCTGCACAATGCTGCAAAATGGGATAACAAGTCAGCAGTGCCTGATTTTAATATTATCCCGTTTGTTCGATTAAAGTACTTATAACATTTTTCAAATTCTTTATTATTGTCGCAAATTATAATTAACGGCTCTTTTGATTTTAAAAGTGTATCATCAATATTTTTTGCCTGAACAAGTTTCCCTTGAGCGGAACCTTCTGACAAAACCAAATTTGGAGTTTTTTTTATTTGTTTTGTAAGTGCACGTAATTTCTCCGGTATAAAATATTTTTCTTTTCCGTTATTTTCGTATTTACCGGTATCTTCGTATTTTATTTTATATTTGTTAGTATCGTAAATATTATATTCTGACGTATAATATTTGCCATCATAGGTCATTGGGATTTTTTTATATTCTGTCTCCAGTACAGGATGAGAACCAAGGTTTTCAGAATTATCCGTACTTATGTATATACCTGAATTTTGACCATATTGTTTTACTTTAAAATAATTCGCCTTAAAATTTATATTTGGGTTAGTTTTTATTATATCTGCTTTCATTTATGCAATATTCTTAAAATAAATTTATTGATTATAGTATACTAAAAACTCTAAAAATTTAATTTGCTACTTTTGCATAACTTGCCGAAAAAAATCAAACCATGTGGAACAAGAAATCAAACTGTGTGTTTCTTTATATTTTTTGTAAAAAATCTTAATTATCACACGCATAAGGAATTTGTTAAACGTCAAAAAGATTAAACCCTACAAAATATGATTAAAAGCAAAATGAAAAATAAACTCACATCAAATCGCAAGAATGTGAATGCAGGTATTCCCTGGTTGTATGTTGAGGCACTGCAAAAGCTTGTGAAACAAATGTCAAGATTATTTACAGTAACATATAATCAAACATAACAGATAACAAGCCTTTGTGCGTCCATATTTGTCGTAACCGTGGTTTATTATGCCTATGTAAGCCACAAAGGAGGCTAAAATATGGACGAAATAAAATTACAAATCAAAGGCAGAGAAAAAGACACCTACGCAATTCATTATTCTTGCGACGGATTTTATAACGGAGGGGCTTATGCACCTGCAATATGCTCTATTGTATTGGTTAATTATTCAACAAAAGCACTGCACACTTTTGCTTTGAACAATTATATTGTACAGGGTAAATCACTTATGGAAAGTGAACAACAATTGCTTAAGGATTTTATTGATTTTTATAAAAATTTAAACAATCCGCTTTTTGTTCACTGGAATATGGACGGTCTTGAGTTCGGTTTTAATGCAATTCGTGCCCGAGCGGAGAACTTTGGTCTGTATGATTTTGATCTAACTAAAATAAAAGATTACAATTTATGCACAGTATTTCATACAAATCTTATAACAAGCCTTGAACAAAATAATTGTAAACGGGTTACCGTTCTTTATGGCAAAGATGAAGCAAGTTGTTTTAACAAACGTGCATTTGAAATGGTTAAAATGTCTACCGAAGGCAAAGCAGTGGGTTTAATTGATTTGTTTGAAAAATATATTTCAAATGACTTAGTCGATGATGATGACAACTATATATATTAATAATTGTCCAAATTTTCTTTCAAATATTTTTTATATTCCTCTTGCAAAGACTTTGGTGCAACAATCTTGCATCCGGCGCCCCAGCGGAACACGTGCCAGATAATTTCCCTGCTGCCGCTTGCTTTAAAATAAACCGTATAAGTTCCATCGTCGTTCCATTTTCCGGATTGTGTCGGGTGAAAATTGAATTGACTTGCCTCCTGCGCCAATTCTTGCGAAAACAAAAGTTCTACTTCTAAAATTTCACCATGGTAAACCCCAAACGATAAATTTGTGTATTCCTGCAAGTTAAAATCCCCTTTATCAAAGGTTTTATCTGTTAATTTCAGATTTTCAAATTTGTGCAAAAGGTAGTTATAAATCCCGTCACCCTTTGCTTTTTCTTTTGCAACAAGATAAATTTTCTCACCGTAAATCATTCCCAAAGGTTCAATCAACCTCTCCTTGTTGTGATAAATTCCTGTAACCATTTTTGAGTGCTGAACGGCTTCCCGAATAACCTCTAATGCTTCAAGACTAATTTTGTATTGCGGCATCTGGCGAACAGCGTAGCCTTCTGTCTGCATATAAAGTTCAATGTTATTTTCTAATGGCAGAGAGTGTTTCCGGTTCAGGGATTTAAGTTTTTCAACGGTTTTACCGAGTTCTTCTTTCATCTCTTTATTTGTAGTGCGTCTTTGAAGCTGTTCAATATTGGCAATCTCTTTCGGAGTAAATGAAATCAGGTTTGAAATTGAATAATTAATAAATCCCCAGTGTTTTTGTGTGTCGTCTGTTTCAATTTTGTCAACTGACGGAAAAATACAAGTCAGGCTGTCACGCATACGCTCTGCTGTTCTGCGGGAAACATTGTACCTCTCCGCTATTTCAGTTATTGTGACCCCTTGAATTTTTGACGACATAAAAATTGCAAGGTCTAAAATATCTGATATTCTTGAGTATCTTGGCTTGTCTGACATAACTTTCTCCTAAACTAAATTTATTATACACTAATATGACCATATTTGTCGCAATGTTAAGTTAGGATATAATTGAGGTGATAAAAATGAATGATGAATACTATTACTATTATCCTGATTTTGACCCTTTGAAATACAAAAAACCGGATGAGGTGCAATATACGGAAAACAATTTTTATACAATATTTATTTACAATGAAAATCATTTATCTTCAGTTTTTGAAACTTATCCCGTGTACAATGAAAAAGGCGCAATGGTGGATAGCATGTTTATCAAAGATGAACCCGGATTTATGTTTGATATGATAATTAACGGAATTAATTTAAAACCTCAATATTATGTACAGGGGAAAAAAGGCTGTGATGGCAACAACTATAACGGCGACTGTACGGATATATGCAAATTTAGTGATATTAAGAATAAAAACTTGCAAATAAAATACACAGTTAACCCGCAGGAAGGCAATATTGTAAAACAAATGGAATTTGACAATGGTCCGGTTAGTCTGGGAAATATTTGTAATCCCGATTGGGTACCGGGAATGGATATATAAGCAATTTAAATTATATCTAATTAAATTTTAATTTTATTTTTTATCTGTTCATTAACAGTTCCAATTTCATTTTTCTTAACCGCCATTAAAAACAAGCATTTGCCATTGCTTGACTTTTCCCAAAGTTTACCTATTAAATCCTTATTTTTAGTATCTTCATTGGTCGCTAAGTGTTCTCCTTTGTATTCAACAGCAAGGATTCTTCCATCTTTTAATTTTGCAACAAAATCAGGATAAAATCCTCCGTCTGCCTTGGGTAATCGGAATGAGTATTGATGTTTTTCTATATTTCTTACCCAATATTCCACTTCATCTAACTGGTCTATTGCTTTTGCACACACTGCTTCTTCCTGATTTAATTTGCCGACTTGAGGGAAGTAATGCTTATTAAATTCTGTACGGCTATATGTATTTATTGGAATGTATTGTTTGCCTGCAAAATCAATCGAGTAGCTGAAATCTGTTTTTAATTTAGCATCGGTTGAAAACAGAGTTCTTTGCATGCCGGACTTTTCAGCCTGGCTTTTTAGGTCATTTATTTTTTCCTTAATTGCATCCTTTAAAATAAATTTTGTTCTTAGCAAGTCATTAAAAGACAATCCTCTATTTATAGTTAAATATTCTAATAATTGTCGTACAAACTGAACTTGTACCTGTTGAGTAATCATGTCATCAGGAATTTGCTGAGTAATCCATATTGCAAGCTTTGGTATAGTCCAATCTGTATGGGTATCGGCTAAATCCAGAGCAAAAGTCTCCTGTAAATATCTATCGACAATACTATTCCCTTTTATATCAATAGAATACACAGCTCCTTCTTTTTTTAATCTAAATTCACCTTCAGTTAAAGTTGCAGGGTAATCTAACAACCATTTGCCGGCAGCATCAAGAAAATACTCATCACAATCCGGCGACCAATCATCATCTATAAACAAAGTTAATTGCGGGACTTTAAAGTCTTTATTTTCTTGAAAAGGATATTTCCTTTCGTATACCACCTGATTTCTTAATTCAACTCTTAGATTAATAGATACAGCTTTTCTTTCAGCAGCAGGTGTTGCCTGAATTATTTTTTCTTCCATTTCATGGGGTATAATCTTATCTGTATTAATTAAAACCTCATCGCCAATAGGGGTGCTGATAACTTCTATTTTCTTCTTTTCTTCCTCTGTAAATTTACTCATATCAAATTTTGAGACATTTAGTTTAAGAGGTTTCTTTTCACTAGAACCGCCGAGAGGAACCGGCAATCTTGTTTGTATGGAATCCGGAACTTCATTTTCTTCAAATCCCATTTCAACCAATCTGTCCTTTAATTGAGCAACACCGTTTTGCCAGGAATCATTCGATACAAAGGCATATGCTTTGTTTAATTCGTCTTGTGTCCTTGTTTGTGCATAAGGCATTCTAAGCACCCTGCCTAACAATTGTTCGATATCTTTAGCGGAATGCCTTTGGGCGACAGAGCAAAATACGTAAGCAAAAGAACAATCCCAGCCTTCTTTTAGTGCTTCAACGGTAATTACATATTCAATTTTACAATTAGGATTAAAAATATCTATTCCGTCAAGTTCTCTTTGGTCGCCTGTAGCAACAGCGATTTTACAATCTTCTATATTTTCCTGTTCTGTCAAATATTTTTTAATTACATCAACAGTTACTTCTCTGTCTTTACTTTCAGCTTGTATTAATAAAATGGGTCTGATATATTGACGGTCATTTTTTGCGTATTCTTCTAAAGATTTTCTGGCTAAAACACTTGCACTTAATGATTCTTGCCAGGTTTGATGAACTGTTAAAATAATCGGAAGCTTAATCATATCCTCAACTTTTAACTCCATAGCACAAACCCTATGAAGTACATTTGAATTTGCAGCCGGAGTTGCTGTATATTCAATAATACAGGAGGGGTTAACCCTTTTAAGCGTTTCATAAGCTAATTTAGTAGAATTATTGTGAGCTTCATCTGCTATAATTATCGGTCTGTATACATTTAAAAGGTTGGCAAAAGAATATTTAATCTTACCCTTATCAACTCCTTCTTCTATTCTTTCGAGATTTTCCATATTTTGGGCATTAGGAATTTTTCCAAAATGGGGTTCTAAATTTTCATTGTGAGCATAAATTCTTCTCGCGTTTGTATCTGTAATTTTAAATGTCTGAAAGGTAGATACGAAAACGCAGCACTTGTTTCCGATATCTTGCGGTCTTAAATTTGTATAATCTTCTATATCAAAAACTAAAACTTCACCGCCGAAAGCTTTTTCCAATACTTCTCTGTTCGGGTGTCTTGGATTTTTTAATGTTTCAAGAGTTTGGGTTTTAATTGTTGTAGTGGGACAAAACCAGAGTACAATAGGTGTTTCTGTTTCAAGATATGTGCTTGATGCAATAGAAATGCTATTCGCGGCTAAATAAGTCTTACCGCCTCCGGTTGGCAATCTCAAACAAACATACGGAACTTCTTCAAGTCCTTTTATCTTGTTATAACCGTACTGCGGATAAAACTCATGAAAAGCTCCGGCAGCTCCTTTAAATCTGGTTAATTCAAGGTATTTTTGCAGCTTATTTAACGTTGTTTTTTGATATTCTTTTAGTTGAAACATTAATTGTCCTCTTTTAACTTAATGCTTGTCGCAATGCTTTTTGAAATTTACCTTGCCTTTATGTCGTATGGTGTTTGTTTGAATGTAATATTGTTTAGCTTTCGCTTGTCCTCATTCATTCTGGAAGCTTCACCATAAATAACTTTTTTACCGTCAAATTTAGGCAATGTATCAAATATCTTTTGAGTTAGTACATTACCGCCATCAGGTTTTTTATCTCCTAAAATTCCATTATAAAGAAGATAATATGCCGTACCATTATAAACCCCAAGTAATGGGCTCTTTTCAAAATCAAGCAAAGGAGTTTTGGTTTCACTGAACCATATGTGACTTGCTAAGGTCTTGAAATCTACATTTTTATTTATATTTCCGTCTCCGTCAAAGACCGTTTCTCCTAAATCATAAAAGGTATAACCGCCGCCGCCGTGCCAATTAACGGATTTAGATATTCCGCCCTGCTCGCCGTCAATTACTGCTTTCATTCTGGGGGCACAATGAGTAATTGCGTGTTCTCCCATCTCAATACCGATATATTTTCTGCCCATTTTTTGAGCAACTGCACACGTCGTACCGGAACCTAAGAATGAATCAAGGACTAAATCATTTTCTTCTGTTGCCATTTTAAATATTCTACTTAATAAATATTCTGGTTTTTTACCATTTGGAAATTCAACATTACCTTCTTTGGTCAAATTTTTTGTCTCACCAACAACATCCCAGTATGTACCCTGCAGGTCTTTTTTATATAAATCTCCATTGATTTCTTCTGCCACATCTTTTAACCAAGCAAATAATCTAAAATTACGACCTTTGTAGAACTGTTCATATATCTTTCCTTTGTTTCTACCGGTTTTAGGTACATATTCTATAGAATATAAATCACTATTTATTCCAATTTCTTCCATTTTTTCTTTAACTCTTGGTCTTATAGAACTTTGCGGCATAGCTGTCTGGAAGAAATACTTAGCATATTTATTGTAAATTTCTCTTTCTGATAAATTATATTTTTGCATTAATGCATTTACTGAGAGTATTTCATAATTTTGGCGTTCATATATTTTTATTTCATTACCATCTCCATCTAATGTTGAGGCAACATATATCTTATCTCCGGGATTCACCAAAGCAGATGTATATTTCCAACTTTTATTTTCATTTCTATATTGTTCAACCAGTTGATATATAGGAGAATACTTATAAGTTGGTTTGAAAGGTGTAATTTGTTGATAATTTTTTGCATATATTAATACAAATTCTACATTTTTCTTTATACGTTTATCTTCACCTCCACCGGAAGCACCGGCTATATTTTTCATATTCACTGATAATGTATTTATAAAATTGTTTCTTCCAAAAACTTCATCACAAATAACCTTTAAATAATGGAACTCATCATCATCTATTTGTATCCAAATAGTACCATCTTCTCTTAGCAATTCTCTTAGTATCTCTAATCTGGGATATATTATAGAAAGCCATTTTGAATGTTCCAAGTTATCATCATAATGTTCAAAGGCATTGCCTGTATTATAGGGAGGGTCTATGTAGATACATTTAACCTGACCTTTGTAGTACGGCAAAAGAGCTTTTAGCGCTTCAAGATTATCGCCTTTTATAATCATATTTTCATTCTTTTCACCATAAGAGAGGTCTTTATTCGCTTTTAATATCCTATAAGGAACTTTTGATGCAGTATTTATAGCCTCATTTTTATTTAACCATTCCAGTATCGGCACTTCCACACTCCTATGATTCAATATTAATTATACTACCATGAAAATATTTGATTGGCTGTTATATTACAAATAAGATGACTCAGGCTTTGAAATGACGGATACGAAACTCTATCAGGCATGCAATTTTGATTAAGTTTGACCTCTTTATGCTTTATTGTTTAATATTCTTGAATGGGTGTATTTTTTCCATGTTTGTTAGACAATTCGATTGGGCAGGTTAATGTGAAAAATGCCTGCGCAAAGGTTTTGTCTGTGAGAATAATTGGAGGAATATGGACAAACTAAAGGACTTTAATCCTGATAAAATAAAATTTACTTATATGAATGCGGATGATTTTGAAATTAGTCTTGACAGACTCACCAGATTCAAATTCACAGAAAAAAAATATTTTCGTGTTTTTAGTGAAATAATTACAAAACACCTGACAACTCCAAAATTAAGCAGACAGGATATCGAAAGCTTAAAAACAGAGACAATGGTTCGGATTGTTGAAAATATCTGGAACGGTTCACTAAAAAATCATATAAAACAGTTGGGGACAGAAAAATTTTTAAACGAGCTGCTGAAAAAAGAAGAAAACGATGCTTTTAATCTTTCAGAGGAAATGAAAAAACTCGCTGGTGCAAATCTCAATATCACAGACGCTTTGAAGCTTTTTTCAGAGTATAAAAATCTTCCGCTGAACCTAAAAAGATTGAATATATTACAAAAAGAACGCAATGAAGCACCCTCAGTTCTGCGGGAGAAGTATGCTCTAAAATTTCCGGTTGAAAAAGTGGTTTTGTGCGAAGGTATAACAGAAGAAATTCTCTTGCCGGGGTTTGCAAAAATTTACGGTTATGATTTTAACCGATTCGGGGTGCATTTAATCAGTGCCGGCGGTAAAAACCAGGTGGCAAAATTGTACTGCGAACTTAAAGAGGAACTTAAAATCCCTGTATTTATACTTCTTGATGCAGATGCAAAACAAATTTCCGAAGTTATTGCAAGTGTTTTGAGACAACATGATGTGATTTATCTTATCAAACACGGTGAATTTGAAGATATATTTCCGCTGACACTGATTAGAAGGACGATAAATAACAGCTTTAAGAATATTCTAAAAGCAAGTGTTAATGATTTTAAAAGGGATATGCCGATGACAAAAACTCTTGCTGACTACTATCGCGAAAACCGGCTCGGTGACTTCCAAAAAGCTGATTTTGCAAAACAGATTTATGAAAATCTACATAGCAAAAAAGATTTATCAGACGAGATTGCAGCTATTGTTGATATGATAGCCGGGCTTTGATTATTTCATGCATTTTACAACAATAAATGCAATTGCAGAGGCAATTGTGCCGATAATCGGCAATGTATAAGAAGGTTTGTGTTCAATATTGTATACCTGTGAATCATAATTTTCCCGTGCAATGGTTTCTGTCATTTTTGCTGCACCTTTTGTATTCGGAGGATAAGAATACTGAATCGGCTGATAATTTACACTACTGTTTACTGTTGTCATATTTTAACCTACACTTAAAACTACCTGTTTATATAAAAACATTCGATGATAAAAAATTGCTAAATTTTTGAATATAGCATATAATTTAATAAATATATTTGTAAATAAGAATTAGTAAGGATTTTATTATGAGTAAATTCAGATTAAGAACAGGATTCACGCTTGCGGAAGCACTTATTTCAATGGTTATTATCGGTGTTGTAATGGCACTGTTGTTAAGAGCCATAAACAGAGTTTCTCCGGACAAAGAAAAGATGATGTACACAAAAACTTATCATACAATGGAATCCGTAGTATACGAACTTATCAATGACTACACAAAATATGACCAGGATTTAGATGCCGAAGACCATGCGGATTTTTCACAAGATCCTTTGGAGATAGACGGAGAGCCTGCTTGGATTGAAATTAAAGGTACAAAATATAATGTAACTAAAGAAAACGCTTTATGCTACTACACTGCTGAAAAGCTTAATACAATCGGCTCTATAAACTGCGGTGCAGGAGCTACTACGAAAAACTTCACAACTTCAAACGGTGTTGACTGGTACGGTCTTGGCGGCGCCACTTATCCGAAAACCGTTTCTGTTGATATCAACGGAGACCAGGATGAAGGACGTTGCACAAGAACAAACGGTTGTGAGATTATAGTTTATGCTGACGGACAAGTTGGTGTCCCCGAAGGCGGACTTGAAGAAGAATATTTGACAACTCAAACTGAGCTGAATAGCAAAAAGGATAAAGACAAGGACTAATCGATGAATGATAATAAAACAATTGCCACAATAGGTGTTTTTGGCGGTTCAGGCTTTTATAAATTTCTTGACGATATTGAAGAAATGCGGGTTGAAACGCCTTACGGTGCACCGTCTGACAGTGTTTTTATAGGCACAATCGGACCTCATAAGGTTGCATTTATGCCCCGTCACAACAGAAATCACACAATCCCCCCGCATTTGATTAATTACAGGGCAAATGTATGGGCAATGAAATCTTTAGGTGTACAGCGTGTAATATCACCTTGCGCAGCGGGAAGTTTACAAAAACATGTAGAACCCGGAGATTTTGTAATATGTGATCAGTATGTAGACTGGACAGACGGCAGAAAATCAACGTTTTTTGACGGTCCTATCGTTACTCACGTAAGCGCGGCAAACCCATACTGTCCTGAAATGAGAAATCTTGCGCTGGATGCCGGTCGTGATGCAGGTATAAAACTGCATTCTACAGGTACTGTTGTTGTTATAAACGGTCCGAGATTTTCTACGAAAGCAGAGTCTAAGTTTTTCACCTCACAAGGCTGGGAAGTTATCAATATGACCCAATTCCCGGAAGCCTATCTGGTGAAGGAGCTTGATATGTGTCCGCTTAATATATCTTTAATTACGGACTATGATGCAGGGCTGGTTGGTGAAGTTCCGCCGGTTTCTCATGCTGAAGTTATGAAAGTTTTTGAAAACAACAATCACAAGCTGAAAAATCTGTTATTCAGCCTGATTGAACGCATTCCGGTTGAAAGAAGTTCGTGTGAATGCGCAAAGACGATAGCCGGTTCAAGAGTATAAAATAAGGAGAAAATATTGCTCATAGCAAGTATAGTAAACCTGTTATTCGAGATATACGGGTGGTTTCTTATAGTAAGAATTTTCCTGACCTGGATACCGTCAATTGACTGGTACAAAAACCCTTGGAAAACGATTGCCGCCGCAGCCGATGTATTTCTAAACCCTTTCCGGATTATACCGCCGATTTACGGTTTGGATTTTTCGCCAATAGTCGCTTTGCTGTTTTTGCGATTTGCACAAATTGCAATCACCAGAGTGCTGGTTTATTTCAACCTCTAAATTCGGCTACATTAATAAGCGGATGTAAAAAATTGTTAACATAAGATAAAATTAAATAAATAAGGTAGCAAAAAAGTATCGTTATGGTTTTTAAAGCTATAAAGGTACAAAACAGTATCAGTGTAAGAGAGACTCAGGAGAGTAAATTCGTGGTAGACAATCGCTCAGCTGGATTTTTTGGAATCGGTGGCAGCTTTAATTTTAAAAGCGGCGACATATCCGGTACTGCGGCAAAAACTTCTGAGGAAAAAATGGGACAGGGCACAGAATACTTTGCCCAGGAACAGATGCCTGATGATATGGATGGTATGGAAAATTCCCGTTTTGTTGACAGAAGCGCACAGCTTAACGCCACTCTTAACTCGCTTGCAATGATGAATGTTGCGAACCTGCTGAAAAAGAACAAAGACCAGAAGAATTACAGAAAAATTTCTGAAAAAGAGCTTGCCGAAAACAAGTATAAAATACCGGTCTGGGAAGATTATCAGGACGAAAACGAAGATTTTTTATACGTTGACTAAAAATGTTTTTAGATAAGACAAAAGTTAGAATAATATCAGGAAAAGGCGGAAACGGTGCAGTTGCGTGGCGTCGTGAAAAATATGTCGACAAAGGCGGTCCGGCAGGCGGCGACGGCGGCAGGGGCGGCAGCGTGTATTTTATTGCTGATGAAAGTATGACAACACTGCTGGATTTCCGTTACAAATCTGTTTTTAAAGCAGAAAACGGAGAAAACGGACGTTCAAAATCCCAGCACGGTAAAGGCGGAAAAGACCTTTATATAAAGGTACCTTTGGGAACAATTGTTCGAGACCCTGAAAATGATAAGATTATAGCCGACTTAACGGAAGAAGGACAAAAAATTCTTGTTGCAAAAGGCGGCAGAGGCGGTCGCGGCAACTGCAGATTTGCAACACCCCAAAAGCGCGCTCCGCAGTTTTGCGAACCCGGTGAAGCCGGTATAGAAAGAGAATTGGAACTTGAGTTAAAACTGATTGCCGATGTCGGATTACTCGGTATGCCTAATGCCGGTAAATCCACACTTATTAGCGTTATCAGCTCGGCAAAACCGAAAATTGCCGACTACCCGTTTACAACCCTTGTTCCCCATCTTGGTGTTGTCAAAAAACAAAACGGTGACGGGTACGTTGTTGCTGATATTCCCGGGCTTATTGAGGGTGCAAGTGACGGTATAGGACTCGGGCACGAATTTTTGCGCCACGTAGAGCGCTGCAGATTCTTGATTCACGTTGTTGATTTAACACAAGAAAACCCTGTTGAGAATTATGAAAAAATAAACAACGAACTTGCTAAGCATTCAAAGCAGCTTTCCGAGCTTTATCAGGTTATAGCCTTGAACAAAATTGATGCAATAGATTCTGAGCTGGCGGAAAAATATCTTTCCGGGTTCAAAAAATATTCAAAAGATGTATTTTTAATTTCTGCTGCGACATCAAAAGGAGTCAGCGAACTTGTGAACTTTGTCTCACAAAAAGTGGATGAAATACCCAAGCCGCATATTCCCGTAGATATAGAGGAAGACCTTGCCGCTTTTGACAATGACGACAGCTCCTATTCAATATACAAAGTCGATAAAAATACGTTTGTTATTGAAGGCGGGAAATTATTCAGACTGGCAAACGTGACAGATGCAAGAAATATTGACCAGATATACAGATTTCAGAATATTATGGCGTCGATGAATGTCTTTGAAGCGCTGAAAGCCGCAGGCATTAAGGACGGGAATGTCGTAAAGGTCGGGCATATCGAGTTTGAGTATTACGATTAACTTTTTGCGAGTTTTAGTTCATTTTCGAGAAGTCTCGGCTCAAATGACAGCGTGTCGGCATTGTTCAATGCTTCTTGAAGCTCATTGATGTATCCGTCTGTGTTTCCTGCTTCTTTAAACATCTGCGCAAGTGTGTAGTGAAGGTTTGCGTCGTAAGGGTTTTGTTTTATTGCCTCAATCATTATTTTGGAAGCATCGGCAAAATCGTTGTCTTGCACGAGTATTTGGGCAAAAACAGTCGACGCATGAGCATCTTTGGGGTTCAATTCAAGTGTCTTTTTTAAAAATTCTACAGCTTTATCCTTTTCGCCCTGTTCAAAATATATAGACGCAAGATTGTAATACGCCCAGCTGTAATCAGGTGAAATATCAATAACTTTTTGATAAAATTCAACGGCTTTGTCTCTCATACCGAGCTTGTCGTAAGCAAATGCAAGATAAAAACAGTTTATGTAGTCCCCGGGATTCATTTCTAAGACTTTTTCCAAAAAAGGAACTGCAAGTTCATATTCATTTTTGTGAGAGTATGCGTATCCGAGGTTAAAATAAGAATTTGTGTCCTCCGGCTCTTTTTCAATAACTGAATGGAATAGCTCAATAGCCTTGTCGTAGTCGCCGTTTTGGGCGTAAGCATACCCGAGATTGTACATAAAATCAGGCTCATCGGGCTGAAGACGCAATGCATTCTGATATGAGTAAATAGCTTTTTCAGGCTTTTTAAGGTTTTCAAGAACAATACCTAGATTGTAGTGTAATCGCGGGTCTTCCGGAAAAGTCTGTAACAGATAATAAAGCTCTTTGAGCGCTTCTTCATTGAAGCCGTTTTCCATAAACGCCGTGGCAAGCTCTCTGCGAGCCTGAAAATTAGTGGGTTCTTCTTTAACTTTTTGCGCTAACTTCTCAATTTCCGTAAATTTATCCATAAATGTATTTTAGCATATAAACTGCATATAGGATACGTATAAATAGTAATTGCCGGCTTGGTTTTGCCCCCGGGCACAGTGCAGACTGTGCCGGGGGGAAAGGTTGGCAACAGGCATTAAAGCCTGCACTAATCCTTGCCGATTTTCCATCTGAGCCCGAAGGAGAAGGATATGCCGTTTCTGCCGCCGTTGTGTATCATAGCCTGTCCAAACGCAAGGAACTTGTCCTTAAACCGTTTTTGCAAGCCCACTCCATACTGTACGTACGGTTTTATTGACATCTCAGGCAATCTGACATCGTTTGCATAAACCTTGCTGTCATCGAGCAGGTTCCAGACCATATTTACCCCTAAATACGGCTGCCATCCGTTTTTCGTGTTGCCGATGAGCTTAATCCCCGGTGCTAACTGGATTGCGTGCAAAGGATCGCTCTCGATTCTGACGCCTGCCGCATTGTTGTAATCAAACGTGTTTACAAACGTATAAGATATTAAGAAATTGGGCTGCAATATCATTCTGCCGTCAAAGAACTCGAAGTTGTAACCGGTTTTGTTGCCGATGCCGGCAAGCAGCATTGTGTAGTTTTCAGAACCGTACATTGTGCTTGCATCACCTACGCTTGCACCAACAGACAAGGTTGTTGCGTTAAAGAAGTTGCCTTTGTAGAAGGTTGCTGTCGTACCGATTAAACCGCCGTTCTGATAGGCATCTACACCGGAGTATCTGTTTCGTTTTCGAGGTTGAACAGGGTGTGATTCTGGGCGTTAATGTTTGAAGGAGTAGTTGAGCCTTTGCCGTTGATGTTGAGAGTGCCATCTGTTACTGTGCCGAGGTCTTTGCTTAACATGTAGTTGTCTGTTGTTCTGAACGTGAAGTTTCTTTCGTTTTCACTTTCCTTTGTTGCTATTAGGTCTAAGGTGTCGTAAACACCTGCTTGTTCAATTGTAATACTGCCATTTTTTGTATCTTTTGTTGCAAGTTCTATAGCACCAATGGCTGTATAAATTGCATCATTATAGACTGTGTCATCTATATCTAATGCACCCATTGATAAAATGTTATTTCCCAGTGCTAACTGCAAATTAGATGAACTGCTTGTATTTTTAATTATTTGTACTGTAATTGGATCAGAAGACGAACCTATCAAATTTATAGAGTTTAAAATAAGAGTGCCTGTTGATTTATCTTGTGTTGTAATTGTATCGGCAATTTTATTAGTCATATCGACATCGACATTAAGCTTTGAGTTGCTGTTTGCTGTCATAGAAACAAATTCATAGTCTCGGGTTTCACCGTTTGCAAAGTCGACTGTGACATTTCTTGAGGTTACCTTGGCTTTGTCTATGTCATTATATAATGAGACTGTACCGGTTCCATCGCCGGTAAGAGCAAGCGTATAAACATCGCTTGATCTTTCCCAAAATACAGGTACAGAAGCACCCAGTGGCATGTCTGAACTCATATCTTCACTGGAGCCGCCGGTGATGGTATCGTCTATTTGTATTTTTCCATTGTTAACAGCGTTCAGAGTTAATGTGGTGTAATGTTCTACAACCCCATCTTCATCTGCTATGTTAGAAACATATATTGCATTGTTTTCTTTGACACCATTTGATTCTGTATAGTTGCCGGATATTAAAGCGATTCCGTTATCCGCGCTAATTGTAAGGTCGCTTCTTGTAAATATTGCACCGCCTAGTGCATATTTGTCTTTTGAATGTACATAGTTTCCGATAAAATCAGCGGTTATGTTTCCGATAGTTCCACTGTTACCGTTATAAATTGCTCCGCCATATTGAGTACTTAAGCTACTGTCTGTAGTTTGCCCGACAAACGCACCGGTTATTGTCTCATAAGCTGTTTTGTTTTCAATTCGCTCTAAAGAACCGCCGCCAGCATTGTATTTGTATGTTATCGTCTGTCCTACGGGTGTTGTCGGGTCTTGTTTAAATTCCAGTTTGCCCGTATCGGCGTTCTTTTCCCAGCCGAAAGTCATTGTTGTTGTGCCGTTCGGGTCGCCGTATTGTGTTTGTTTTAAAGAGACTGTGTAATATTTTGGTGTTGTCTCGATTGTGGTTACTTCTTTGTATTGAACACCTTCAACGCGGTCTGATTCTGCGACTTCCAAGCCCGTTTTAGGGTCGTAGTATTTTATTTCGGTTGGTTTTGAAAAATCTTTAGGATATTTAGTGTATGTTTTACAATTTGTTACACATTCACGGTAATATTGCGCATTAGGCTGATTTTGTTCTCTGCGGGATGAAATAATGCCGGTTCGTCAGACTATGCACACTGCGGCTGCCCTAGTGAAGGCAATTACTTCAAAATTGCGCCAATCCAATTTGCTATATCTGCAGCCATTGTCGGGTTTGCTTTAAGCATCAGCATACCGGCTCCGCCGACAGGATAAATCTTTTCATCATAGCGTCCCTGTGCAAATTTTTTCAATTCTGCAATTTGTTGAAACGAATAATTATCCCTTTTGCTTGCTATTGCCATAATCGGCGTTGAACCGAGGTTTGTCATAGCAATCGGGGTATACAATCCTTTAAATTTCAAGGACGGAGAAATCAGGACGATACCTTTGGGTTTTATTTTTAGCTGTTCCGCCGTAAGGATTGCCGTGTTCGCACCTATGTCCGCACCTATTATTACATAGTCCTTGTCGGAAAGGTTTTTGTATGCATACAAAACATAATTAAGCATTTCTAATACATCTTTCGGGTACTTTGAGAATTGTGTATCCGTATATTTTGTCCAGTAATGAATGCGAAAATTCGAGTCATAAAGACTCTGTCCGTGTCCTCTTAAATCAACGAGCAGCACTGCATAGCCTTTGTCGTTCAGCATTTTCGGCAGAGTTGTCCAATATGAGCTTGAGTACCCCAAAGAATGGAGCATGATAACCAGCGGATAGGAGGGCTTTTTAACTTTGGGGTAGATGATTTTTGATTTTATTATAAAACTGTCTTTTGTTTCATAAGTAAGAGCCAGAGTGCTTTTCTGCTTTTTGGGTGCAGCATTTGCAGCTGCCGGCAGGAGCAGGGTTGCTGTCATTATTAAAAATATAATTAGCTTTTTCATTTTCACTCTTGCTCTATTCCTTCACGGGATGGTTTGTTCACGCTTTGTTTAGTAAATTCACAAGCGAATTTACCAACACCGGATCCCACTTTGTCTCGGCTTCCTGTTGAATGATTTCAAGTGCTTTGTCTTTTGGCATTGCAGGTCTGTAGGGACGGTCTTCAGTCAATGCACAATAGGCATCTGCAATTGCAATTATTCTTGAACCAAGAGGTATGCTGTGACCTTTGAGACCTTCCGGTTCGCCCTTTCCGTCCCAGCGTTCTTTGTGATAATGAATGTAGGGGATAACTTCCGAGAGGAAATTTATACTCATAAGCAGGCTGACCCCGACATTCGGATGGTTCTGCAATTTTTCCCATTCCTCTTTTGAGAGCTGGTCCTTTTTGTTGAATAACTCTGCAGGAAGGGTTATTTTTCCTATATTTTGCAGAAGTCCCGCATAGTATATCAAGTCTTTTGTTTTTTCGTTAAGTTCAAGGTAATTGCAAAGCTCTTTTGCCAGATTTGCTACATTTTGAGAATGGTTATTGCTGTACGTACTTTTTGCATCAACCGCTTTTGCCAGCATTTCAACAAACTGCTGTTGCTGTTCGCCTAAATCACCGATAGTAGCGGTTAATTCAGCGCGTAAATGCTGTAGTTCCGAGCTTGAGATTACTTCGTTTTCTATCGTATTTCCCGTTTCTTCGGTAAGCTTTTGAAGAAGCATAGATGTTGCAAAAAGTTTTGCTGTTGTTTTTACCAGCATTACAAATTCGTTCGACAATGGTTTCGCTGTCGGATTTTGAAGCAATACAACCCCGACTGATTCTGCATTGTTGTGCATAGGGATTGCAATAAACTCGGAATCTTCAACATTTCCCGTAACAAGTTTTTTAAGCAATTCCGGCACCTGCCTTGCGGGGATTATTATTGTTTTTTTCTTATCAAACGCTTCGGACAGGAAATTGTCATCATCGGCGTTGCAGCCTATTTTGAAAGAATACACATCGTCTTCAAAGTCCACAGAGGAGCCGACAAGCACTATGTCTTGTTCTTCTGATTTTAGTCCTTTGGCGTATTCTTCCGCAAGAAAAATATGGCATGCCTCTATATCGAGCATTTGTACAATTGTTTTTGCAATGGAATTGTATATAACATAGTCTTCTTTGCTGCTGAAACCTAACACGCTCAGCGTGTTATTAATTGAATAAATTGAAATCAATTCTCTCAACTGCTTTTTCAAGCCGCCGGTTTTGTCATTTGCATCGTGCTTCCGGATTTTCTGGGCAAGTTCGTCTGAAATCAGATGTTCTGTCAAAAAATCACCCAGATTCAGTGCAAAGATTTCTTCAAGAGGGTCTTCGCCCAAAAGCTCTGTTGTTCGAGAAAATACTGAGACGCCGTTTTCCATTTTCTTTTCTGTCATACTTACTTCCTATTTATATTTGTATTTTTATTATCGGCACATTTACTAAAAAACTTTATAGACTTTTACAAAAGTTTATACTTTTGTTTAAAAAAGTTCATAATTTAGTTTAAAAATTCCAACTTTAGGTGATAATAAATTTATGAGAATAGTAAAAATTTTTTTTATTAATATAATCGTGATGGCGGTTATATTATCCACTATTTCTGTCTGTGAAGCGAAACAGACAATTATTACTATTCCCTCATCGGATGTATTGCCGGGCGGTGAAGTGATTTTAAAACAATCAAATCGTTTCTCAACTTTTGGCAGCGGCAAATATGTCTCACTAACTCCTCAGGTTACAATAGGTACCGGAAAAGATACTGAAATTTCAATCGGAGCAGGTACAAATATTGATAGTGACGAAACGAACGTCAGATTGAACCTTGCGGCAAAAAAAGTATTCAGAATAAACCGGGCGGCAAGACTTACTGTCGGCGGAGAGATTAATCCCTCTTTGACGGCAGGAGAAAAGCCCGAAAGCATGGTCTTTTCGCATGGTTCGTATTTGTTTAGAAAAACCAGAACAACTCTCACATCCGGTGTTTATGTTTCAGGAGACCAGCGTTTACCTAATCACACCGGCGTTATGCTCGGTATCGACCAGGCGATTATACCTAACAAATTCAGATTTGTGGCAGACTGGATGTCGAGAGGGGATTCCGGCTGTGCGCTTGCTGCCGGGTTTAAAATCCGTCCGGAGGCTACTACCTCAATAACCACTGCGGTTATTATACCGAACAACCATGACGACAGAATCGCTTTTTCTATATCAATTTCAAAGTATATAGGAAGCATACTTCCTGAAAAGAAAGACAAGGAGCAGTTATGAATAAAGTTTTAATTTTTGTATTTACTCTTGTATGTATAACCTTTGGCTCTTTTTGCCTTGCTGATGATGAATACAAAATGTCTGTATCGACAAGCGGCAGAAACTATGTCGGGGCTGACCTGGAGGGGCATGACTTTTCCGGACAAAATCTAAGCGGGGCTAATTTTAGCGGGGCGGATATGGATGAAGTTAATTTTACGAATGCCAATCTTACAGGTGCAAACTTTGAAGGTGCAGACATTGAAAATGCAAATTTTTTGAATGCGAATTTAACAAACGCAAATTTTACTAATGCGGATCTTGAAGAAGCAAATTTAAAAGGCGCAAATATAAAAGGCACTGTATTTAAAAATACAGAGCTTGAGTATGCCGTATGGATCGACGGAAAAACCTGCGGTGCCGGTTCTGTCGGGTCTTGCTGGTAAATTAATTGATTGTTTGAAATTGTTCGTCTTTAGTGTTTTATAGAACTTTTAGAAAAAGTTTGTGGTATTTTATTAATTATGAAAAAAATCTTATTCTGGTTAAAATGTGCGCGTGCATATTCGCTGCCTATGTCGATTACAGCCTGGCTTGTTCCGTTTGTTTTCGGTTTAACAAACCATGGCAGTTTTGTTTACGGGATTGTTGCGCTTTTGGGTGTTATTGCGGCGCATTTGGGCGCGAATTTATTTGATGACTATATGGACTACAAAAGATATATAAAAAACGGCAAAAAAATACCCTTGCAAAAAGGAAAATGTTCTTTTTTGATTAACGGGGAAACCACGGTAAAAAATGTCTTATATGCGGTCGGTGTTTACTTTCTGATTGCAATTATAATTGGAGGCTTTTTTGTTTACCTCTACAAGCTTCCTGTTATTGTCATAATGCTAATTGCAGGTATTTTATGCCTTTTGTACCCGCGTTCAAGCTATTACGGTTTTGGTGAACTTATAATAGGTACAATTTTTTCGCCGCTTTTATTCTTCGGGGTTTATTATGTAATGACAGGTTCAATTTCAAGTGTATTAATGCTTTTATCTGTGCCGTTTGCAATAATGACTGTTGTGCTTCTTTATGTACATTCATTTATGGATTTTAAATATGATACTATAGATTGCAAACAGACTCTTTGTACCATTGCAAAAACAAAAGAAAAAGCCTTCAACCTTTTGGTCTTTATGATATTTAGCGCGTATTTCTATATTTTTGCACTTGTGTCAATGAAACTTCTGCCTCTGTCGTATATAGTAGTTTGTATAACAATATTCCAGGCTGTTAAACTTTGCAGAACCGTACAACAATACACAGATAAAGAACCACAAACAGAAGAAGAATTTATGCTTGTTTTTAAACAAGCTCAGTCAATGCCTGTAGTATTTGCACTATTCCTCATTTTGGGAGGTTTGATTTATTATTTTCAATAAATAGCTGTACTTGTCATAATACTCATCAGGATTTTCTTTGGCTGCTCTTATTTCTTCCTGATTCTCTGCAAATAACTGCGCCAAGACAGGGTCAAACTGGGTGCCAGCACATCTTTTTATTTCTTCGATAGCAATTTCATGACTCAGTGCTTTACGATACGGTCTGTCAGAGGTCATTGCGTCGTATGTGTCAGCAAGTGCTATTATTCGACCGGAAAGAGGAATTTCTTCACCTTTCAAACCGTTAGGATAACCGGTTCCGTCCCATTTTTCATGGTGTGTTCTGAGCCAGTTTGAAATCAATGTGAGCTTTTTTATGTCTTTGAGCATCTTTTCACCCTGCTCAGGATGAGATTTCATTACCTCAAATTCTTCATCCGTAAGTTTTCCGGGCTTGCACAAAATTCGCTGCGGGATTCCTATTTTTCCTATATCGTGTAAAAGTCCTGCTGTTTCTATTTCTTCAAGCATTGTATCATCGAGATTCAGCTTTTTGGCAAGAATCATCGAATACATTGTGACACGCATTGAATGACCGTGTGTATAAGGGTCTTTGGCGTCCAGTGCCGCTGCAATGAGTTTAATTGTTTTATAGAAAAGTTCCCGTAAATCTTTCAGAATAAGCGTTTTGTTATTTAAAAGATTGTATTTCTCAATACCGCCGTCTATTGTCATTTTGAGAACTTCAGGGTCGAACGGTTTTACTATGTACTGATACAAATGGCAGTCGTTGATGGAGTCTACAATTGCGTCTACATCAAGATGACCGGTCAGAAGAATTTTTATGATATCGGGATATTCGTTAGAAACCTGTTTTAAAAATTCTGTTCCCTGCATCTCCGGCATTTTCTGGTCGCTGACTATCAAAGAAATCTCTTTTCCATGATGTTCTACAATCTCCAGTGCTTCTTTGCCGTTGCTCGCTGTCATAATATTATAATCATGGCGCAGTGTACGTCTTAAAAGCTGCAGATTGTTGACTTCATCGTCGACAATGAGGATTGTATGCTTTTCTATTTTGGGATCAATTTGTAATATTTCTCCAAGGCTTTTTACAAATGTATCGTCTTCTGTTAATGTAAACTCGTTCATATCTCTATACCATTTTACTCAATATTTTTAACGGCTTTTTTTGTCAAAAACTTTATAGTAAAACTCATAAAATTTACAAAAGTTAAAAGTCTAATTTATTATATATTAATTTTTACACAATTGAAATACGTCAGACACTATAGAAAGAATAAATTTTTGATAAAACAGCAACTGACAAATAATATGTTTTCCTGAAGCGGTTTTGTCTGTGATAACAAAACCGTTCATTTAATGTATAACTGAAAATACACATTGCATATATGCCGCCCTTTAGGTATTATATAAGTGTTAGGTTATAAAAAGTAAAAGGTTAGAAATGTCATCAGAGACGAATAATACGGAAATTATAGAAGATAAAAAGATATCAGTTTCAATAGAAAAAAGCAGAGATGAACAAGAAGATGAAAAAACCAGAATTAGCGCGGTTATTCGTGCTTTTATCGCGAATATCGGTATAGCAGGTGTAAAGTTCATATGTTTCCTTTTTTCATCAAGTTCTGCAATGCTCTCAGAAGCAATTCACTCGGGTGTGGATTCATTTAACAGCATTTGTCTTATGGTGGGAATAAAAAGAGGCTCCCGTCCGGCAGATAACGAACACCCGTTCGGCTACGGACTTGAAGCCAATGTATGGGCAATGTTTGCGTCAATATTAATGCTGGGCGGTACTTTTATTGCGTTCTACAGCGGTTTTGACAAGTTTTTTAACAATCACGACCACAGTGATTTGCTCAACAATTATCCATATATGGCAGTAGCGCTGATTTTTACGATTCTGTTTGAATCCTGGGCTGTAGCAAGTGCGTCCAGAGCAGTTCTTGCAGAGATGCAGCTTAGCGAAAAAAATATATTCTTGCAGTTTATACAGTCGCTTAAATACATAAGAAAGATAAAAAGTCCGACCACAAGATTTGTATGGTATGAAGATGTTGCGGCACTTACCGGTGTAATTGTTGCATTTATTGCGCTTACTATATCGAAATTCCTTATGCCTCCCGAGCTTGTGCATGTGCCGGATGGTATAGCATCTATAATAATCGGTTTTATACTTCTTATACTTGCGATATACCTGTTGAAACATAACGTAAACTCGCTGACTGTGCAGTCTGCCGAACCCAGAGTCGAGGAGACCATAAGAAAAATTGCTGAGAACATTCACGGTATTTCAAGTGTTGTTGAATTGAAAACGATGGATTTGGGGTCGTCAGGGCTTGTTGTAAACATGACAATTGAGGTTGACCCTGAAACTCAGATGAAAGACGCCGATGATATAGCAGATATGCTGGAAAGAAAGCTGAGAAAAAGAATTAAAAATATCAATCACATAACAATTGAGCTTCAAGCGCATGACGCAGAAGACAACTGGGAAGAAAAGTTTGAAAAACTTATAACAGAAGGAAAAAATATAGGTACTATTGATGCTCATGAAGCAACAATGCTCTCAAATTTCTTTAGTTTTGCAAATACTGTTGTTAAAGAGATTATGGTACCGAGAACCGAGATTTTTTTAATAAACGCAGAGGAAAACATAAATACCCTTGCTGATTTGATGATTAATTCCGGTCATACGAGAATCCCTATCTATAAAGATAATGTTGATAATATAATCGGGGTTGTTAATGCGAAAGACGTTTTAAAGGTTATAAAAAATAACAATGTTGATGAACATTTTACAATAGAATCAATAGCAAGAGAAATTCTTATTGTTCCTGAAAATAAGTTTATAAGCGATCTTTTGAGTGATTTTACTTCATCAAAAAATCAAATCGCGGCTGTTGTTGACGAACACGGCGGAGTTGCGGGAATTATAACCATTGAGGATATTCTTGAAGAAATTGTTGGTGAAATTTATGATGAGTTTGATAAAGTTGACTCTCCGGAAGTCATAAAAATTGACGACAATACCCTCAATGTATCTTGTAAAATGGATATTGAAGATATAAATGATCGCTTTGATCTTGATATACCGAATGAAGACTTCCAAACAATAGGCGGTTATGTCTTTGGACTTTTAGGCAGAGAACCTGAGGTTAATGACGTTATTGAAGATAAGAATATTACCTATAAGGTTCTTGAACTTGACGGAAGGCGGATTTCCCGTATAACAATGCATAAAGAGACCCCGTTTGTTGATTCTGCCGAACAGACAGAGAAAGACGAAAACGGCAGCCAAAATTAACTTTCGGTTTGTTTACAGGAATAGTTGACCGGATGGCTGTATTTTTGCAGAAAAATTTTCTGTATATTTCTATAGAGCTTCTCTTATTTTTCCGTCAATTTGCAGATTTTTAGGTTTTGCGAATGGTAATTTTCTGTATTTTATCTGTATATCTGCAAACTGATACGGATAATCTTCAAGTGCCGGCACGCTTATATGATTTACAGCTTTTCCGTCTGTCATAAATGCGCTTTTATGGTAGTGTCCGGATGCTATTAAAAAGATATTGTTATGTTTGTCAAGAATATATTTGTACCGGTATTTGTCTAATATGTTGTGGCTTTCGTCTTCGTAAGGTTCTTCATATGGCACGTGCTGGAACACAAGAACGGTTTTGTTTTTATTTTGTTTAAGTGTTTTATCGTACCATTCAATTGTTTTGTCTGTAAAAATACCGTGATTTGACGGCATAAAAGACGATGTGCCGTCTAAAACAATACACTCAATTCCCGATGCAGGTGAAAAAGTATAAGACGGGCTTGAGGAGTTTTGGTTTCTGTTTTTCTTTTTAACTATTTCCATATACTCTGCTTTTGTTAAGCCGGAGACTTTGTGGGCGTCTGTGTTTCCGAGAACAATGTAGTAGGGGACTTTTATGTCTTTAATTCTGTTTAAAAAGCCTTCCAGTATCTCTTTTCTGGATTTATCTATATTGTCGCCTAAGAAAACAACAAAGTCGTAGTCTCCTTCATTAATTCTTGCAATAAATCCGTCGAGTGCTTTTTGCGAAGTTGTGAGTTTTGCCCCCTTGTTTTCGTTGTAGTGAATGTCAGAAACGAGTGCAAAATTTAACGTCTTTGCGTTTGCACCGAGTGATACAAACATTAACATAATTGTTAAAAGATATTTTATATTTTTCATAATTTCTCCGGAAGTTTTTTTATCAAATTATATAATATTTATAAACAAATTAAAATATATTAATGTATTTCTTCCGGATTGTCATGCAGCTTGCTTGTTCCTGCTTCATAACCGCAAAGAAGGAAAATCGCGGGCAAAGCTTTGCCGATAAATGATTGTACTTTTTCACCATTTGATGTCAGAGCAATAAGTGTCATAATGTCATCAACATGAATACTGAAGTCTTTAGGTCCGATGTGGCGTTTATCATTTTCTTTGAACAGTTTTTCGTTTATTTTTCCGGCTGCATAGTTTCCTGTAATTATTCCGATCACGACTCCGGCAATAGATGCAATTCCGCTTAAAATGATTTCTTTTTTTCTCGGATAATTCTGCTTTTCAATAGCGGTAACGGCAGCACCTACAATAGAAATAGGAACAAGAATATTGCCTATAAACTGATGAATTGCTTCTTTAACTTTTGCTTTACGTTTTGATTTGTCATCACTCAGAAGTCCTCCGGCAAGTCCCCCGAGCATTGTTACTGTTGCCAGTCCCATGACCTTGATAGGGTTTTTGAAATTTTGTTTAAATAAGTTTGAAAATTTGAAATTTTTCGGGTTGTTATACTTTTCAAGGGCAGACAAAAATAATCCGCTTGCTGCCACACTCCCGGCGAGGGTGGCTGCACGAACCTTATTTTTATAGTTTATTATTTTGTTTTTGTCTTTATCTCCAAATGCTTTAGGCAGTTTGTTCTTATGTACCTGCTGCACCGGAGGATAGTTTCCAAGCACTTTTAATTCGGTCATGACAATCTCTGGTTTCTATGTTTAAATTAAATCACTAAAAAAATAAAATTGTTAGTACTTTTATATTTTTATTATTATTTTTTTTTTATTAAACAAAGAAAGACGGAAATATGCGATTGGATAAATTTTTAAAGGTTTCAAGACTTATCAAAAGAAGAACAGTAGCTAATGAAGTTTCTGACCAGGGGCGTGTTCTTGTTAATGATATGCCGGCAAAACCATCTAAACAACTAAAAGTCGGAGATATAATAAAAATTGAACACACAAAAAAAGATGTTACAGTCAGGGTTGTAAAAATTCCGGAGGGCAATATATCTGTGCAGCAGGCGCCTGATTTGTATGAAGAACTTTCTTAGTGTGATATAATAAAATTTGTTAGAAAGAATGGAGATTATTATGACAACAGTTAGAGCGAGTCATCTTCTTGTTGAAACGGAAGAAGAAGCAAAAAAATTGAAACAAGAAATTGAACAAGGTAAATCTTTTGCAGATGCCGCAAGAGAAGTTTCTCTGTGTCCGTCCGGACAGGAAGGCGGAGACCTTGGATATTTTGGGAAAGGCATGATGGTCAAAGAGTTTGAAGATGCTGCATTTTCTATGAAGGTGGGTGAAATATCCGACCCCATAAAAACACAGTTCGGATGGCATTTGATTCAACTAACAGACAGACAAGACTAATGATTATTCAAAAACTCAGAGAATATTTAAAAAATAACAATATCGATTATTTGTGGATAAACACGACAGACGAATTTCTTGTAGAGTACAACGAGCTTGCTAATTCTTCAAGATATTTTGTGACGGGATTTACCGGTTCAACGGGTGATGCACTGCTGTCTCTGGATAATTTGTGGCAGTTTGCAGACGGCAGATACCATGAGCAGGCAGAAAAAGAGGTTAATCCGGAGTTTATTACAGTTGTAAAGGTTCAGATGGGAGAACGTGTTTCTGACTTGATGATGGAACGGGTAAAAGACGGAGCAAGCGTAGGTATTGTTGTATCAAAAATTTCTCTGGGTTTTTACAACTTATTAAAAATGAAACTTGAGGCAAAAGGCTGCAGGATTGTTGATTTATTAAAAGATCCTGTTGAATTGTTCGCTGATTTTAAAACCTCGGGCGGCAGCAGAATTTGTAAAAGAGTAGATGAATCGATTACCGGAATTTCTGCGGATAAAAAGCTCAGTATATTTTTTAATCATATAGAATCAAATGCTTGTTATCTTGAAACAAATCTTGAAAATATTGCCTATATGACAAATCTCAGACAGTATAAAACTCCGTATTCATCAGTATTTAAGGCTAAGGCTGTTTTTGAAGGCGGGCATGGGTATATTTTTACAAATGAAGAAACAGAAGAAATCGGTGAAAAATTTAAAGTTTTTCCTCTGAGTTACTTTAAGGAGTTTATAAAAGACAAAAATAACATCCTATACAACCCTGAAAATCTTAACAGAGCTGATTATTTACTTATTGAAGGACGGGCAAAGGAAGCGGACTATGATTTTGTTGCAATAATGAAATCTATAAAAACACATGCTGAGATAGAGCACCTGAAATCCTGCTTTGAAAGAACAGATAAAGTTGTTGAAAAAATAGGAGAAATTGTATGTTCGGAAACTCCTGTCAGCGAGTTTGAGCTGTCAGAGAAAGTCCTTGAGGAATATTTAAACCGCGGTGCAAGACAGTTGAGTTTTAAAACCATACTTGCTGCCGGCGCAAATTCTTCTGTTATTCACTATTCACATCCTTCAAAAGAGGTTTTTGTAAAAGACGGTGATTTTGTGCTGCTTGATTGCGGCGGGCATTTTGAAGGCGGATATTCTACAGATATTACTCGAACTTTTTTGCGTGCAAAACCTGATAAACTTCAAAAAAAGGTATACACAACCGTACTAAAAATGTTTTTGAACGTTTATAATTATGAATTAAAAGAAGATACAAACGGACAGGAGCTTGACTCTTTAGCACGAAAAATAGCTGATGACTCCGGTTTAATGGGGGAATTTAATTTCAACCATGGGCTTGGACATGGTGTCGGCATTAATGTGCATGAGCATCCTCCGGTTCTTTCGGGCGGACCTGCAGGAAGAAATATTTTGAGAAAAAATATGGTTGTAACAATTGAACCGGGGCTGTATAAGGCAGGTTTTGGCGGTGTAAGGCTTGAAAATACCGTATATGTTGATGAAGTTAACGGAAAACATAAGTTTTGTTCTTTTTCAAAGGTAAAATTTCAGGATAACCTTATAGAACAAGAACTTTTGACAGATGAAGAAAAATTGTGGCTGAAAAACTGGCAGGATGAAAAATGACTGATATAACAAGTACCGGCAATCGTTTAGTAGTGGAGACGGCAAAACTGCACCAAAAAAAGTACAGAAATCAGAGCGGTTTGTTTCTTTTAGAAGGTGAAAAAGCAATATCAGAAGCTGTTTCCGCCGGAATCGAAGTTCAGAATCTTTTTGTTATGGACGGGCAAAAAGAGAAATACTGCAATAATTTGTCTATTGAAAAAATCAAAACTGTTAATCTTGCGGTTATGAAAAAGCTGTCAACAACAGACACGCCGCCGGAAGCTGCAGCAGTGTGCGTTCAAAGGCAATATACTCTTTCCGATATTGATAAATTTACAAAAATTGCTGCACTTGAAAATATAAAAGATGCAGGTAATCTCGGGACAATAATACGCTCTGCTGCTGCATTCAGGATAGAGGGGCTTGTATTGTGCGGTGACTGTATTGATTTATACAATCCCAAGGTTGTCCGCTCTGCCGCAGGCAATTTGTTTAAGCTTCCGATTGTCTCTGTTGGGTCAGTAAAAGATCTTAAAAAACTATCCGGCAAAAGAACTTATATTGCGACTGTCGTAAATCACAATGATGCCGTTTCCCCCGACAATCTGGATTTTGCAAAATCGTTTGTGCTTATGACAGGTTCTGAGGCTGACGGACTTACTAAAGAGGCAGTTGATATGGCTGATGTTAAAACGACTATAAAAATTTCAGACAGGGTTGAGTCTTTAAATTTAAGTATTGCAGCTTCTATTCTGTTTTATATTGCCGGCATGCAAAACTAGGATGTATAATTTTAGCAGCGGAGGTTTTATGAAAAGATTTTTTAATTTACTGTTAATAATTTTTCTTTCTGCTGTATTAACCAGCGGCTGTTTAAAAAAAGAAGAAATTAAAGAAAGTGTAACAAAATTTATTCCCCTGAAAACTCAGCAAGAAACGGAACGGGAAGCTGAGATTAAAGATGAGATTGCTCAGGCAAAAGCCGATATCAGCCTGAAAAAACTGGATAAACTTTCTGTTAAAAATGAAAAGTCTAAAAAAGATTCTTTTGAGGCAATGAGCTATAAAAATGATTTTAAAGAAGCGGAGAGTGCATATAAAGCGAAAAACTATACAGATGCAATTCTCGGCTTTAATCAGGTGCTTAAAGATAATCCCAAAAATTATAAAGCACACTGTATGCTTGCAATGAGCTATGCCCAAAAAGGCGATAATAACAGCGCTGAAATGGTTTTAACAAGAGCGATTGAAATGTTTCCTGATGAATGGAATGCTTATACAATACTGGGGGATATAAAAAGGTCTGAACACAACTATGGTGTTGCGATTGAGTACTATAAAAAAGCTATTGCGACCCCGACAATTCCGGATGAAGGCAAAGTTCATTATCTAAAAGAAATTGACAAAACCACAAAAGAACAAAATACGTGGAACCAAAAAGCCGCAAGTCTCGGAATTATAACTACTTCTGTTGAAATGAATCTGGATAAAACAAAATGGGAAATAGCTTATAATGCCGGAAATGATAAAAACTGGATTGTAGAATACGGGCTTAAAGGCGAGGATGTCATGAATTATAAATGGACTCAGCTTGTTACCGTCCAGTTTTTTGAAAAAACTTATTATAATAAAACACCGGAAGAACATATTTTAAACCAGCTTGCTGCCATTGAAAAAATGGCTATAAATACCCAGAAAATGTTCCAAAAAAGTGTAATCAGCAATAAAACAACAGATATTATGTATGAATGGGCTTTTGATAAGGGACAGGAATCTGAAATAGCAAGGGTTGTTCAAACCGAAAAAGGTCTTTATCATTTACACTATGCTAAAAAAGGTGTTATAAATAAGCAGGAACGCCAGCAATGGATTGATGTTTTGAATAAAGCAAAAATAAAAGAATAACAAGGCGGCTGGTAATATCACTGCGCCTCTTTAATTCCGGCATGTGTAATTAGTTCAGCGCGCAAAATTCAGCCATCCTCTTTTTCCCAAAAGGAAGCAGAGGAATAGCCGGACAGGTGCGCAAAAGTCGTAAAAAGCGGCTGCACCATTTCTAAAAGGTAAAAAAGCTGAAATATCCGCAATTATTTTGCTTATATTTCTTCTTATTTATTCAAAAGGGTACAAGTGATTTCACCAATAAAATAGGCTTTACTCAGGGCGGAGATGTCTCTGATGATGCTATATATCTCGCCGGTGACCCTGTAGGAAATACTACAGTCTCCTCCAATGTTCTTGCCTATACTACTTCCACTACGCTCTCATCTCTGGGTATAACAGAAGGCAACTTTGTATTGAACGGTAAAACAATACAGGTTACACAGGATATTCAAACACTTATTGACAATATAAATGCAGCCTTCACGCCTAACGATGTGAACGGAGTCAGAGCTTCTTTTGAAAACGGAAGAATAGTTTTGACTGCAGCGGTTGCAAGTTCTGAATCAGTTATAAATATTGAAGCCGGTTCCAGCAATTTCACGGAGTTTGCCGGATTGACAACGAATAAAGTTATGAACACATCTGCTCAAACAGCAGGAAAGAATGCGCAGTTTGAGGTTAACGGTACATCTTTTGAACAGGAGTCAAATACCGTTTATATTGATAAAGACGGCAATGTAACCCAAAATATTGAAGACGCTGCACTGAGATTGACTCTGAAAGCTACAGGCATAACGCTTATTACAATAGACAAATCTCAGCTTAGCGCGCCTATCGACAAGCTCCAGACTTTTGTCAACAAATTTAACCAGACAATGTCCTACGCAAACAACAGCCAACTCGCCGGTGATGCAGGTTTGACTGCAATATTGAACAAAATTAAGAGCGCTTTAACTGCAGATATAGATGGTCAGTCGGGCACTATAGACAGGCTTATGGATATCGGCATAAATGTCTATGAGGATTCTAACGGTACAAAAATATATCTTGAAGAAGACAAATTTAACGAACAGTATTTGAATAATCCTGAAAAAGTTACGGAATTGCTTGTCGGAGATGATTCAAAACCTCTTAATTACTACAAAGCCGGTTCGTTTACCAGATTGAGCGATACGATGAGTAATACAAAAAATTATTTCAGCTCAATGACCTCGTCTCTGACAAACCAGAAAAAGTCTATAGAAAAAGAGATTACTCTGAAAAAGAGCGAGCTTAGAGAGCTTGAACGACAGCTTGCTTCAAGCGGTTCCAGCTCCGGCGGTGTAAGCAGCGACCTTGCTGCGTATATTGCAGCTCTTGATGAAAAACTGAACCTTCTCACAGAGCTTATTATGCAAATGCAAGGCTCCGGAAAAGGCGGATCCGGTTCGGGTAACTCTGTTGCATATATTTTAAACAGAAACAATCCGTCTTTCGGAATCTTCTTCTAGTTGCGTCTATTCCTGCGGTGTTTCTTCTTTTATAAACTCTGCAGTGTCCATAGATGGTTGAATGCCTGTTTTTTCATCAAGATAGAACACGCATTCGCTTGCTGCTGAAGACAATCCGACATTTATTGAACAGTTTTTTTCTTCTATGGAACAAACACCGTCTTTTATAACAAATGCTGTAAATTTACCTTTTTCACGAATCATATTGCTGGTGGTTTCTGCATGTTTAAATACAGTAGCCAGATCTTTTGTAATGTTAGTGCTGTCCTGGGCAAAAATTTCCGCTCCTTTTTCCTGTGTCAGTGCAAGTACGCTTTTTCCTACATATCTGCATTTGTCTTTGTCTTTTGTAATATTGGATTGAGCAGCAGGTGAGGAATGTTTTGACTCCCAGAAGCTGTAGACACCATAAATCGCTGAAATAATCAAAATACCGGCTATTGCCGTAACGAATAATGTCTTTCTGATTGATTCAAGTTTCTTATTTTCTGCGTTATTTTCTGTATTATTATCCATATTATTCATTTTTCTCCCCTGATTTTTTATATTATTATATCATATCATTGAAATGAATGATTAGTAAATTGTTAAGTTTTCTAATTCATTGTATATTGCCTGTGCGATTTTTTTATGCTCCTCAGCTTCGTAGTGCAGACCGTCCTTATCTGAGACTTTTGCAATTTTGTTCAAGTCAATAAATTTGCAATTCTTGTCTTTTGCTACGTTTTTATATATAGCCGGAAGGTGTTTTGATTTTTCGATAGATGATTTGTCAAACATAGTTGAAAAATAACTGTTAAATAGTGCATTGCTTATTTCTGCAGGGCAAAGAAGTATAATTTTTGCATCGGGCAATTCTTTTTTTATTGCATCTATCATTTTTTCAAGCCCTGTTTTTATTTCATAGAAAGAAATGTTGTATTCTGTTTGCAGGTCGTTTATGCCGATTGCAAGCACTACACAGTCGGGCTTTTTGGCAAGATACAAGGGAAGAATTTTAAATCCGGTTTCTTTTATCCCTGCCTGGTTTTCGCAAAAACCTGTGCGGTTATTGCATCCGGCTTCAATGATTTCATATTTATCTTTTAGCATCTGACACAAAAGTCCGCTCCATCTGGCGTCATCTCCGTATCTTGCTCCGCTGCCGGGAATGTAGCCGTATGTATTGCTGTCTCCGAAACATAAAATTTTTTTCATTCTCAAGTCTCTCTGTTTTTTTGAAGGATAGCATAAATATTATAAAAAAAATCAGCTCATATAAAATAATTTAAACATTTCTTAATTTTCTTAAAAATAAAAGGCAATTTTCCTGCGAAAAAATACTTTATATATATACGAAAGCTCTCTCTTCTTATTTAAATACACAAGACCTTATAACTTATAAGGTCTTTTTTTTATGCTGATTAACCCGGTTCTTATAAAAGATTTGATTTTTGGAGAAAAACCATTATGATTAAAATATGGAAAAATTTTGGAAAAACTATTTAAGAAAAAATCTTTTTTTTATATTATTACTTTTTTTGTTGGGCATTCCTTGTTTTGCTTCAGAAAGCTATCCTGAACTGTACAAAAATGCACAGCCTGCAGATTTTGAGTTGATAAACGGCATAGATCCTTATCAAAACGAAGACTATTACAAATATGCCTACGCTCCGTATCCGTTATTCAGGCTTTCTTTGGATTTGAAATTCAAAAATATAACGATTCCTGCAGGTTATTACATATTGACTCCGAGGAATATGCATGACAGAGATTTTGTATTTTTTAAAGAAAACGGGAAAGTAAAATATGTAATCCCTGTTGTGAAAAAAGAGGTTGTTGAACCGGGATTTTATGAAACGAACATTCCTACCCCCCAGCTTACAAAGTGGCAGACTTTCTGTAAAAATACAAGAGAGGGCTTTTATAAGCTGTTTAAAAATTCATCCAAAAAAGCTCCGCCGCCGCAGTCTTTTATCAGAACTGAATACATAGAAGGCAATATGTACCTTATAATTCTCTACTACGGCTCTTTTAAGTATCATCTCGTTTTTAGATCCGGAAATTATTAGTAGTCTGTTCGGGCAATTAACACGAGTAATTGAAATTTTTAATTTTGTAGAAAACGGTAATGTTTTTAATTCGGTCAGAATTTATACTGCCCGTATGGAAGAAATAAATACTATTCAACAAGATTACAATAAAATAATTTCAAAGTTATACAAAGAACGTTTTTGGGAAAGTCCGATAAACAGAATGCTTAAAAGCGAAGCCGGTTCTGCTGTTTTAAGCTACGACGAATGGACAAAACAGCATGCTTATAAAGGTATAGGAGAAGCTGCCGGTAAAAAATGGGTAGCTAAAATTACACCTGTCGAGCTTTTAAACAGAACCATAAAACAGGCAGTGGAATCTGTTTTTACCTTGAATGAAAGCGGAAAATTTTTTCGCTTTGTTCCTGATAATATAAAATCTCCGGATTATGGCGATAAATGGGGCAGAAATGCCAATTACATAGAGATAAATAACAGAACAATTGCAAAAATGATAGATAACAGATGTTCTGACGGGATTTTGAGTGCAATAAAACTGTTGCCGGCAATCCCCCCTTCTGCAAAAAGCTGGGCAAATTGTGTTATTTTATCTCAGGTTTTTCCGAATATATACGGAGACGGCTACAATAAACCGGCGTGGGAAGAAAATTCTCTCTACGGTATAAAACTTAATGCCGGGATAAGTGAAAATGTTTATTCAAAAAAACTTGTCTCGGCAAAAGATGCCGTCTCTGCGGAAGAACAGATTAAAATTTTTAATGACCTTGCCCATGCTCGTGGTCTGAAAACCGGCTTTCGTACCTTGATATCGGAGGATCAGTTGAAAATTGCCCGTCCTTATCAGGAGGACGAAGCTTTCCACTGGAGCAATCCGGAACACGTACGTCTGTACATTGAAGAAACCGTTAAAGTTGTAAAACTTGGATTTGATGCAATATTTGTGGATTCTGCAAAACACGTGAACGGTTTTGAACCTTGGTTTTATACGGGTGTCGGGGCGACACCTGACTATGAACAGATGCAGTATATTATTTTTATGATAAGAAAGGAGTCCGGAAACGAGGCGCTTAGTTTTGTTGGTGAACGTTGCGACCGTGATATTGCAAGATACAAAGAAATGGGACTTACCGCAGGTACTGCGTGGGGTGATGCGAATAACATCAGCGATATAAAATACTGGTCTGATGTATACAAATACAGCAGGGATTTTGCACCCGGACCTGAGGTTTCAAACGACAATGATGAAGGCGGCAGTACTTACGAAGAACGGTTGAATAAAATGCGTTCATGTCTTTTCGGTTTTGAGTTTGCAACTGATAAACTTCCGAGTTTTATGCAGATGCATGATTTGTTTCCGCTCAGATATGATACAAACACTCACGCTCTTATGATGACCAATCCCTCTTATTCACAGGATAATACGCCTAAAAGCCACTGGGAAAATTTGTTTGCAAAAGAAGACGGCAGGTTGCACAATCATAATGCTGCTGAAATATTTGCTTATGCTCTCGGGTTTTAGTAATCCGGGCGCAATTTTTTTGAAAAAATTTTGTTTATTTATATAATCACAAATTTATGAGGAAGAAAAAATAGGGGGATTTATATGACAGGCGAAGACAAAAAGCAGGAAAATGCGGAGAATACTGACGTATCTGCAGACAAGACTGTGCTAAAAAAGCCGGTGCAAGCTGAGTTTGAGGTTACATATACGAGTCAATCCTCAGTAAGCAACGGAACAATAGAAAGTGCTGCAGTGAGCCAGCAAGTTCCTGATTACAAAAGGACATATACGGTGTATGAAGGTTCCGCCACATTAGAAGATGTTTTGGACAACATTTTGAACGGAACCTCCGCTTCTGAAAACGATTCAGAAAATGTTTTTGATGGGAATTTTAGAGAACCGATTTATTCAAAAGAATATGATACAAAGGATTATATTGACAGAAGTGATTTTAAGGGCATTGATTTAACCGATTTGAAAACGTTTTATAATCAAAACGGCAATTCTTCCAAGAAAACGTATGACTATTTAAAGGATTATATAATCAAAAATAAAGATAATCCGGAGGTTTTGCAAAGTACTGTATCACGACTTTTAGATGATTTTAATGAAATATATGACCACGCTACTCCGCATAAAAAAGTGGGAGAAAACCAGCCGGAAATTCTTGACAAGGTTATTAATACACCTGATGGTGATGAACTTAGCGGTTTTATTTGCGGACCTATTCATTCCTTTATAATGGACACACTAAATGAATGCGGAATAGATGCGGCATTGCTGTCCGGAGCAAATGTAGACGGAAGTAATCATCTGACATTGCTTTACAAGCAATCGGACGGAAAATATGTATTTAATAATTACGGGAAAAATATTGTAATTAATGCCTCAAATATAAAAGATGCCGCACGCGGGGTTTACAAAAGGAGTAACTCGCTTGAAAGTGTAGGATATATCTTATTTCAAGACAACGGAAAAAAATCTTATCAGGAGTTCGCTTTTGAAAGAGAAGCTGCATTCGGCGACGAGATGGACAAACGGGATTATCACGCAGAAAGCCCGTTTGATAGTAATATAAGTAAGACACCTCATCTGAAAAGTTCTGTTGAAATTTCTGCAAACGGAAATATTACAGCAGGTGCCGGCGGTTCTGTTGTATACGGAAACTCTGTTAAAACCAGAGAAACCTCTTTGGACATTGAGGTTAAGAAAAACAATGAAACAGAAATGTTTTTAGAGTCGGAGAGTGTCGGTGTAAAACTGGAGCATAAGGGAATAAATGAAAGTACAGGCGTATTTTTTGATACAAAGGGTATTGCCTCCTACACATCCGGTCAGTTAGGCGGTTGTGAGTATACACAGGACAGAACTGCTATTGTAAAAATGAATGACAAAATGACAGAGGATGCCCGTAAAGATTTGGCTGCAGCAGGGTTTGACAGTTCTATTATTGATGATACTGCACCTTTAGTTGACGAATCAGTAAAGATTCCAATTTACAAAATAAATGAAGATTTGACGGAAACAAAATATTTATCAACTTTTTTTAAAGGTTCTGTCGGAAAAAAGACTACACTTTTAAAAGCAGACAATATGGAACTTACAAATACCTCTAAAGCCACAGCTTTTGCCGGTGCAACATTTGAACTCGGAGGTTCGGGGGTGCAGGGGGATGTAAGAGTTCTTGGTGAAAACGGCTTTGAATTAAAAAACAATTTTGACAAAGCTGCATTGAAAAATAACATAAGCGGCGGTGTTCTTGCTGATTTAAAAATGACAAACACGGGAATGTGCTTTTCTGTTCAGCCCGGTGTTAAGTTTAATGCATCATCATCTGCTGTCATAAAACCGAATCAAAATTTTGAAATAGGTGCAGGTGTTAAGGCAGGTGCTGCAGTAACCACTGTTGACAAAGACTTTTGCGTATCAGGGAATGTATCTGCGGCATATAAACCGGGTGACTCAAAGATTGTGATTTATGGTGACGCAAACGCAGGTTTGTACCGCCAAAAAATTACAGTAGGCGGTTTTAATGAACAAACAGAGAATAAAACATATTTTTCAATAGGAGCCGGTGCTCAATTGAACCCGAGAACTTCTGTTTCTCTCAGATATACTAATGAGCGGGATGCATTAAATAAAACCAGAAATAATTCTTCTGTTACTATCGGAACAAAAATAACGTTTTAAATTCGCCGTTAAAAAAGTGCAGGATACATCCTGCACTTTTTATCGATTTTTATCGGTCTAAACTATTTTACAAAATATGATGCGTTAAGGTTTGCATATATTTTGATTAAACCGCCCTGAATCGGTACGGAAGATTCTTCAACTGCGCTTCCCGAGGAGTCCATTGCCGCCATATTTTTAGCAAGGAATCTGTACTGAACTCTTGATGAGTTATTGGTTGAACAGCTTGTATCCATTGCTTTTATACCGGCTAATGTTTGATTTGAAGCTTTAGCAAGAATGTTTACTCTTGTTGCTGCTTTTTTAGCTGCTATTGCCAGCAAATCGTTGCATTGTTTTTCATAATTAGAGACGGAAAAAACGAGGTTGTTTATATTTGTTGCTCCGAGGCTGATAGCCTTGTCAATCATTGTGCCTACTTTATCAATAGATTTTGTATGCACAATTATGCTGTTTGTGACCATATATTTGTCAAAGGATTTTTTGTTGTTAGATGAATATGTATAAAGCGGAGTTGCATTGAAATCTGCAGTTTTCACAAAGTCTCCGTTTTGCGGGTTTATCATAGCTTTTAATTCCGCATAAACTTTGTCTGAGATTTCCTTGTTTTCTTTAGTTGCTTTTTGCATAGATTTTGTGTCATAGGTCTGAACTTCGATGCTTATTTCAGCAACATCCGGCGCAACTTCAGTGTTTGCACTTGTATTTACGGAAATGTATCCGCGTTCCGGCGTTGTTGTAACAGTAGCCGCGCAAGCAATTGAGCTTGTTGTAATTCCGATTAGCAATAATAATGCTGCAAATCTTTTCATTGTTACCTCCTTAATTGTATAACTCATTTTACAGGCGTGCCTATAGTTTAGAGTTCTAACATTTTATCAACTTTTCCAATGTTAATCAATGGACGAATTGTTAAATTTTTACTGTGAGTGTTGTATGACATCTTATTTATTGCGTACTATCTTCACTCCCGCCATAGGGGCGGTAATAAAACTTAATATATATTTTCGGGAGAGTCAATTATTTATCTCTATATAACTTATATATATTATAGAGGTATTAAACTTATCACATAGGAGTATTAAATGACAGAACCTGCGGTTTTATCAAAAGCAAGAGGACGTAATTACAGACTGGGACAAAGATACGAAGACGGAGGGCGTTTTATTGCTGCAAACAACGTAACAGGAGCGTTAAAACCGGGAAGTACACGCCCGACAAGATGGTCATGTTCTCCAAGCTTGTATACTGAATATAGGACTAATCTTGCAGTTGCAAACGGTCGTATTGATGATTTTAAACAAGGTCGCCGCGGTGATTGTTATTTTCTGGCTGCAATATATTCAATATGTGCTCCTAATCTGGATGGCAGTATAACAGAAGGCGAAAAAGAGTTAATGCAAAACATTCAAAAGAATGCTGATGGCTCTTATACCGTAAAACTTCCGGGCGCTATTGAAGTCAGAGAATATTATGAAAGCAATTTTGATAAAGATAAGGTTGCAATCACCGGAGAATATACAATTACTGCCGCTGCTATCAATAAAGCAAAAAATTTAGCCGGAAAATCTTATGCATACGGTGATATTGAAGTTATTTTACTGGAACTGGCAATGGAAGCATACAGGGCTGAAATTATTGCGACAAGAGCAGCTCTCGGCTTAGGTAACGGCAGAGATGATATTGCTGGTATGCGAGTTCCGGAAGGCAGACGCGACACTTTGAGCGGCGGTTTGGAGTATGATGCGATTTTTATACTAACAGGAAAAAGATCAGATCATTTTTGGAATCCGAGAAAAAAAGAAAGTGAATATAAGCCTTACAAAAAGGGTGAATACGGGTATGTTACCCCTGGTGTAAATGCAAAAACTATGGCGCCGTTTGAAGTTAGAAATTCGTATGATAAGGATTCTGAATTTCAAAAAATGCTTGATGAGTGTCAGGGACATGAGGATGAGTATATGATGACATTTTCAGTATTCGTTGCTGAAAATGGTCCGGATGGCACAACTAGAGCCGGCGGCTTGCATGCTCTGTCGGTTGTTGAAATAACCGATGAATACGTAGAGGTTGTAAACCCTTGGGACACAACAAAACGTGAAAGGATTCCGCGCGGAGACTTTGAAAAAATGGTTTACAGCTTTACTGCAACTCCCAGAAACCCTTCCACCTGGGATTATATAACCGATTTTGGTAATGATTCCGTATATGCTATAGGAACAGCTCTCAATAATTTCCATAGCTGGCTGGGCGGACTTATCAGAGACGGTATAAATAATTTAAGAACAAATATTAACAATATTAGGGAAAATTGGTGATGAGGGTCGTCTAGAACGGACTTTTTTCATTAACTAAACGGGGGTTACAGGGGGTGTCCCCCTGTCGGGCGGAGCCGTCGGTTAGAGCTTGTTAGAACACCCGTAGCCGGTTGCCCCCTTACGGGTCACTCCCCACCCTACCCCTCCCCAAGTTGGGGAGGGAATATAACAGGCTTGTAGAACTCCTTCCCCGACTTGGGGAAGGTTGGGAAGGGGAACGGCATGATGTTAAATAAAATTTATCCGGTCTTGTGCCGGAAAATTTTCGTTTAAAGACTCTACAAGCTCTTTTGTTCAGCGCTTGTTTTCTTTTCTTTGGTTCATTTCTTTTCTTTTGCATGCGCAACCCAAAAGAAAAGAAATGAACGTTCAAGAAACTTGTCCGATACAATTTTTCGATTTAATGTTATGTTTGTTTTTCAAGCTGCTGTTGCGGGGATTATTGCTACAGTCGGTCTTTGTACAGATCCTGAGACAAGCGTCTTGGATTTTCTTTTCGCTCGCTGCTGTCGCAGACTACGCTGCGCTGCCGTCTGCTTCGCGCTCGCTACCCGGGCTGGGTTCACTTCGTTCACACGGCGCCCGTACGAAAATCCGCCTCAGGATGACGTACTATTTTATGCTTTTTTCGTAAAATAAACTGTCATGCTGAAGCGACCGGCGTTTGTGTCCGCTTTAATATCGCCATGTTCAGCATCTTACCGGCGCGGTGTTCAGCTCAAAACGCCAAGTGTGTAAGATCCTGAATACACACGATTGTCGCTGCGCACCCGATTTGCCGCTTCAGGATGACGCACTATTTAAAGTGAAAATACACATTCTTGACCCCCTCACCCTACCCTCTCCCCCTGAGGGAGAGGGTATAAAGTGCAGACAAAACATAAAATAGTACGTCATGCTGAACTTGTTTCAGCATCTGTACCAACGTGATATGTAGCGCAAAATGAGGAATTAAGTTAAAATAAGCAGAAGCAGGTTGGGCATACTTGTCCAACGAAACCTACGAAACTTTCTGTCATACAGTTGTGATGTGGTAATGATTGCGTAACATTACATAATACTGCCCAAAAGTGTCATGACCATCTGGCTTTTTGCAGCTTGAATCTGCGCAAGGAGCGAGGCTGCTGTTTGCTGGCGGATTTGATTTTTTACATACTTTTCTGTTTCAAGTGCAATATCCGCATCCATAACGGTTGAATAAGTAGAATAAGTGTTTTGAATTTTTGTTGTGTTGCTCTGATAAATGCTTTCGAGCCGTGTGATGTAGATACCGATGTCGGATTGTTTTTTGTTAACAGCATCAGACAAAGCTTCAAGCGCTTCAAGGCTTTCTGCGCAGGAGTCTTCGTCAGACATATCAAGTGAAAACTCGTCAAACAGGAAGGTCGTGTCACAGTAGAGCGCAGATAGATCGGAACCGTCCGTGCCTATTTGCAGTCGAATGTTCGAGACACCATGTGTCACAAGCCCTGCAGTATCAAATGAAGGATGGTCAGGTGTGTCAGGGTCGGTAGTGCTTCCTCCGCTGCCGTCATCGGGGTCTGTCGGGTCTGTGGTTGTGCCGCTGTCCGGGTCGGGAATTGTTTCGGTGGAGGTTGAGATACTGCCGTTGAAGTTTGAGGCAGTGCCGTCAAGCCCGTAGAAGTCAGAGAAGCCGGAAGAATCAGATGTAACGGTCAGGTCGGAGACTCCTTGTGCAGTTATTTGTATTTTACCGTCTGCGCCAACCTGCGCTTGAAGCCCTGCGTCATTGATTTTTTGAAGAACATCCGAACGTGTGTCAGTAGCGCTAATTGAGACATTGACGCCGTTGGAGAAAGAGAGCTGCCCGTCCTTTTGCCCGTAAAAATAGTTGTCTGCAAGATTGCCTGTGCTCACTGAACCTGTGATGGTTGCAGTATCTTTATCAGATCCGGTGACTGTTTCATTTACACCTCCTGTGTACACTTTTTCATTACTCATAAGCCCATAGAAATCTGAAAAGCCAGATGAGTCAGAAACTATAGATAAGTTAGATATTCCATTTTTTGATATAACTATTTTACCTTCTGCATTGGTTTGGGCAAAATAGCCTGCATTGCGGATGGCTGTTAACACATTTGTCCTTGAATCTGTGGATTTGATATTTATTGTTGTGCCATCTGATAGCTCCAGTGTTCCGCTTTGTTGTCCGCTAAAACTTTTGTCAGAAAAATTCCTTGTATCTACAGAGCCTGTAATGCTTGAGGCGGGTGCTGCAGCCGTTGTATCGATAAGAGTAGGGGCAGTACCTGAAAAATCCCATATTGAGTCAGCCCAGCCTGCAAAACTGCTTTTTTGAGACATTTCTTCTGTTGT
>CALVEC010000012.1 GCA_944326475.1 Candidatus Gastranaerophilales bacterium
GTTTTTATAACTGTATATCCTTGTGAGATGGCATCAGCTTCAGTGAGTCTGTATATGGATTGGCTAAAATCACCTTTATATAGTTCATCGACGGATTTTTCTGTTGATGTCATATTTCCTGTATATGTTTTTCCGGTAGGCATTAGTCCGTAAAATTCAGAAAATCCAGAAGTATCAGATACTATCGTCAAATCAGACACGCCGTATTTTGTTATGTATATTTTTCCGTTTGCATCTGTACCAGCATCGAACCCATAACTTTTTAAGGTATTTATTACGTCAGAATATCCGCCAGATATATAGCATTCTGTACCGTCAGAGAATGTTATTATGCCGTTTTGACTTCCATAAAATGCTGTAGATGAACCGCTAGTATTTCTCGTGTCTACAGAACCTGTGATGGTTGAGGATTTTGTGGTAGGTGATTTTAGTAGAGGTTGTGAGCCTGACAAATCCCATATATCCGTATCCCAATTTGTAAAGTTAGAAGGATTTGTGTTTGCATAACAGTCTGTAACAGTTCTTCCATTATATCCTGCTATTGATGTTCCTGATGTGGTGTAACTGTTTTTTATTGTGCTGTAATTAGCTCCAACCATACCTCCTTTAAGTTTGCCTGTTAAAGAACCATTGCTATAGCAGTTTGCTGCAGTTCCGGTTAAATAACCGACCAAACCACCAATATACGAAGAATTATAGTTACTGCTAGAAATATTTTTTACATTCGTTTCGGAGTATGATTTTTCTATTAATCCTTCCAAATCACCAATACTGCCCCCAATATACTGCCCATCACCAGTAACATCACCGCTGGTGTGGATGAAAGCTACACCACCTGAATTGAAACTGCCAACAAGCATTCCGGTATGGTCACTTCCTTGAACAGAACCTGAGACATAACAGTTGTATATGTTTGTGTTATTGCTGTATCCTACAAGACCTCCCGTATAGTCAGAACCTTTAACATTGACATTTTCAAGTCCGACATTTTGTATTTTTGCTCCTGAGGTATATCCGAATAACCCTGTATAATTTGATGTTTTATCAATATTCAGATTTTTTATCACATGTCCGTTTCCATCGAAAGTGCCCCTGAATGAGCTTGAAGAAGTTCCTATTGGGACCCAGTTTGTGATGGAGGAGAGATCTATATCAGCCATCAGTATGTATTTCCCTGAGCGATTGTTTCTGATATTATTCAGATCATCTGCTGTGTATATTGCTGTATAACCTGCAGGTATATCGCTGTCTGATGTAATCTGATTTACTGTCTGGATAAATAATGTGTCATTAACTGTTTGTTGTGAAGATGTTGTTGTGCCTGTATATGTTGTATCTGTAGAAAGCAAGCCATAGAAGGCACAAAAACCGGATGTGTCACTTGTGATACTCAAATCAGAAACGCCGTCTTTTGATAATACAATTTTTCCATTTTCATCAATTTCAGCGGTTATACCTTTGTTCTGGATGTAGGTGAGAACATTCGTTCTTGTGCTACTACTTGAAACAGAGACAGTTGTACCGTCAGAAAAGGTAATTATTCCGCTTTTTTGTCCTTGAAATGCAATGTCTGCTATATCTCTTGTATCTACTGAACCTTGCAACACTGCTGTGCCTTCCGGTGTTGTCGTTTGTGTGCCTTTTGATACAGTATAGCTGTCTAATCCTGTGATTCTTGCAAAATCACCTGTGGCGTTAATAGTAACAGAAGTATCACTTTTTATTGTGAATTTCCCTTCGGTTACAGAAGCTGTTACACCTATATCCTGTCGATTGATTTCTAATGCAATTTCATTTAAGGTTTTGCCGTTTGTACTAATCTCTGTTCCGGAGCCTATTTGTACAGTGCCGCCAATTACCGTTTCAAAACCTGTCAGCTTTGTTGCTGCACCTTGTTGTATTGTGATTTCTTTTGTTGTTGCAGTTTGCAAACTTTCTCCGTTTGTTGTTGTGCTTGCTGTTACAGTATAATTATCAAGCCCCGTAACTCTCGCAAAATCTCCAGTTGCAGTGATAGTTACAGGCTCTCTGCTTTGTATTGTAAACTTACCGTTTACTATAAAAGCTGAGATGCCGAATTGTTTTTGACCGTTTATCTCAGAAATGATTGTGTTTAGTGTTTTCCCTTTTGTGCTGATTTCAGCGCCGTTGTCGATTTTTACCGTACCGCTTAAAATTTTTTCCCCTCCATTAAGACTATAATTTGTGCCTTGCTGTAGTACAATATTAGTTGGGATATCAGTAATGCTTGTACCAGCTTCGACCTCGTAGTCGGCAAGACCTGTAACTCTTGCAATGTCTCCTGTTACTAATATGTCTACTCCATTTTTACTTGTTATTGTAAATTTTCCGTTTTTAATAGAGACTGTAACATTATCCTGTTTTTGATTATTTATTATAGAAATTACATTATTTAATGATAAACCTTTTGCATTGATTTCAGCGCCGTTGCCGATTTTTATAGTACCGTTTAAGATTTGTTCCATACCGGTCAGTGAACTTTTTACACCTTGCTGTATAACTTTTCTGTTTGCGGAAATAGTATTAGATATTGTAGCAGCACTGACTGTATAATTTCCCATGCCGGAGATCCTTGCAAAGTCGCCTTCCGCAATGATATTAACCTCTCCGTTTTCGCTTTTTATTGTAAATTTTCCGTCTTCAACAGAGGCTGTAACGTTTCCCTGAGCTGTTATTTCTTTTGCAATCTGCCCCAGAGTTTTTCCTTTTGTGTTAATAACGCTGCCGTTTGCTACTTTAATGCTTCCGCCTAGCACAAGGACGTTTTCGGAAAGTCCGCTTTTATTGCCCTGCATTTTTGTAATAGTTTTTTCAATGTAAGTCGAACTTTGAACAGTGCTATCTGGTGAAGATTGGTTTGTGGAGCTGGTTTTGGATGCATCGGGAGGAGGGGTAACACCTGAAACGACAGCCAGAGCGTGATTTGACGCTTTGTCTGCACCAAAAACGTTGATGTCATTATACGTTGAGTCGTTTTTTAACTTAAACAACTCCTCTAAAAGCGCATCCGTTTCTTTTTGTATAGCTGTTCTTTGCGAGCTGTCAAGAGTACTGTTAGAACCCTGCAAAGCGAGGTCTTTAAGCCTGTTTATAATGTCTCCCATATTGAAAAGGCTGTCCTGCGCAGTGGTCATAAAGATAACGCCGTCGGCAATGTTCTGCTGTGCGACGGACAACGCCCGAAGTTCCGTGTTTAAATCAGAGGCAAAGTAATAACCTGCCGGGTCGTCTGCGGCGGAATTTATGCGAAAACCCGTCGTGAGCCTTTGGAGAGCCTCATTGACAAGATTCGACGCAATATTGACATTTCTTTGTGCCATAAGCACGTTTGTGTCAAAATTAATAGAAATCATAATTTATAAATGCCTGCTGTTTAGAAGATTAAACGGAGTTTTGGGGTCGATGTAAAACATCTATAAATATTATATATTATTGTGCACAAAAATTCAATAGTTAAAAAATTCCAAGCTGCCAATAATCCAAGACGCGGATTTCTGCATCTGTACAAATGTCGATTTTAGTAATAATCTCTGTGATTCGTAGAAAATTAACTAAATCCGACATCTAAAGAATAATCTCCCATCGGTACAGATCCTGAGACAAGCTCAGGATGACGCACTATTTTATGCTGTTTCCGTAGCTAAACGGGGGTTACAGGGGGTGTCCCCCTGTCGGGCGGAGCCGTCGGTTAGAGCTTGTTAGAACACTCGTAGCCGGTTGCCCCCTTACGGGTCACTCCCCTTCCCAACCTTCCCCAAGTCGGGGAAGGAGTTCTACAAGCCTGTTTTGTTCCCTACCCGGCTTGGGGAGGGGTAGGGTGGGGAACGGCGTGATGTTAAATAAAATTTATCCGGTCTTGTGCCGGAAAATTTTCGTTTAAAGACTATACAAGCTCTTTTGTTCAGCGCTTGTTTTCTTTTCTTTGGTTCGTTTCTTTTCTTTTGCATGCGCAACCCAAAAGAAAAGAAATGAACGTAAAAAACTTGTTCGATACAATTACTCGGTTTTCATTTTTGTAGGTTTGGCTTTCTGTCCACCAAGAGGCTGTCATGCTTAAGCAGCATAGTGATTTATTTTGAAACGGGCAAAGTTGAAGGTTTTAGAAATTTGTTCTGTTCTTCCAGGAAGCAAGCACCTATTACTCCTGAAAAATCGCCAAGTTCAGCCTTTTTGAAGATAGTTGTTTGTGCCGGTGTCGGAAGTGCTTTTAGTCTTGCTTTTTTTATCGAGCGCTGGTAAAACTCGTCGATTGCATCGATAAGCCCGCCGCCCATAATAATTGCCTCGGGATTGTAGAAGTTTATGATTGTGGCAAGACCGTTTGAGAGGTAGTCAGAGGCTTCAAGAAGAACCTGCATAACCAGTTCATCATTGTGTTCAAGGGCTTTTCTAATCATTTTAGAACTTATTTGCTTGGATTCCTTCATAAATTCTGTAATAATAGACATTCTGCCCTTTTTTAAAGCACCTGTTATTCGTTTTTCGATTGCTGAACGGGATGCGTATGCTTCAAGACAGCCGTTGCCGCCACAGCCGCAAGGACGTCCGCCGGAGTCAACTATGATATGTCCGATTTCCCCTGCTGTACCGCTGTTTCCGTAGTATACTTTGCCGTCTCTTATGATTCCGGAGCCGATTCCCGTGCCGACAAATACACAGACCATGTTGTTGTGACCTCTGCCTGCGCCGAATTTGTACTCCCCAATAGCTGCAATTTCTACATCGTTGCCCAAAAAGGTAGGGATAAAAAATTCTCGTTCCAAAATGGCTTTAAGATTTACATTGTCACAGTCAAGATTAGGTGCGGAAATAAGTATACCCTTTGTACGGTTAACCTGTCCGGGGGCGCCTATTCCGATACAGGAAATCTGTGAAATATCAAGTCTTGATTCTTCTATAACTTCTGAGATGGACTGTTTTATTTTTGAAATTACATAATCACAGCCGTTTTCGTTTTTTGTCTTGTGTTTTACTGACAAAAGGACTTCGCCGTTCGTTCTGTTTACAAGTCCCGCAAGAATTTTTGTTCCGCCTAAATCAATTCCTATTGCATAATCGGGCATATTTTACTCCTGATTGTATAAAAAAATTATATCATAATTCTGTTGAATAACAAATTGACGTGTGTTAGAATTATTTCATCTAATAACAAGGAAAGTAGAGTTTATATGAAAAAAGAATTGATTTTTATGGGACCGCCTGCAAGCGGAAAAGGTACACAAACAACAAAACTTGCACAAGAAACCGGTCTTGTTCATGTTGATACAGGTTCGCTGCTTAGAGCCGCAATGGCTGATGGTACAGAAGCCGGAAAAATAGCTAAAGGTTTTGTTGAAAACGGACAGCTCGTTCCCGTAGAAGTCGTTGCTGCTATTATAGAAGACAGATTGAAACAGCCGGATTGTGCAAAAGGCTTTATACTTGACGGATTCCCAAGAAGCCTTGAACAGGCTGAAATTCTGGATGAAATGCTTGAAAAAATAGACAAAGAAGTTGAGGCAAAAACAGAAGTCATTTATTTTGATATACCTATAGACAATCTTATGGAAAGAATTGTTTACAGACGCTCTTGCCCGGCATGCGGTGCTATTTTTAACATTAAAACAATGCCGATTATAAAAGAAGGCGTTTGCGACTACTGCCAGACAGAGCTTGTTCAGCGTAAAGATGACACGGAAGAAATTGCTAAAAAGCGTTTTGAAACATATTTTTCACAAACTGCGCCGCTTATAGAGTTCTATGAAAAAAGAGGTATTTTGAAAAGAATAGACGCTGTCGGTACGATTGATGAAATCTATGAGAGATTGAAAGAAGTGATATAAATGTCAGTCCATAAAAAATCCAGAGAAGAAATTAAATTGATGCGGCATGCCGGCAATGTTGTTGCGCTTGTACATCAGGAGATGGCGAAAATAATTGAGCCGGGTGTTTCTACAAAATTTCTTGATGAAGCAGCCGCAAAAATTATTAAAGAGAATAAATGTATTCCTACGTTCTTAGGCTACAACGGTTTTCCCGCAACAATCTGCGCGTCTGTTAATTCTCAGGTCGTACACGGAATACCATCAGAAAATTGTATACTTAAAGAAGGCGACATCATAAGTATTGATGTTGGCGCTACTTACCACGGCTTGGTGGGTGACGGCGCCTGGACATACCCTGTCGGCAATATCTCAGATGAGTGCAAAATGCTTCTGGAAACGACAGAACGCTCTCTTATGGCAGGTATAAGCAAAATGAGAGACGGTGCGCTTCTTGATGATGTCTCAGGAGCTGTTGAAGATGTTGCTAAAGAAAAAAATCTTGGCATAGTTAGACAGTATGGCGGGCATGGTGTAGGTCATTCGATGCACGAGGAACCGTTTGTATTTAATTACAGAGTCGGCAGCAGTTTTGTTTTAAAATCGGGTATGACAATTGCGGTAGAACCGATGTTGAATCTGGGCTGCGATGATGTTCATACGTTAGAAGACGAATGGACTGTTGTTACCAATGATGACAGACCTTCGGCGCATTTTGAACATACAATTCTTGTGACGGATGATGGTGCTGAGCCATTGACAGTCTTGCTCTAAATAATATTTCTGTTCGATGTGAAGTGTAATTGCGGTGATAAAATTATAATATGCACACTATTTTGAAAAAGGTTTTATCGCTGCTGCTTCTGGTGCTTTATTTAAATTCCGGCACCTGCTTTGCGCTGGAGTATATTGATGATTCAATAGATAAAGGTCTTAGAGAAAAATACAATACCAAAAAGATTGAAGAAGATTTGCTGCCGGCATTGCCTGAAAATCTTCCTGATTTTGATGACGGGATACCGTCTGATATTGATATTTTTTCTCCTTCATCCACCCCTGCGCAGAAGGCATCTGAGCTGCCAAAACCTGCTGAAAAACCTGTACAGAACGTACAAAATACAAAACCTGCGGCAACGGCACCGGTGCCGGCAGTTTCGCAAAAACCGGTTAATACTGCACAAACAGTTGTAACTACCCCAAAGACTACTCAGATTGTGCCGAAAACTTCAATAAAAATGCCCAAAGGTAAAAAGTTCAGGGTAAGAATTTCTTCATCTGTTTCGGACAGGACGCCTGTAGGTACAAGGCTTTCTTTTATAAGCCAGTATCCGGAGGTCGCTACGTATATAACAATACCCTCAGGAACTGTGTTTAAGGGTAAAGTCGTTGACTCTCACCCCCCAAATATGGCAGGAAACGGAGGATTAATCGTTATCGAAGTGGACGAGATGGTTTACAAGGGAAAAACTTATAAAATAGACGCAAAAATTAGCGTTGCTAATGAAAAAAGAATATTTTTTAATAACATAAAAGGCAAACATCAGTTCTGGAAAGGACTTGTTAAATCGACTACTCCCGGATATAAATTTTTCAAAAAAATGTGGCGTTATACCTGTAAATACTGGAAAAACAGTAACGGCGTGGAAATCATTTTGACCCCGTTTACCTTTGTGAGCGGTACGGTTGTGTATGTTTTGAATGTTGCGGCTTCTCCGGTGCTCGCTATATTTTCAAAAGGAGGGTCTGTAACCATACCAAAAAATGCGGATTTTGTAATACAGTTGAGAGAGGACATAAATATATAGTAAAAAAGCCGGTCTTAAACCGGCTTTTTGATGAAATAAAATCTTTTTAATTAAGCTTTTTCAGTTGTTTTTTCAGGTGCTTTGTTGAAAATTGCAGAGAATAATTTTGATACACCTGTAAATAGGGCAATTGCTGCTACTCCGATAAGAGCAGTTTTTCCGGGATTAGCTTTAACGAATTTGTAGGTTTCTTTGCCAAAAGCAACTGTATCATGCGCAAGCGGTTTAAGTTTTTCGCCTGCTTTTACACCAAATTCTTTTAATGTTTCAAAACCTTTTTTTGCGTATGCTTTTGCTCCATTATAGCCTTCTTTGCCTAACTCCTCAGCTTTTGCTGCACCTTTGTTAATAAACTCATCAACCCTTTCAGCACCTGCTGCGGCTGCACCTGTAACTGCATCGATTGTCATAATTATCTACCTCACACATTGTAATCTACATTTATAATAAGTTAAACCTGAAAAAAAAATTGCTTTTTTTCTTTTGTATTATTAACATAATGTTACAATTTATTATTTACTCCGTAACCGAACATTGCAAAATCGTATTTGACGGGGTCTTCCGGACAAAATTCCCTGAGCTTTTGAGTCAGTTCAACTGCCGCATGATAATCATTCTGTTTTCTTTTTAAAAGCCCCAGAGAACGTGAAACTTTGGCAACATGTACATCAAGCGGAATAATCAGCTCGGATTTGCTGATAAATTTCCACAACCCTAAGTCAACTCCGCCGTCTCTGACCATCCAGCGCAAAAACATGTTTAACCTTTTGCAGGCACTGTTTTTTGCGGGGTTTGGGAGTAAATGGTAAAACCCTTTTGTGACCGGAAGTTCAACTCTTGAATAAAAATAGTCTATTACACATTGGAGCATGCCTTTTATTGTGTGAGTCTGTTCGTAGCCGTGCTTAAACAGCGTTTCTAAAGTTTGACCGGAACTGTAAAGCTCTTTCAGTATAAGAACAATCTGGGCAATGTCAACTCCCACTGAAAAACGGTAATCAAAATCATCAAGACTGTGATTGTCAGGCGTATATGCCAGCACAAATTCCAAGGGTTTTTCGTTCATTTTTTCAAAAAGTATATTTAACTTGTTGATAAATGCCTCCCGTTTTCCGTAAGCAAACATTGAGGCAATAAAAGCGGCTATTTCCGTATCTTCCCTGCTTTTAACTCTGTGTATAAATTGAATCGGGTCGTCTTTTATAAAATCTTCATTTTCGTATGTTTCAACAAGTTCATCCAGATATAACTTTGTGTTCATCTAAGCCTCGCAAAATATTCCTTTAATATATTATCGCATTTTTCTTCAAGTATACCGCCTTTTGCGGATATTCCCGTATTTTTAATTAAATCGGGAAATACTGAGAAAGCGCCGTAGAGCGAGTCAAAAGACCCGAAGTACACTTTTTTTATCCTTGCCTGATGAATTGCCCAGGCGCACATCGGGCAAGGCTCCAGCGTAACATACAGTTCGCAGTTTTCAAGTCTCCAGGAGTTCAGCTTTTTTGCAGCTTGTCTTATGGCAAGAATTTCAGCATGTGCCGTCGGGTCATTGAGTTTTTCTTTTTCATTGTGTGTAATTGCTATTATTTCACCGTTTCTTGCTAATACAGCACCAACAGGCAGGTCGCAACCTGATTTTGCTGCAATTTTGAGAGCTTTTTCCATAAATTCTGTGTTCATATATTACAGAATATTACAAAATTCAAAAATTTTCACACGTTTTTGTAATATTTCGTAACAAAACACTTGAAATTTGATATACTAAGTGATATATTAAATATATCGATAGGATATCTATAAATTCCTCAAGTCTCAAGTGTTCACTACAGATAGACCCGCTCTATGCTGTCACTTTTCGTGCGAAAAATTCCGTGTAAAGTAAATAAGAAAAGTTAGGATTATAAGAATAAATTAGGAGCAAGTTATGACAAAGTTATCATCCCCCGTAAAACAGACACCAAAAACAAGTAAACAAAACATTATGCCGGAAGCAAACGACGATTTATTAAACAAATACATCCGAAAGATTTCCCGTATTCCGGTTTTGAACGCTGATGAAGAAAAAGAGCTTGCAAAGCGTGCAAAAGCTGGTGATATTGATGCAAGAAGACAGCTTGTGCAGGCAAATTTGAGACTGGTTGTAAATATTACTAAAAAGACGGTTCAGGTTACTGCACTGCCAATGATTGACCTTATACAGGAGGGTAACCTCGGTCTTATGGTTGCTGTTGAAAAATTTGATTATACTTTGGGTTACAGGTTTTCAACGTATGCCGCATGGTGGATAAAACAGGCTGTTTTTAAAGCTATTTCAGAGCAGTCAAGATGTGTGAAAATTCCTGTGTATATTCAGGAAACCTTGTCTAAATTTTCAAAAATAAAAGCTGAACTTGAACAAAAATACAATGCTTCAGTAAAAAATGAAGAAGTTGCAAAGAAAATGAATGTTGCTCCCGAGAAGATAGATTCATTTCTCTCGGCGTTTAATAAATCGGTTTCCATTGATGCGCAGTATGAGCTTCAGGGAGGAAGTGAGGTTACGCTTGCAGATGTGCTCGTCGATGAAAAAGCTGATGTTTTTACATCAATAGAAAACGAAGGATTAAAAAAAGATTTGGAATATGTAATATCGCAGCTCAAGGAAAGGGAACAGGCGGTTGTCAGAATGAGATACGGTCTTGGTCACTGGACTCGCAAAACACTCGAAGAAATAGGGAATCTCTATGGTGTGACAAAAGAATGCATAAGGCAGACAGAAAATCGTGCACTAAAAAAAATACGTGATTTAAACAACTCGACACATTTGCTGAATGCTTATGTCGGCTGATTCTTATACGAATACTCTGTTACTTCAAGGCAGCATTGCTGCCTTTGTTTTTTTATTTAATATTTATTCACAAAGACTGTTTAAAACGCAAAAAATATCTGTAAATTGTTTTATTTAAAATAATATAACTTGAGAAGGGAAAATATTATGACTAATAATATAGGTATGCGTTTTGAAAATTGGGCGGCAAGCAGTGAAAATTATCAAAAGATGCTCGCTAAACAGTCTGTTGAGCAGTTTAATTTTATAGAAAATACTGATTTTTCAAAAACTGCGCCCGAGAACAAAGCGCAAGTCTATACTGCGGCTGTTCAAAATATTGCGGCTTCCAGAATCTCAAATTATGACGCAAATAAAAATAACAAAATGGAGTTTGATGAATATGTGAGTGAGCAGGCTGCTATTTATGAAAAGACATTTAATGAACCGTTGAACTTGAGTATTCAGGGCATGAAAGAAATGCTAAGGGGTATATTTAACAATTGTGACTTGAATCACGACGGTTCAATAGATAACAAAGAAATGAGCGCAGTATTTGCCTATATGGACAAAGCTGATAATAAAGAAGGTCTTATAGACGGAAAGATTGCTTATGATTCTGCTGTCGGAACAAACTGGGGACATCGTGACATGCCCGGAGTTTTGCAGATGCTGAAAGACTTTTTATTTCCGCCAAAAAACTAGTATAGTGTCTTTTCCATAATGTAGTCATCCATAACAAATCCGTTGCCGATATCAGTTACAGCTTCATCAATTTTTTTGAAGCCTAGATTGTTGTAAACATAGACTGATGTCATGTTGTATTTGTTTACGGTGAGTCGTATTCTGTTGAATCCGTGATTTATTGCATATTTTTCGGCAAATTCGATTCCTGCACGTCCGAGTCCTTTGCCTCTCATCTTGGCTTTTAAATAAATTTTTGAAAGAAACAGATAGCCGTCATCGGGGCAAAAACCTATATAACCTGCAATTTCTCTGTCTTTGTAAATTATATAGTACTCATAACCGTTTTGTATCTGTTCTTTTAATGCTTTTTCAGATTGGAAATTCTCAAGCATATAGTCAATTTGTTCTTGTGAAAGAATTTTTATATAGTGTTCGTTCCAGATTTCTTGTGCAAGGTTTTCAAGCTCTTTAATTTTTTCTTCTGAGTCTGTTTTTATAAATTCAATCATAGCAGCCCTTTCTTCTGTGTTATTTTAAAACAAAATGTTTCTAAATAAAACAGCTTTGGTTTACAAAGAAATTATGTTTTGTATATAATTGGTTTATGCTTAAAGATTATATATTGGAACTTGTGGACGGCGCAATTCAGGACGCTGTTAAAGAAAATAAGTTAGGGAATATGACGGCGGAAGACAAGTATACTTTGTCTCCTGAAACGCCTAAGAATGAAGAATTTGGTGATTTTGCAGTGAATGTATCATCATTTGCAAGATTTGCAAAATTGCCGCCGGCTGTGATTGCTCAGAATATTGCCGGATATATAAAATGCAATGACCTTGAAGTGAATACGGTTGCCGGTTTTATCAATTTCAAACTGGGCAAAAGTTTTTTGGAAACTATAGTTGCAGACATATTGAACGAAAAAGAAGATTTTGGAAAAAATAATTACGGCAGCGGACAAAAAGTTATACTTGAGTATGTCTCTGCAAACCCGACAGGACCGTTTCATATCGGGCATGGCAGATGGGCTGCAATGGGAAGCGCGCTGGCTAATCTTTTAAAATTTTCAGGCTATGATGTTTTTCAGGAATTTTACATAAATGATGCCGGAAATCAAATTAAAAATCTTGGTAAATCCCTTCATATAAGAGTGCTGCAAGAATTAGGACATAAGATTGATTTTCCTGCAGATGAAACTGAAAGAAAAAATTATTATCCGGGCGATTACCTGATTCCGATAGCAAAACAGTTTGTTGAAGAAAAACCGGATGATGCAAAAGCACTGGATGAAAAATTGAAGCCTGAACAGTTGAAAATGCTTTCGGATTTTGCAAAAGCCAAAATGCTGCAGCTTCAAAAAGATTTGCTGAACGGTTTTAATACTCATTTTGACAACTTCTACTCAGAAACTGAACTACATAAATCAGGTAAAGTTGAAAAATGTGTAAGTCTTTTAAAAGAGAAAGGACTTTTGTACGAGAAAGAGGATGCGCTCTGGTTTAAATCTTCTGAATACGGAGATGACCAGGACAGGGTAATCAGAAAGTCAGACGGTTCAAACACTTATCTGACCGCTGATATTGCATACCATCACGACAAAATCCAAAGAGGTTTTGACAAACTTATAAATATATGGGGTGCAGACCACCACGGATATGTTGCAAGAATCAGGGCTTCTATTGAGGCATTGGGCGACAATCCGGACAAGCTCGAAGTTTTGCTCGGACAGCTCGTAAACCTTGTTATAAAAGGTGAACAGGTCAGAATGGGCAAGAGAAAAAATATGGTTACACTGGAAGACCTGATAAATGAAGTCGGAGTGGATGCAACCAGATACTGGATGATACTGAGAAGTATAGATACGACTCTTGACTTTGATATTGAACTGGCTAAGTCTAATACCGATGAAAACCCGGTGTTTTATGTTCAGTATGCCCATGCAAGAGCCTGCTCGATTTTTAGAAATGCCGTAAATGAGCGGGTGAATGTTGAAACAAAAGAGACAAAACCGGCGATGTTTGAAAAAAATGAGCTTGAAAAACTTATTATGGACGCTGATGTCAGTCTTTTGTGGAACAGTGCGGATGAAAAATCAGCGGCTTCAATGAAAAAGCTTATACTAAAACTTGAAGAATACAAACCCGTTATTCTTTCTGCTGCAAAACATAGGGCACCTTATATGCTATGTAAGTATTTACAGGAACTCTCAGGCGCATTCCATCAGTTCTATACTTTTACAAGGGTTATTACTGATGATAAAGATGTTACTGTAGCGAGACTTGCTCTTGTACGTGCGGTTGAAACAGTAATACGTTCTGCTCTCAAAATTCTTGCGGTAAGCGCTCCGGAGAGAATGTAGTTTATAGAACTTAAAGAATACTTTTAAATCAAAAAAGGTAAGTCTATAATTGTACTATAGATTTGTTGGAAGGGTGTAATGGCAAATAGTTTAATGAAAACCGAAGACGGAAAGATTCAGCGTATTCCTCCGCAAAATTTGGAGGCGGAAGAAGCTATTCTCGGTGCTGTTTTGACTAATCCTATTTGTCTCAACAAAATTGCGGATTTAATCACTCCCGAAAGTTTTTACAAACCGGCAAATCGTATGATATACGAGGCTGTACTTGATCTTTTCGGTAAGAACCAGGCAATAGATATTGTGACTGTTTCCGAGCGGCTGAGTGAAACTGATAAGCTTGAACAAGTCGGAGGCAGAGCTTATGTCAATGATTTGGCGTTGAATGTTGTTACAACCGCAAATATTGAATATTATGCAAAAATTGTTCAGGAAAAAGCAATAAAAAGAAATCTGATAAATGCGGGTTCCGAGATTGTCGAGATGGCTTATGAAAACAATTCGATGGAAACCACACTTGATAATGCGGAGAAGCTGATTTTTAATATTGCTCAGCAAAAAGCTACGACCGACCTGGTTCCTATTGAAGAACTCGTGTTGAAAAGCTATGAACAGATTGAGTTTAGGTATAACCACAGAGACGAATTGATTGGGGTGCCGACCGGATTTTATGATATTGATATGATGACATCCGGCTTGCAAAAGTCGGACTTGATTATCCTTGCGGCACGTCCTTCTATGGGTAAGACTGCTTTTGCTTTGAATATTGCGCAGAATGTGGCGCTCAGAGCAAATAAAGCCGTTGCTATTTTTTCACTGGAGATGCCGAAAGAACAGTTGGTGCAGCGTATGCTTTGTTCTGAGGCGGAGGTTGATACACAGCGCTTAAAAACGGGTCTTATGCAGGCGAAAGACTGGGAAAAACTTACAACAACAATGAATGTTTTTGCGGAAGCACCTATATACATCGATGACTGCGCAGGGGCTACCGTTATGGATATTAGGGCAAAATGCAGAAGACTTATGATGGAAACAAAAGAGCTTGGGCTTATTGTTATCGATTATTTGCAGCTTATGTCCGGTTCTGAAAAAGAAGACCGCTTCCAGCAAATTTCATCTATATCAAGAGGTTTGAAAACACTGGCAAGAGAGCTTGGTGTTCCTGTTATTGCGCTGTCGCAGCTTTCACGTGCGGTTGAACAGAGAAATGATAAAAAGCCGATGCTCTCCGACCTTCGTGAATCCGGTGCAATCGAACAAGACGCAGATATTGTTATGTTCATATACCGTGATGAATATTATAAAAAAGAAGAAAGCGAAAACCGCGGTAAAGCAGAGGTTATTATAGCAAAACACAGAAACGGTCCTGTCGGAAATGTAGAGCTGCTTTTTCAGGCGAATATTACAAAATTCAAAAACGTTACAAAAACAGCAGTTTTTTAATTTAGTCTGAATATTTGCCAGTTAAGGTAAAGCGCGAAAGTTGTCCATAAAAAATACGGTATCATCAGAATTGCCGATATTTTTGAGTGCTTGTAAAACATTACAATTACGACTGCGATAAAAATCCAGAGCATTATAAGAATAATCAGAGCCGCTTCTATGTTCTTTATTCCAAAAAATACCGGACTCCAAGATAAATTAAGCAGAAGTTGTATTACAAACAGTGCAAGCGGTGCAGATTTGTCGGCTGTTTTATCTGATTCAAGAAACAGAAAAAGCGATAAAAACATCATTATGTATAAAACACTCCAAACCGGTGCAAACACCCAGTCAGGAGGATGAATTGCCGGTTGGTTAAGACTGTGATACCATTCCATGTTTTGCATAGAATAAGTTTACAGCGTAGCTGTTGGGAAAACATTGATAAATCCGGCTATTTTATACTGCAAATCTGAAATGCACTATATCACCGTCTTGTACAATATAGTCTTTGCCTTCGAGTCTTGTCAGCCCTTTTTCTTTGGCAACGGTATAAGAGCCGCATTTTACAAAGTCGTCGTATCCGGTGACTTCGGCTCTGATAAATCCTTTTTCAAAGTCTGTATGAATTACACCGGCAGCCTGAGGGGCTTTTGCTCCTGCGGGAATAGTCCAGGCGCGGACTTCCTTTTCACCTGCCGTGATAAATGTTCTTAAATCAAGCAAATGATATGCCGCTTTAATCATTCTTTCTATGCCGGAATTTTCAACTCCAAGCTCCTGAAGATAGTCTTTTGCTTCTTCTTCTCCAAGTTCGGCAAGTTCTGCTTCTATTTTTGCAGAAATCACGACTACATCTGCATTGTGAGTCTTTGCGTACTCTCTAACTTCGTCAACATAAGCATTTCCTGTCGCAAGGTCGGTTTCTGATACGTTTGCGGCATATATAACTGGTTTTGTCATCATAAGATGCATATTCTTAATAACCGGCAGCTCATCTTCTTTAAAATGCTCTTTTACATTGATAAAACGACCTGCAGAGAGGAGGTCGAGAAGTTTTGTTACAATATTATTTTCAAGCACTGCTTCTTTGTCGCCGGTTTTGGCGACCTTAGAAACTCTGGCTTGTCTTTTTTCAAGGCTTGCAATATCAGCAAGTGCAAGTTCTGTATTAATCGTTTCTATATCGTCTGTGGGATTAACTTTTCCTGATACGTGAATTGTGTTTGGGTCATCAAAGCAGCGCACTACCTGAATAATAGCATCTACTTCTCTTATATTTGCGAGAAACTGATTGCCGAGTCCTTCGCCTTTGCTTGCGCCTTTAACAAGCCCTGCAATGTCTACAAATTCTATGGCTGTTGGTATAACAGTATCTGTTTTTACTAAATCTTTCAGCACATATAACCGTTCGTCAGGGACTGTAACGACTCCTATGTTCGGTTCTATTGTGCAAAACGGATAGTTAGCGCTTTGCGCATTGCTTGTAGACGTCAATGCGTTAAATAAAGTTGATTTTCCGACGTTAGGTAGTCCTACGATTCCTGCTCTTAACAATTTTTTCCCCTTTTTGTTTACTTTTACCTAAATCATAGTATAAACAAATACAAATTTACAGTAATGTTTACCCCTTTTAACATTTTTTATATTATTGAATACCGCAAGACTAATTTGTTCCGTAGATGAGCTGTTTGGCAAATTTTACGGAATCTTCCGTAACATCTCCAGCTGCAAGCATGGCAATGGCATTGACCTTATTTTCTTCATCGAGAATGTAGACATGCACCCGGGTTTCTCCATCCTGGCTTTTTGCAACATAGAAGTGGCGGTCAGACTTTGCGGCTATAATTGGCTGGTGGGTTATTGCAATAATCTGGCGTGCTTTTGCAAGTTCTGAAATTTCTTCGGCAACTGCCTGAGACGCTTTTCCTGATATACCTGTGTCTATTTCATCAAAAATAACCGTGTTAATATTGTCTGAATTTGCAAAAATAGTTTTCATTGCAAGCATAACGCGAGAAATTTCACCGCCTGAGGCAATTTTTGCCAGCGGTTTGGGGTCTTCCGAGATATTTGTTGAAATAAGAAACTCAACATTGTCGCAGCCGTTTTGATTGTATTCGCAAGGCTGAATGTCAATGGAGAAACGAACTTTTGGCATATCGAGCTTTTCCAGTTCTTCTGTCATTACAACTGATAACTCTCTTGCGATTTCCCGTCTTGATTCAGACAGTGCGTCAGATGCCGCTTTTAAGGCAAGCTCAGTTTCTTTTTGAGCCTGTTCAAGTTCTTCTATATTTTCGGCGGACGCATCTATTGCATTCATCTCTGCGGAAAGTTTTTTGTACGTTTCAAAAACATCCGCCAGAGTCGTTCCATATTTGCGTTTTAACTTTTCAAGAAGGTCAATTCGTTCCTGAATTGTGTTGAGTCTCTCCTCGTCCAGCTCCATTGACTCAGAGTAGTCTCTCAATCCCGAAGCTGCGTCTCTTAGCATTTCTTGTGCAGTTGAAATATTTTCCTCAAATTCGGCGAGTTTTGTATCGTATTCAAGCGCTTTTGAGATTGACGATTTTATTTTTCCAAGCGCAGAAATCAAATCCTGCTCTCCGCCGTACAGTCCCCAGTACGCAGCGTAGGTGTGTTCTTTAAGCTTTTCAGAGTTTGCAAGAACGTTTAGTTCTTCTTTTAGCCTTTCATCTTCATTTTCGTCTTCTATCTGTGCATTTTCAATTTCAGATATCTGATACTTTAAAAATTCAATCTGCTGTTCCGAAAAGTCTGATTTTTCTTTTGCACTGCGGAGTTTTGCTTTTATTTCCGTATATTTTGCGTAAAGTTCCCTGTAAGCCGAAAGTAGTTCCAGATGGTCATTTTTGCCGTAATTATCCAGAAGTGTTATGTGGTGTTTGGGCTGGACATAAGTATATGTCATGTGTTGTGAATGTATGTCTATAAGCCGTTCCCTGAGCGCTTTTATAACCTCCTGGGTGACAATAACGCCGTTTACTCTTGAACGTGAGCCGTTTTCTGTTATTTCTTTGGAGAAAACAAGTTCATTATCAAAAACTTCTATACCGAGATTTTCAGGAAGATTTTTTGAAAAATCTTTATCTACGCTTACCGTGAGTTCAATAATTGCCCTTGATTTGTCGGTTTTTATGAGTTCCTTCGAGGTTCTTGCTCCGAGTGCTATGTCTATGGCTTGAATAATTATACTTTTTCCTGCGCCGGTTTCACCTGTAATAACGTTAAAACCTTTATCAAATATAATTTCCAGTTCGTCAATCAATATGAAATCTTTTATGTTAAGCGTTTTTATCATAATTTACCTCGGAGCCACTCCCCACTGGAGTTTTTCTCTTAACACTCCGTAAAAACCGTTGTTTTCTCTGTTTAAGACTACCAATTTAGCCTGAATTTTACTCTTTTTTATAACGATTTGTTCATCAGGTTTTATATCCAGTGTTGCCTGACCGTCAGCAGAGAGTTTTATGCCGCTGCAGGTATCGCAGGAGGAGACTTCAATTTGTTCATCGGCAGGAATAACCAGCGGGCGGGCAGTTAGTGTATGCGGGCAAATCGGCACGATAACTACCGCATCAAGACCGGGAGAGATTACCGGACCTCCGGCGGAAAGCGTGTAAGCAGTGGAACCTGTCGGGGTTGAAATAATCAACCCGTCTGCAAGATAGTCGCACACCTGTTTGCCGTTAATGGACAGGTATAGTCTGGAGGTTCTTGAAAATGTATCGCCTTTTATGACAATGTCGTTCAGCGCTGTAACTTTGTCATCAAACGCAGATAACATCATTCTGTCCTGAATTTTGTATTCACCGTTTTTGAGCTTTTTTTCAGCCCATTCAAGTTCATCGGGATTTGCCTGTGCAAGAAAGCCCAGGCGTCCAAGGTTAATACCGAAAATCGGAACATTGCGTTTTGCATAGAATCTTGCCGCTTTTAATATAGTGCCGTCTCCGCCTACTGTAATGACAAAACTTACATCTTCGGGAAAAGAATCAGGCGTAACCGTTACAGCGTGAAAAAAATGTGCTGCTTTTTGGGCAACTCTGTATGATTCAGGAACGTCCTTGTTGTATACAATAACTGTTTTTTCAAATGATAGCATGCTTTTTCCCTTGAACTATGCATAAATTATACTATAAATTTTTTTTCTAAGCTTATTTTTTACATACAAAAAATAATAGCTCTGCCGGGCGTGTCCGGTAGTCGTATAGAAGCGGAGCAGATTTTATATAAAATTGTACAAAACAAATAAAAGGGGATTTTAAATGAGAGGATTTATTGTCATAATTGTGTTTATTTTTTCTGTTTTTCCTGTATTTTCTGCAGCTATTAACGGGAACGTTGAAAAAAGCGGATACGGGGACTACAACCAGGTTATTGATTCAAAAAGCGGAAATCCTGTGGGTAATGCTGATGTAACCCTTCCTGCCAAAGGTTACCGAACAAAGACAGACGCAAACGGCAAATTTAATTTAGACAGTAAAAAAATCACTGCACCGACGATTATGTCTGTAGACAAAGACGGTTATAAGCCATTTTCTGTTACTATTGATGAAAAAACTATGTCAAAACCTATTGTTATCGGAATTGAAAAATCAAGCCCGCATGATATTGTTATCGACAAAGATATGTACCACCTCGGAGATGACAATTTTTCGGAAAACTCAGCCAATGCTTCTGATTTTAAAATGAAAGCAATCGGACCGTTTTTTACAAAATCCTTTAAAATAAAATCAGTTCCGCAAAATGAATGCCTTTACCTCATAGTCGGTTCTGTCATAGGTCTGGATACGCAAATGGCAAGAGATTTAGGTCAATCAAAAGTAAGAACTGCTTATTCATCTCCTGCAGAGGTGTTTTTTAACGGAAGCAAGATTGCAGATTTGAAAGTTAACGGTGATAACCAGCAGATTAAAATTCCGTCCTCTCTTATCCGTCCGTCTTCAAACAATCAAGTCACAATAAAAGCCGGCAGAAATCTCTTTCAGGCAGCATATATCGATTATGACGATTTTGAGTTTATGAACTTGTATATAGAAGCGCAGGGCGAATAAATATAACATTACGAGTTATCATCAAAATTTAACAAGACGCTACTTGTCTCTTTTTGTTTTGTATGCTATTATTGGAAAAATAATGAGTAGTAGGTAGTATGATGGATAATGCAGAAACAACATTTTCAATAATAGTTCCGGTGTATAATGTTGAAAAATATTTGACGGAATGTTTGGATAGTATTGTTAATCAGACGTTTAAAGACTTTGAGGTTATTTGCATAAATGACGGCTCAACGGATGACTCATTGAAGATTCTTGAAGAATATGCACTGAATGATAAGCGTATTACTGTCATAACACAAGAGAATCAAGGACCCGGGGCTGCAAGAAACAGGGCTTTGGATATTGCTCAGGGCAAGTATACACTTTTTGTCGACCCTGACGATTGGATTGAATTGAACGCTCTGGAAACACTTTATAATGCAGCAGAAAAATTTGGAGCAAATATAGTTCAATTTGACTATGAAAGCTATGATGAAAAAACAAAACGGGCAAGGTCTGTGAATTTTTATGAGCTTGCCCATGAAAAATTCGGGCTTAATTTAAACGAAAAGCCTTATTTTAAGTGGGAAGAAGTTAATGATTCTCTTTTTTTAGCATGTAATATGGCTGTGTGGAACAAACTCTTTTTAACAAAATATATTAAGGAAAATGATATAAAATTTGGCACAACTAAAAAAGGCGAGGACAATATATTTGTCATAAAATCTTATATTTTGTCACCTTTAATATACTCTATAGATGAAACGTTATATCATTATCGGCAGAGAGTTGGTTCAGCTGTAAATTCAGCATCAGAAGATCTAAATCATGATATATTTGAAAATATAAAAGTAGTAAAAGATTTTTTGAAAGAACGAAACCTGCTTGATTCGTTAATGGATGATTTATATAAATATAAATTGTTGTGGTGTACACAATACTACAAATGTCTTCCGCGAGGCACAGAAAAGAAGTATCTGGAAAAATGTAAGGAAGTATTTACAGGACAGGAGTATAAAGTCTTTTTGAAAAGCATAAAACAGATGAAAATGTCTTTTCTTGAAAAAGTTTTTTCTGTGAAAAATACGAAACTTGCAGCTAAAAAGTGCAAAGTTTTGACCGTTTTAGGATTGTCTTTTTATTTAAAATAAACATTTTAAAAATCCGAAAAAAATTTGTTAAAATTCCATAAATACAATATAATTTTTATATGAAAAAGATTTTGTTGAGTTTATTTTTTATATTTATTTTTTCCGGTTCTGTTTTTGCGGAGCAATCTCTAAAGGAGCTGAGAGAACAGGCTCGTTTTTTCTATAATACAAACGATATTGCACAGGCGAAAACGATTCTGCTTAAAATTCCGGAAGCTGATAAACAGGCTGAGGATTGGCTTCTGCTTGCTAATATATCAGAGGAGGAACAAAAGAATATTGACGCTGTATTCTTTTTGCAAAAAGCGCTGTTGAAAGATAAAGATTATTACAAAGCGTATTATAATCTTGGTAATATCTATTTTGCCGACGGAAAAATAAATACTGCGATTGAAAACTATAAAAAAGCCCTGAAAATTAAAAAAGACTTTGCTTATGCTCATTACAATCTCGGAAATTGCTATCTTGCCCAAAAAAATTATAACAAAGCAAAATATGAATACGGCGCCGCTATACGTTTAAATTCAGAGGAGCCTTCCTTCTACTATAACCTTGCTTACGCGTATAAAATGCAAAAGAAGGACAAAAAGGCTCAAGAAGCACTTGATATGTACAATAATTTGATGAAAAATTAGCGCTCTCAAATAAGTTTAAACTATTTTTAAATCAGCAAGTTTGGGGTCAAGAAGTCTTCTGCCCACGTTGTCAAACTGTATAGAGCACAATGTTTTCTTGCCGTAAGAAATGATTTGTTCAACTACACCTCTGCCGTATTTTTCATGATAAACGACATTGCCTTCCGAGAGTTTTTGATTTCCGCTTACTGCTGTATTTTCACTGTAATTCGTTGTATAAACGGGGACAGTCGGGCTTTCTTGTGTTTTTGTTGTTACCTGCTGAGCTGAGGGTTGGTGCTGAGCTGGTTGCTGAGATACAAAAGAAAGGTTTTCAGCAGCAGCATCGTCATCGGTTATTTCTCTAAACTGCTGCGGCTCCGGTATCGGATCTGAATAATTTTGTCCGGCAAACAGGTCTTCAACCTCGTCATCTTCCGGTAAAAGTTCAAAATCTTCATCGTCTTTTTGTTCGTTTAAAAGTGTGTCAATGTCTGTGTCACCTGCGGTGTTATGAAGTTCTTGCTCGGTTTCGGGGTAATCCGGCTGTGCCGTTTCAAAAGGTATTTGTTCGTATACTGTCTGTTCCGGTTCAGGTGATGATATAATCTCAGGCTGAATAGTGACCGGTTCTTCATCATGAACAGGCATGTCCTGCGGCGGAAGTTCTTCGTTGTGAACTTCTGCAAGTTCTTCATGGGTGCCTAAATCCGGCATTAATTCTACCGAAAAGTCTGTATTGTCTTCCTGAAAATGGAGTTCTTCAACACCTGTATCAGTTGAGATTGGTTCCTCTGTATTTTCTTGTTCAGAATCTTTGTACTCTCCGCTGTTAATATCATCAAGGAAGTCTAAATCTTCATCGGAGAGCATTTCTTCGTATTCTGCCGCGTGGGGGGGCGGATTTGTTGAGACAAACATCGAATCCACATCTTTTGCAATTTCCTGTTCGACAGGGTCTGTGAAGATATTTGCAAGGTCATTTGTGCTTGAAAGTCCGGGTTCGTTTGACAAAACTTCTATATCTTCAGGGCTTATTGTTTCTACCGGAGAAGCCTTTTTCGGGCTGAGCGGTCTGACAATGAGCGGTGTATAGAGCGTATCGTCGCCGGTTATAACAAATTCATTTTCAGAAAGTTTTGACAGGAATGAATTGTATGTCGGGTAAACTTTTTGCAATTCTTCCGGTGCAAAGAAAATAACATTTTTTGCAAGTGATTTCAGATGGTTTGAAAATTTGCAGTTATATCCGGAAGCAGTGACGGCGCGTTTTGCACTGAACAATTTTTCCAGAACGTGCACGTCTGTTGTGTCATCTGAAACAGAGACAAAATAATGAGTATTCTCAGGCAAACAACCCAGAATATAACTCATTGCTTCTTTTCTCCAGTTTTCAGGCACATTGCTCAGTTTTAAAATAGTCAGATTGTTAAAGCTTGCAGAATTTGCCAATGCTTCAAACTCCTGCTCTTTTGAAGCAAAAAGCCGGTATTGATGGTATTTTAAGAGTTTGTTTCTGAAAAGAATAATACCGAGCGACTTATCTGATTGATAAATCTCGTCGACAACTTCGAGTAATGTCGAAAACGGGATAAAACCTTTTTGTTCGCTTTTTATGTACTCTTGAATGTCCAGTATTATGTCTTGTACAATCGCTTTCTGTTCTATTGTCAAGCCCGCCAAATCGTTCTCGTATATGTAATCTAGCGTTTCAATGTTAATCGGAAGTTTGAAATTTCTGCAAATTTCGTATGTGCTTTCCGACTCAAATTCAACAGTTCCGTCCAGGTCAATAATAAGGCAGTTCTTATCTTTTAGATTATTTAAAAATACCTTAAATATATAATTTGTGTCAGAGGTTCTGTCTGATTGTACATAGAAAAATTTGTCAAGAAAACTGTTTTCATACTTTAACGGCGGGTTTATCCCTGAGGTCAATTCGCCGAGACAAACATTTCCGTTTTGTTTTGAAAAGGTTTTTGCTATTAACTGCGGGTCTGTTGTACCGATTTTTGCGTCTAATGATGGCACATAGCCGCTGTAAGGTTTGAGCGTTCCATCCGCATCAATATTGAAGCAAAATTTTACAACAGCCTGATTTGCGCTTTGAATAGATGTAGATTCTATAGAAATAACCTGTGCGCAGATTTTTCTGTTATCATCGTCAAGCGTTAAAAAATCAGACAGCACAAGCTTCGTCTCAGCGGGACGATATAAAACTTTTGCAAAATTATTTTTTATTTCTGTGATTTTCATTAAATTACCGAGTATCTAACAAAATCCATTATAATATAAAAATAAAAAGATTAGCAGACTTCTTCCTGCAAAGCCACCGAAGCTATCTGGTTAGACATAATAGCCACTTTTTTGATAGGTCCTGTCGGTTCTTTTTCTATAACTCTGGCTACGTTTGCACCGGTTTTTATTGCATTTAGAAAATCTTCATACTCTGCTTTCGGGTTTTCAAAATACAAAACCATCGGTGCTGCCGCGCCTTTTAAAAACACCAGAAGTGCAAGTCTTGATTTGAATTGCGGCGGAAATTGCTGTGCCATTTTAATTCTCCTCTAATCTTTTTTGCAATTATATAACAAATCAGACCTAAAATTCAATCCCCTTACGTGCAGAAATTCCCTTATCCCAATAATGTTTTACGGGTATTATTTCAGACACCAGATGTGCTATGTCAATTATTTCTTGTTTTGCGTTTCTTCCGGTCAGGACTATTTCCATATTATCAGGTTTATTTTTTAAAACCTCTAACATCTCGTTCAGGTCTATAAGTCCCAAATCCAGTGCAATATTTGCTTCATCAAGTATAATCATTTGATATTCATTGTTCTGGATTGCTTGTTTTGCTGTTTCCCATCCTTTTTGCGCTTGTTTTTTGTCTTCGTCTGTGAGGTTTGAGGAATACACAATTCTATCCAGTCCTGATTGTATAATTTTAATTTTATCCTTGTAGTCATCGCAAAGATTCATAAAAGTGTAGAGTTCGCCGTAATTGTTTCCGCCTTTTGTGAACATTACAACCAGAATCTTCCAGCCGCGTCCGAGCGCTCTGACCGCAAGACCCAGCGATGCTGTAGTTTTTCCTTTTCCGTTTCCCGTGTATACCTGTATATATCCGTGTTCTGAAAATTCAGGGTTGACTAAATTGTTGTGTAATTCGTTATTTTCCATTTTATACATTATAATAATATTGACTCACACTGTAAAGCTTATAGCAAAGGTTCCAGAATGACAACAAAAACAGAGCTAAGACGGCTGGCTAAGTCTAAAAGAAAAATATTCGATACCAAACAGTCTTCAGAAAAAATAATAAGACTGATTTCAAGCTGGAACAAGTACCAAGATGCAGGTAATATTTTGATTTATTACCCGATAAATAATGAAATAAGTCTTTTGGATTTGCCCGGAGATAAGAATTTTTACCTTCCGCGGCTTATAAATGACGAGATTTGTGTGTGTCCGGTTAATGGCGCTGATTTGAGGATAGGTAAATTTGATATTCCGGAGCCGGATAGCGAGCCGGTTCCGGATTTAAAAATTCTTGATATTGTTTTTATTCCGGCGCTTGCTGCTGACAGATGGGGGTATCGTATAGGCTATGGCTGTGGATATTATGACAGATTTTTGCCGCATCTGGATAAAAAAACAATTAAAATTATTCCCATATACGATGAGCTTCTGTTTGAAAACATTCCTTTTCAGGCACATGACGAAAAAGCTGACTTTGTAGTAACTGAAAATGAACTGTTTTCTACATCTGTCAGAATTGCGCAAGAATAAATTGTAAAAAAAAATACTCATTAAAAATTTTCCATGTGCAATTTTTAAATGTTTTTTGTATAATAAGAATTGAACCCAAAATTTTTGGGGTAAGATACAAAGGAGAAAGAAATGAAAGTAAAAGTAGAAGACAGCTGCATTAGCTGCGGTGCATGCGAATCAGTATGCCCGGATGTTTTTAAATTAGAAGATATTGCTGTTGCTAATGAATCAGCAGTAGCAGGAAACGAAGATTGCGTTAAAGAAGCAGCAGACGCTTGCCCTGTAGGCGCAATTATTGTTGAATAAATATCAACAAAAGATTAAGGCTGTCTGAATTTCAGGCAGCCTTTTTTTATAGCTGCAGTACCAGTAATGTCTTTTTATATAATGAAAGCAAGGTTTTTGAATGAAAAATATAGACAAGATTGTGTCAGGGATAAAAGCTATGAATCTTCCGCAGACGGATTTTGTAAAACTCATGGAAGAATTTAAAAATCCGTTTTTGGTGCTTATTTGCTGTATTTTAAGCCTTAGAACAAATGACAAAACTACTTATCCCGCGTCTTTACGTATGTTGGAGCTGGGAAAAACCCCGCAGGATTTTTTGCAAGTCGACGTTGAGGAGCTTGCAAAAGCTATCTATCCTGTAGGTTTCTACAGAAATAAAGCTGAGCAGATTTTGCAGATTGCAGATGAGATTGTGCATAAATATAACGGGAATGTGCCTGATTCTATTGACGAGCTTGTAAAATTTAAAGGTGTCGGGCGAAAAACAGCGAACCTTGTTATGGCAAAAGGGTTTCTTGAACCTGCAATATGTGTGGATGTACATGTGCACAGGATTTCTAATCGTATGGGGCTTGTTGTAACCAAAACGCCGGATGAAACAGAAATGGCACTGCGAAAAACGCTTCCGAAAAAATATTGGCTGGATATTAATACAATATTAGTGACTTTTGGGCAGAATATCTGTAAACCCCAAAAGCCGCTCTGTTCTCAATGCTCTGTTTGTAATTATTGTAAATATTATTTAGATTCTGCCCATAGAAACAAAGTTCATAATATCAAAAATTGAATCTTTAACAAATTCTACGGCAAGTTCCTGAATAGGTCTTTTGTCAAGATAGTCAAATGCTACATAAATAGGATCTCTGGAGTTTTTGAATCTCATTCTGATATCTTTTTTGTCAAGGATATCAAGGTTTGCAGCAAGCTGTTTGCTTTGAGCGGGTCTTCTTCTGAGGGGAGTGAATGCGCCGCTTCCGCTTCTGTTGTTATTCATATTTGATGCTGCTGCTATTGCCATTTGAATATCTCCTTTGTATCTCTTATGTATATATAAACGTATATACTTTTAAAAAATTGCCTTTTTTAAATATTTTTTGTAAAGAAAATGTTACAAAAGAGTGAAATGCAGAAATATAAGAACCGTAAAAAGCGGGTTAATCTTCAAGCCATTCAATCATCGGCTTTTTCTCTCCGAACGAAAATTCAAAAACTTCTTCGTAAGTCTGTCCTGTTAAATACTCATAGCTTACGTTGAAGCCTGTAGGTTCTTCTTTTAGTCCAAGTTCCTTGACTTTTTTAGAGGAGAGCTGTCCGGTTTTTTCATCGAGCACATTTGAATAGTTTTGACCTTCAAAGCAGCAGAACGGTACTTTGGGGTTACCTTCTGTCACTTTGTTGATAAGTCCGAAAGTCCTGCAGATGACTCCTCTGTATTCATAAATTGAGCAAACGTTATTGACCAGATACGGGCATGTGTACAAGAATTTTTCACCTTTAAATTTCTTTTTTTCTTCAAGAACGCGTGTAAGGTTTTCTTCAATAATTTTTTTTGTTTCATCCGGAAGTTTGCTAAAACCATAGAGGGCGTATTGGATTTCTATTAGAGAAAACGGAAATTCTGCATTTTTGCAGCATTTTGCACAACCCATTTTGCAGAAAATGTATTCTTTTTGATTTTCAAAAAAGCTGTCGAGTTTTATAGTCAAAAATTTCAGATAATCTCTGTAATTTTCAAATAATTCATCGTACTCGTTGTTGTCCATTTTTATCCTCGCTGCATCTGATTTAATTATATCAGAATATTTTATTGCTTCAAAAAGGGTTTGAGATATTTGCCGGTGTAGGATTGTTTGCAATTTACTATATCCTCGGGTGTGCCTTCAAATACTATCTCGCCGCCCATGTCTCCGCCTTCGGGTCCGAGGTCTATTATGTGGTCTGCTATTTTTATTAAATCAAGATTGTGTTCGATAATGAGTATTGTATTCCCGTTGTCTGCAAGTTTGTTTATTATTTTTATGAGCTTGTCTAAGTCGTACCAATGCAGCCCTACGGACGGTTCATCCAGAAGGTATAGCGTTTTTCCGGTTGCCTTTTTGTTAAGCTCTGCAGCAAGTTTTATTCTCTGCGCTTCACCGCCTGAGAGCGTTGTGGCGCTCTGTCCCAGTTTTATATATCCAAGACCTACGTCGTACAAGGTTTTTAAACGGTCTTTTATTTTGGGAATGTTCTCAAAAAATACGTAAGCTTCAGCAACTGTCATATTCAAGACGTCAGATATTGTTGCGCCTTTGTATTTAACCTCAAGGGTTTCGCGGTTGTAGCGTTTACCTTTGCAAACATCGCATTTTACATAAACATCGGAAAGGAAATTCATTTCTATTTTTAAAACGCCGTCTCCTTTGCAGGCTTCACAGCGTCCGCCTTTTACGTTAAAGCTGAATCTTCCGGCTTTGTAACCGCGCATTTTTGATTCATTTGTCTGTGCGTAAAGTTCTCTGATATGGGTGAATACGTCTGTATAAGTTGCGGGATTTGAGCGGGGCGTTCTTCCTATCGGGGATTGGTCTATATCAATAATTTTGTCAATATGTTCAAATCCGAGTATTTCATCAATGCCCTGCGGTTTTGGTTTGTTTCCGCGAAGTTTATGAATCGCGTATTCTTGTATCAAGTCCATCATTAAGGTAGACTTTCCGGAGCCTGACACACCTGTTATTGCTACAATTTTTCCGAGGGGTATATTCAGTGAAATATTTTTGAGGTTATTAAGGTGCGCATTTTTTATTTGTAAAAATTCACCGTTACCCTTGCGCCGTAGCTCCGGGACGGGTATTTTTCGTTCACCGCTTAAGTATTTGCCTGTTATTGATTCTTTTGACTTTACAATATCATCCATTGTACCCTGGGCGACAATTCTTCCGCCGTGCACACCCGCTCTCGGTCCGATATCTACTATGTAATCGGCATTTCTCATTGTATCTTCGTCGTGTTCGACCACAATAAGAGTATTTCCGAGGTTTCTGAGTTTTATCAGGGTTTGAATAAGTCTGTCATTGTCTCTCTGGTGCAGCCCTATAGACGGTTCATCAAGAACGTACAAAACACCTGACAACCCGCTTCCTATCTGTGTTGCCAGTCTGATTCTCTGAGCCTCGCCGCCGGAAAGGGTTCCTGCCATTCTCGCCAAATCAAGATACCCAAGCCCTACATCCAACATGAATTTCAGTCTGGATCGGATTTCTTCCAGTACTTGTTTTGCAATCTGCATTTCATAATCGTTTAACTCAAGATATAAGTCTGAAATAAAGGCAAAACTTTCTGTTATCGGCATTTTGCAAAATTCATAAATGTTTTTGCCCTTGATTGTAACAGCCAGCGCAAATGGCTTTAATCTGGCACCGTGACAATCTTTGCAAGGGGTTGTTACCATATATTTCTGGATTTCTTCGCGCCAGTATTCACCGGAGGCATCGTTGTAACGCTTTTCAAGAAACGGTATTACTCCGCAAAACGGCATTCTTCTTGTTTCGTATGAATGTGTGCCAAAACGTTGAACTCTTATTTTTAAAAGTTCGCCGCCGCTGCCGTATAGTATGATATGCTGCTCTTTTTCAGACAATTCTTCAAACGGTTTGTCCGTATCAATGCCGTAATGTGCAGCAACTGATGTCAAAAGGTCTGAGTAATAAGAGGTTGTGGCTTTACTCCAGGGGTATATGGCACCTTGTCGGAGTGATTTCTTTTTATCCGGTACAATTAAATCCGGGTCTATAACAAAATCCGCACCTAAACCGGAACACGTCGGGCATGCTCCGTAGGGGTTGTTAAAACTGAAAATTCTCGGTGCAAGTTCTTCAAAGCTCAGCCCGCATTTTGCGCACGCCAGTTTTTCTGAGAAAATAAGCTCCTTTTCTCCGTTGACATCAACCGACACAAGTCCGCCTGCTTTTTGAAGTGCTGTTTGGACGCTGTCAGCCAGTCTGGATTTTGCGGATTCTTTGATTATGATTCTGTCCACAACTACGTCTATAGTGTGTTTTTGGGTCTTTTTTAATTCAATATCGTCTTCATCAAGGTTGTAAATTTCACCATCAATCCTTACCCTGATAAAACCTTCCTGTTTTAAATCATTTAAAACAGATGTAAATTCGCCCTTTTGCCCCCTGACAACCGGTGCAATAATCTGTATTTTTGAGCCTTCCGGCAGAGACATAATTTTGTCTGTTATTTCATCAATACTTTGCGGCTTAATCTCGTCACCACATTGAGGACAGTGAGGAACGCCGATTCTTGCATACAAAAGTCTGAGGTAGTCATATATTTCCGTAACTGTACCGACTGTTGAACGAGGGTTGTTTGATGTTGATTTCTGGTCAATTGAGATTGCCGGAGAAAGCCCTTCAATGCTTTCTACATCCGGTTTGTCCATTTGTCCCAAAAATTGGCGTGCGTATGTAGAAAGGCTTTCCACATAACGTCTTTGACCTTCTGCAAATATTGTGTCAAATGCAAGAGAACTCTTGCCCGAGCCTGAAACACCCGTAAAGACTATAAGTTCATTCTTGGGCAGTTCTAAATCAATGTTCTTTAGATTGTGTTGGTTTACACCTTTTATCACTATCTTGTCGTTCATAGCGATATTATTCCACAATAAAATTCCATATTCAATCTGTATTGTAACGTTTGTTTGCGAATAAACTTTTTTATTTATGAAAGAGTTTTTAAATATTTAAAGAAAGACACAAAATGTCTGTTTTTCTTGCTATATCTGTAATACAGCGATTTCACATTAGCAGATTAGTTTATTGCTTATTGATGAAATCGTGAATTTATTAATACATGTAAAGTAAATATTGTGATTTTTTCTTAAAATTTTCAAAAAATTTGTTATAATGATAAACATATTATGAATATGGAGAGGCTCTATGACAAAGTTTATGACAGATGATGAGTTCGATAAGCTTATTGCACAGTATGATTACAAGTTTCAAAAAGGTGATTTGGTGCGTGGTATTGTGTGCGGCTATGATTCTGACGGTGTTATCGTTGATATAGGCGCAAAAACATCTGCTTATTGTCCGCTCAGGGAAGCCAGAATAGATAATTCAGCACCTGTAGAAGACGTTTTAAAGAAAGGTGAAGTGTATGAGTTTTTGATTGTAAAAGAAGAAGACTCAGACGGCAGATTTATGCTTTCATACAAGAAAGTTGCGCTTGCATACGCCTGGAAAGAACTTGAAGACCTTAAAGCGCAGGATGCTACAGTCGAAGGTACAGTAGCTGCTGTGGTCAGAGGCGGTGTGCTTGTTGATGTAAAAGGTGTCAGGGGCTTTGTTCCTTCAAGCCATCTGCGTGCAAAAGACATTGAGAATATTGTCGGCGAGACGATGGAATTGAAAATTTTGACTCTTGATGCTCAGCAAAACAATTTCATTCTTTCTAACAAAAAAGTTTATGCAGACTCGGCGGAAGAAAGCAGAGAGTCTGTATTTAACAAGCTGGAAATAGGTCAGGTTGTTCAGGGTGAAGTTGTACGTATTACCGATTTTGGCGCATTTATTGATATTGGCGGTATGGACGGACTTTTGCCTTTGTCTCAGATGTCCTGGAGATGGGTTGACCATCCGTCGGATATTCTGAAAATTGCTGACAAAATAAATGTGGAAATAATAGGCATTGATAATGATAAGCAGAGAGTCAGTCTCAGTTTGAAAAATCTTGAAGCAGACCCCTGGAATGAAGCAAAAGACAAACTTAAAGAAGGCGACAAAGTAGAAGGGCTTGTTACAAGAATCAAAAACTTCGGCGCATTTGTTGAAGTGTTCCCCGGAGTTGAGGCGCTTTTACCGATGAATGAACTTGCTGATTATCAAAGCAGTAAGGGGGTTATCGTGAATGTCGGCGATAAACTCAACACAACGATAATCAAATTCCAGCCGGAAGACAGGAGAATCAGTCTCAGTCTGGAATAATTCCTAATGACAAAAATTTAAAAGCACGCTGTCTTCTGCTTGCTTTTATTCACAAAAAAGCCCTGATTTTTTCAGGGCTTTTTTATTGAATATTTTTATTACATCTGTTCAGGTGCAGTATAGTTTTTTGCGTTATTCCAGAATAGTGTTATCATACAATTTTATTTGTGAACCTTTCTCGAGTATATCATACACATATCCACCAAATCCATTGTTGTCCGGATAATAGGGCAGTCTTATTGTTCCGGGATCTTTGCCAATCGGAAACTGACTTATCGGCAGAGGTCTGTATGGCATCGGTTTTATGGTAATAGGAAACGGTGTCTCCGGATTTTTATCTCTGCCGCGAAGTTGATCCAGTATTTTTTTGATGTCTTCTTCGTTTAATACCAGCTTTTTAAACGGATCTGTTGCCATTTCCGTATATTCATCTATGTTTAGTTTCCCGTCTTTATTTGAATCATATCTTTCAAAATTTTTCATCTGATCCGCAATGTAGTCACCAATGTTGTCGTATCCTTCAGGAAGTTTTCCTGTGCTTTTGTATTCATTAATGATTTTTTCAGCTATTTCCTGCTTGTCGACTCTCATATCTCCGTTAGCGTCAGTTGTTTTGAATTGCTCAGCAATTTTCTTTTCTTCTTCTGCTGTAGGTTTTTTCTTCAAAGGTGTAAATGCTCTGACGTAAGTTGAATCTTGTTTTTGAATGTTTAAATTTCCCATGTTTTCTCCTCTCGTTATATGTTGGTAAAATTTATTAAATCCTTATAGTTTTATAAAAACAATTGGTTAATGATTATTGACTAATGCTGTATTTCTTAATCCCCAAAACCTTTGTACAACAAGCAATAGGGCTATTATATTTTGTCTTTACATTTTGTAATATATCGAATTTGAGGCAATTTCTTTGAAAAAAAATACTTTATATATGTAATAGGGGGGATATTATGCCTGACAGAGATCAAGTACTGCGATTGTTTAAGAATGCAATGTCATACAGGGACTCAAAAAGAGTAGTGCTTAATTCTGCAAAACAGGCATACTCTGAAGAACTAGATGTATTGCAGGAGACCGGCGAAAATCTTGCAGACCGTCTGAAAGCAACTGCGAAAAGGATTATAAAAGGTGAAGAAAAGGAGGAGTATTATCCCAAAACCTCAAAAGGTACTACCCCGACTATATCTCAGGAACGGTATGAAAATAGTTTTATGAAAACGGATATAGATGCCGCGCGGATTGTAATGCGTCCGAAACCGCCTGTTGTAAAGAAGAAATCTGCATTTTTTAAAAACGTAAAATATGATGTCAGTGTTTCAAATATTGTGTCAGAAAGGCAGATAGGGCACAATTCTATTCTCGCAAGAGACCTCGATTTTTTTGACAAAACAATGACTTTAAATTTTCAAAAAGTCGGAGACGGAGGATATACAAAACTTTCTGCCGGTGCAGGATATAACTTCTTTAAAAAGCGGATAAAACTGGATGTGCATTACACATTGCCCGAGCAATTTATGCGGGGCAGAATTTATTTAGAAAAAGATAATCCTGGTATTAATGCGGAGTATATCAAAGAAATGCCCCGGGATGGAGCGTTGAGTGTGAATGCAGGCGTATTCAAAGAAGATGCTGCATTTCAAATTGAATATAATACAAATCTTGATGATAAAATGAAAGTTATTGTAGGTGCATACGGTACGACAAAATACAAGGAAGCGGGAGTCTACGGACGGGTAGAGTTTTAGCGGGAGTTTGCTGCTGAACCGGATAGAGCCGGTTTGCTTGTAAAGATTATTTAAGAATTTATTCAAATTTCAGCAAAAATTTTGTGCATGTTTTTTTATTGTAATAAAATATTATATGTAAACGTGTGGAGGCTAAATGACAGATTTTCAAAACAGCTATGCAAAGCTTGAAAAGTCAGAACTGAAACGTATTGAAATAAATGAACTGCCTAAAGAAATACCTAATTTTAAAAACTCTTTTGAACCCAAAGATTCTCTGATAAAAAAATGGTTGTCAGACTGGATTGTTTCGGCATTTAAGAGCGGCAAAATTAAAGAAAATAGCTTGCTGCCGAGAAAAGCTGATCTTGCATACTATCTCGGAGTAAGTGTGGGCACTATTCAGAATGCAATTCGTTCTGTTGAAGATACGGGGCTTCTTGAATCAAAACAGAGAATAGGTACGGTTGTCAGAAATTTTGAGTCCACAAATCCGATAGTGCGCAAATCTACTTCAAAAAGAGAAAGAGTAATTGCACATATAAAGAGACTGATTATTGACAGCAAATATAAATTAAATCAGCCAATGCCTTCTGCCAGACAGCTATCTGCACTAATCGGGTATTCAACGAATACAACGAGATTGGCTCTTGAATATTTGTGTTCTGTTGGAATACTTGAAGCAAAACCCTTTAGAACAAATGAGTCTAACTGGATTTTAAAAAGAATACCTGAATTGACAGAGGAAGAAGATAATCTGTATAAAGAAACGGATATTTCTCATACGCTTGTTGCTCAAGTCGAAAATGATTTAAAAGAATACATAAAAATGAATCATAAAGTCGGCGACAGGCTGCCTGCACATTTTGAGTTGTCTGAAATTTTGAAAGTTAGTGTGAAAACAGTGCACGATGCAATGAAGGGGCTTATTGACGAGGGTATACTTCTTGCAAGACGCGGAAGATACGGCACTACTATTCTGAAAATGCCCGGACAAAATCTTTTGCAGCCGGCAATTGAAACATCGATTTTTGCTAAGGCTGAAGATGCTGCGATATATAGTTACCAAAAAATGGAAAACAAAATTAAGAATTATATAAAAAATAATTTTGAAATAGGGGACAAATTGCCCTCTATGGATGCTTTATCAAAGGAATTTGATGTAAGCAGCAACACAATCCGAAAAGCGCTTCAAAACTTGTCAAAGGCAGGTTTTGTGCATTTTTCCAGAGGACGATACGGCGGAACTTTTGTTACTGACCTGCCTCAGGATGAAGAAAAGCAGGCATTCAGATGGTTAGCCGTGGATCCCGGTTATACAATCACTAACAAAGAAAATATGTAGTATCCTAAAATATAATAGTTATGTCTCACGTCATTCCCGTTTTTGCAAATTTTTTGGACGTACCGCCCGTTCAAAAATGGCAGCAAAAATCTGTACAAACACCAAAAATTGAAGAAAAAAAACTGCCCTGGCTCAAGGACAGAACGATTTCTGCTGCATTATCAGAGCTTGATAACATTTCTTTTTCCGAAAAGGATTTGATGTATTTAAAAAACATGGGAGTAAATCCGCCGTTTAAAAACGGAGCAGAGGTGATTGATTTTATAAAAAAATCTAATGTCAGGATACGTTTTGCAAAAACTTCATCAAAGCACATTCATGCGCAATATGATTATGAAAAAAATACAATTTATATAAACGATTTGTATAAAAACTCGCAGGATTTTCCGGTGATTCTCGCTATTGCAGAGGCTATTCTACATGAAGCCGGTCATGCAAAAGATAACGACAGTGACAGTTCTGTTCAGGAAGAATTGGATTTTCTCGGAATGAATGCTGTTGCCCACAGAGCATTTCTGAAAAAATACGGAGATATCTTTTCTGAATCTGACGAGCTTATTGTAAAAGACGGTGTAATTGTTTATTCGGAATTGTTTTTTGACCCGGATCCCGATAAAGAAAAACTTGTTGAGCGTATGAAAAAGAAGTACGGATATCTGCCTGACGGGGATTATTTGCACCCTCCGTCAAAACTTGCAAAAAAAATAAAGTATACAGATTTTTCACAGCTCACTACGGCTGAAAACTAGCGGGAAAAGTAGTTTTTGAACTTCTGCCAGAAAGAGGAATCGTATTCTTCTGAAATCTCTTTGTATTTTTGTTTTAGGAGTCTTTCTATATTTTTTGATTCGACACTGGATATCTTTGATTTCAAAAGCTCAAGCGCTTGTTTTATTTTCTTATTTCTGACCAGTAAATCAACATATTCATAAATTATCAGGTTGTTATAAGGGTCGAGACGCAAGGCGTACGAATAATATAGCGAAGCGTTTGCAAAATCTTTGTTTTTGTCTGCTGCAATTGCTGCATTATACAAGTATTCGATTTTTGTCTCGTCAATAAGTGCTGCTTCTTTGTAATACAGAAATGCGTTTTCATATTCTTGTGATTCAAGATATAATTTTGCAAGAAATTCATAATATTCTGTATTAGCCGGCTGTAGTGTCACTGCCGTCTTTGCGCATTCAATGGCTCGATTTTTAAGCCCCTGTTTTTGGTATATCAGTGCTTTGTATTTGTATGCTTCTGCGGAGCTGTTGTCCAGTTTTATTGCATTATCAACAAATTTGAGCGCATGTGTGTAATGCCCTTGTTTTATAAATATTTTTGCATTTAACAAAAGTGCATAAATAAAGTGAGGATTCAGATATTGGACTTTTGTCAAAATATCCTGAGCCGTTTTATATTCGCCTGTTTCGCAATAGCAATCAGCAAGTTCACTCATGTATTCAAGAGACTTGGGCTTGAGAAAAATTGCTTTTTGAAGGGCTTCTATAGCTTCTTTGTACAGCGGAAATTTTTTGTATATTTTAGCCAGTGCATAATACAAAAAGTCATTCTTTTTCTCTGTTTCTTCTAACTGTGTTAGTGCATTTTTGGCATCTATAACATTGCCGTTTTCGGACTGGATAAGCGACTTAAGTATAATTGCATCCGGATATCCCGGAGCGGCTTCCAGCGTTTTTTCAATAGCTTCTTGCGCTTTTCTGTATTCTTTTTGCTGATAAGCCAGATATGCCAGTGAATATGAGTAAATTATATTTTCAGGTTCCAAAGAAAGCGCTTTTTTAAAGCTGTTTTCAGCTTCAGAAAGCCAGCCGTTCAGGGAATATGCTGTTCCGAGGTTGAAATAATACTGCGCATTCTGGGAATCTATTTTTATTGCAAACTGAAAATAATTTATTGCTGAAGCAATCTGGTGTTTTTCAATATTTATGAGTCCGAGATAATTGTAAGTTTTATCGCTTTGTATATCGTCTAGAATACTTAAAAACAGCTTTTCTGCCTCATCGAACATTTCCTGATTGTAATAGATAACAGCAAGATAATATTTTGAATCTGTATTTGAGGGGTAGTGTTCTGTTATATATGAAAAAAGTTCAGCAGCTTCTTCTATTTTTGAGAGTTTTAGATATGTGTATGCTTTTAAAAACAGCAGCCGTTCATCTGTGTCCTGTGCATATGGTGAAGATGAAATTTCTTCAAGAAGTTTTTCGTGCTGTCCGCACTCAGAAAGCAGTTCGAGAAGAATAACAAAATTGTCTTTATCCGGTGCTGTTTGGTACAATTTTTCTGCAACTTCAAGTGCTTTAGCGTATTTTTTTGTGAATTTGTTTATATTAATTATTGTTCTTAATGTATCAATGTGTAACGGGTTAATTTCCAGAATTTTTTCCGCGTATTCCTGAGAACGTTCAAAATTGTTCATCAGGTAATACAGATGAGAAATTTGCGAAAGTATTTCTACATTTTCAGGCTCAATACAGAGTGCTTTGTAAAGTGACTCTATTGCTTGTTTGTAGTGTTTATCAGCTTGAAGCTGAAATGCCTGCTTTAAAAATTGTTCAGTTAAATTTTCACTCATATTAACATTAATTATAAGTTTAAATTCCGTTTTGGTAAACCCCTTTTTGTAAAATCTATTTTGCGGTGGTTATGTTATGCTTTTATGGTAGCAAAAAATATTTTTTACAAGCTTTATAAAAACAGATAACCGGTGAGGTAATTAATGAAAATCGCAAATATTTATAATTCAATAGTAAATGTATTAAATGGTGTAAAAACCGAACGCAGCGGAATTGATAAAAACGGAAAGCGCTGGAAAAGTTACAGGTATGCTATAATGGAACCTCCGATTCATGTTACGGTGAAAAAACTTCCATCCGGAACAAGAACCCGCTCTGTTTATACAGGAAGCAGTAGACTTATTGAACGTCAGATTCTCAAACCTGACGGCAGACAAATTTCTATGAAAGACAACACTATTACAATTCTGGAACCTTTTAAGAAGGTTAAATATATGCTGCTTGAGAAAGCTCCTAATTGGAAAGTTGTAAAAGAGCAAATTATTCCTGTTGGTTTTAGGAGTTTGTTTGATGCAAAAATCAAGAGTCAAATATTTAAAATCCGCTAATCTTTCAACACGTAAATTTCTTCTATGTTGTGCATTACTCCGCCAATTTCAGTTGGATGAAGATTTCCGAATTTTTTTCTGACGGCATAGATTAATAGCGGAGAATATAAGTATATCAGAGGTTTTTGGTCATAAATAAGCTGTTGGTATTCTTCATACAGCGTTTTTCTTTTGTTGAAATCCAATTCAAGAGCGGCAGCATCAAATATTTCATCCAGCCGTTTTTCCCAAGGTAAAAGCTTTGCAGATTCACCATCCGAGCGCATATTAAAAAGATGCAAAGTTCCGTTTGAATACCATACATTTTTACCGCCGTACGGCTCCAAAGGACTGCCTGTAAAACCAAGTATTACCATATCCCAGTCTTTTGTGTTTGTGAGTTTGTTAACGAGGGTATTAAATTCTATAGGCTTAAAATTAACACTCATTCCAAGGTCTTCAAGATCCTGTTTTATCATAACCCCTATAGATTCACGTTCTGTATTGCCGGCATTTGTATACAAATCAAATTCAACTTTGTTGCCGTCTTTGTCTTTTAGTTTTCCGTTTTTATCTTTTGTAAAACCTGACTCGGAGAGTAGTTCCGCAGCTTTTTTCATATCCTGCGGGTGACCTTTTGCAACTTTTTCATTTAAATAAATTGAAGATAACGGCTCCGGGGTAAAAAGGGGCGCACCGACTCCGCTTGCTATGTTAAACACAATATTTTCACGGTCGACAGCATAGTCAACAGCTTTTCTGAAATTCAAATCGTTAAACCATTTTTGTTTTATCGGATTAACATAATATTTTCCGTTCTGATTTTTTCTGTCATTCAGATTTATGCCGAGATACATTGTGCCTGTGTTTGGTCCAAGGTTGAAAATTTTGTAGTCTGAATGCTTTTCCTGTTCTTTAAAGACGGAAACATTTGTCCCCCTTAATCCTACAACATCAAGTTCTTTTGATTTGAACTTAAGCAGTTCATTATTTAAATCGCCTACTATCAGCATAATATATTTATCAATGTATGGAAGTTTCTGCCCCTTTTCATCTATTTTATAGTAGTCAGGGTTGCGTTCGTAAACGATTCTCTGCGCAGGCACATATTCTTTGAGTCTGAAAGCTCCGCTTGTCACAAGTTCTTCCGGTTTTACCGAAGAACTCCAAAAAGAATCAAAGGCTCTCGGTCCTTTGTCTGTAATTTTTTTCAGTATATGTTTGGGGGCAATGGGGACGCTGATTTGTCTTAAAAATGGGGAAAAGGGTTTTGGTGTAACGAATTTGACAGTATATTTATCAATTTTTGAGACTGTGGGTAATTCTCCGTTTATATACATAGCGTCTCTGGTGCTTGTGTTTCCGTAGCCGCCAAAGATTATTGTGTTCCAGGTGTATTCAACGTCGTCTGCCGTAATTTCTTTGCCGTCAGACCATTTTAACCCTTTTCTGAGTTCTATAAGATAAGTTTTTTTGTCGGGTAATGTTTTTATAGATTTTGCCATCTTCGGAATGACTTCGCCTGTATATGCGTCTGTGGTAACAAGACTGTCGAACATAATCTCGCTTGCTGCAGAAGATGTATTATCTTTAGAATTCCAGGGGTTAAATGTCTTTGGACCTTCTCCGATAGTACTTACGACAACATCACCGCCGTATTCACCGGCAGGTTTTCTTGAGAGCAGGTAGTCCGTACCGTCAATTGTCTTTGTCTTCTGCGGGTAAACAACACCGTAAGTTTCAGCTTTGTTAGTGCTTTTTTGCTTTATTGTATCAAGTTCCGGTCTGTCAACTCTTATGCAGGCAGCAAGAAAAAGTCCTGCAAAAATTAATAATGATAATATGTAAACTCTGCCCTTTGTCATTCTCATTTTTAAAATTTAGCACAAATCATAAAATTTTTCACACTGCCTTTATGTACAATTTTTAATTGCCTTGATTATGCAGCAGTTGAGTAGGCAGCCTCTTTGTTTGCTTTGTATATTTCCATTAGTTCTTTCCAGCCTTCAATAAATTCGACATTGTTGATTAAGACTGATTTTGGAATGCCTGCATGGTGTATTCGCGGCAGAAGTTCTTCAACAGGATATCTGATTGGCTCGTCTTTGCCGTCGTCTGTGTCGTTGCATACAAAATATTCTTTTCCGTTTTTGCCTTTTTCAATACCGATTATGGTTATTTCATGACCGCCTATAACAATATTATCGTTGTCGCAATATGTATAACCGATAATTACATTGTCACCCAGGTTCAATGTATCTCTGATATGTTGGAGTGTTTCGCTTTGTTCGCATTCATAGCCTATAAGCTTTCCGTTATCATCCATTTTTTGATAAGTGACACAGACTTTGCCTTTTCCTGTTGCAAGTTCTTCTGCAAAGTTCTTTTCTATGTCAATAAGTCCGCTGTCATCGTCATTATACTTTGGTATTCTTCTGTCAATCATTGAATCGTAAGTGTTTTGCGCTCCGACATTCATAAAAGTAGATTGCATAAGTACGTCAATAACAGAACGTTCTCCCTTGTCCCAGTAAGTGTTTTGTACTCTGGCCCGCAAAATCGCATTTCTGTCAGGTTTTAGTTCAACTTCCAGTGTGTTCCAATCCAGCATCTTGTGTGGTGTTTTGAAGGCATCAAGCATCCAGATGGTATTTATAAAGCTTTGTGACAGATTATTTATATCAATTCTTTTTGTAACACTCATCTTTTCAGAAGAAAGACTTTCTGCCATTCTTGCAAACTCCGCAGGCATTTTGTGTGCAAGATTGAACTCGATACTTGCCGCGGGACATGTACTTGAATGAACGTCAAGATTTTCATTAGTAAACGGGATATTCGAGTTTACTGGGGTTGCTGATGAAAGTATTTCTGCTCTTGCTTTTTCCGGAAGGTCTCCGAATTTTTGGGTAATAATAAAAGGAAAATCTATTGTTTCTATAGTTTCTTTTAATATGGTTTCTTTATTTAACCCCATAATTCTCGGGTTTTGGACTATTTTGTACAAGTTGTCCAAAACAGTGCTTCTGTCGTTAGAAATATTGTTCAGCAGTTTTCCTTCTTTTAACAGCTTATTTAGAGTTCTTTTTGTTTTTCGGTCAAGCATTTCAGAGACGGCGTTGTATTTTGTTTTCTCCTCTTTGGTGGAAAGTGAAGTTCTGAGAGTGTAAACAGGCTGAGCTGCAGGCATGCCTGTATTAGCGGAAGGTTTTCTGTTTATCATCGGAAATACGGCAGAAAACGCCGGTGTCGACGCTGTTTTTTTGACACCCGGTGTGTATATAGAATTATTATAATAATTAATTGCTTGTATATTCACGTTACTTCCACCTTAACTATATAAAAACGGATGGTTAAAAAATTTGCCCTTTTTTATAAAAATTAATAAGTAATATTAAGCTGGTTAAGTACATAAAATTTTGTGGCTTAAATTTTCTAAAGCGGTGATTTTTTTATGGTTTGGGTTTTCCTCGGATATTTGTCCGGAGTTCTGTCTGTTTTTTTTATGATAATGAGTTCTCTTGTGTAGTCTTCTTTCAACGGCAGATTGTAGTTTATCGTGTCTGTGATTTCACAGTTAAGTATTGACAGGGCATTTTGGGCATTTTTGATTTCATCAGGACTGTTTTTGGATTTGTAAGCTATAAAATAGCCGCCCTGTTTTACATAAGGTATAGCGTATTCCAGTATAATGTTAAGCGGTGCTACTGCTCTTGAGACTGCTATATCGAAAAATTCTCGTTTATCTTTCTCCAGGTTTTCAACCCTGAGACAAAGCGGGTGAAGGTTTTCAAGCATAAGCTCTTTTTTTGCAAGCTCAATAAAACCGATTTTTTTAGCAATTGAATCTATCGGATAAATTTCAAAGTTTTTGAAAAAGACGGCTATCGGTATAGCCGGAAAACCGCCGCCTGAACCAATATCAAGGAGTGATAGTTTTTTGTTCTTGATGTTGTATTTTTCCAAAAACAGATTTATGGCAAGTGAGTCAAAAATATGTTTTTCAAATAAAACATTCTCATCGTTTTTACTGACAAGATTTGTATGTGAGTTATATATTTTAAAAACAGAAATAAACTCATTCAGTTTTGTTCGTTCTTTTACTCTGCAATCGAGGTGCAGAGTTGATTCTATTTTTTCAAATTCCATTAGTGCTTTCCAATATCTTTTGTACAACGTCATCTTCGAGCAGCATTTTAAGCTCTTTTATTCTTTGGCTCGTAAAATCTTCGTTCTCAGGTTTAAACCCTTCTTTCTCTGCGGTTTTTTCAGCCAGAACAAATGCCTTTAGCGCCTTTTCGTAATTTTTCATTTCAAAATAACATTCCCCTGCATTTACATAAGAAGAATTTATGTAAACTTTTTCATTGAGGCGTTTTGCGGAAGAAAGCGCTTTCAGGGTGTAGTTAAGTGATTTTTCCAGGTCTCTTTTTTTGAAAATTAATGCAAGGTTGGTGCAAATATAATAAATTCCGTCATAATTCGTATTTTTTAAATCAACTTTTAGTGCGTTATTGTAGTTTATTGCACATTCTTTTATATTGCCGGTTTCTTTGTAAATTTCAGCAAGGTTTGTATATGCCGAGGAGAGATAAGGATTTTCGTCTTTGATTGCTGAGCATTTTTCGTAATACTTTTTCGCCATTTCAATCTGCGCATTGTCATCCAATATCAGTGCATATTTGAAATAAGCTTCGGCAAGAAATGCCGGACTGTCTATAACAGACGCCATCTGAAACGCTTTTTGATAGTACATAACAGCTTTCTCAAGGTTTGATGAATCTTCTTCGATTTCAGCAAGTGCTATATAAGCGTACCCTATTGTGCTTTTTGCCGTATTGACCGGGTCATTAACAAACCCTTCATAAATACGGCGTGCCGCAGTATATTTATATGCTTCTTTGTATATTTTTCCCAGCGCCAGGAGTGCCAGATTTGCGCTTTCGTTGTCATTTAGCTCTCTGTAATATTCAATAAGTCTGTTACTGTATAAGATTGCAGAATCGACATTGTTGTTTTTTTGAGCGGTTGAAATAAGTCCGTTTAAGATTTCTGCAAGACATTCTTTGTAGTGCAGTGATTGCTTTTGTTCATAGGCTTGTTTGTATTTTGCATAAGCTTCTACGTATTCACGTGCTTCCGCCAGCTTCTTTGCTTCAATTAGCAGGTTTTCTGTGTCTATAATTTCAGGTTCGGTCGGCTGCTGAATTTCTGCGGGTGTGTTTCTGTTTGCTCCTTCTTTGTTTAAATCAACAGGAATACCCAATAGAGCTAGTTCTTCCGCTGTCAATTTGTATTTGCTTTCTACGGTTTCTTCTTTTTTAGGCAGCAGTCTTTTCTTTTCAACAGGCAGTCTCGGATGTTTTTTTTCAGCAAGACTTCTGTTGATTTTCCAGTCTGTGTTGCCGCTCATGTAAGTTAGAAGCGAGGCGTTTATATCCTGTTTCTTCTTTGGCATTTCTGCGGGTAAAAGTGCGCTGTGATAAGATATTTGCATTCTCATTGTCGCTCTCGAAATCGGAAGCGCCCGTCTTGCCGGTTTTTGCGGGAGTTCTGAGTCGTAAAAGTCAACCAGGAATTTGTGGAGTTTTATTTTGTCAAAATGAGGAATCATCCCGTAAACATACTGTTTTACTTCAGGTTTCAGAAACAAAAATCCATTTTCTTTTGTAATAATCCGTTTTTCTACAAAGTACCCGAGCTGTTCTCTTGTAATAAGGTCAAAGTTAAGCAAAAAAGCATCCGTAAGCCCGAGGTTTATGACCGCAAGAATCTGGAGTGTTTTTTTGTATTTGTCGGGGACCAGAGAAGTTAGTTTTTGGAGTATGAAATTTTTGAAATTCAGATTTTTAGATTTATATTCGTTATAAAGTTTTTCCAGCGAGATATTTAGTGTTTTGGCAATGCTTACTGTATAAAAAACATAATTTATATCGCCGTCAATGTCTTCATATAAGTTTTTTACTTCTTTTTCAGAATATTCAATACTGTTGTGATTAAAAAGTTTTTCTGTTTGTTTTTCTGAAAAAGGTGGTATTTCTATAGTGAATACCGGCATTTCTGCATCTATCGGCACTTTATCGTTTACTGCTGCTATTATTTTTATATTTTTTAGCTTGGCAAGGTATTCTATAAAGTTTACAATATGCGGGCGGCTTTTTTCTGTTATATTCTCAAGCGAATCAAAAAAAACAACTACCTTTTTGTTCGTATGGGAAAAGAAATTGGAAATTTTTTGAACAAGCGAATGTGTTTCAATTTTTGGAATACTTATTAACCCCTGCTGATAATACCGTTTCAGGTCGTTAAAAAAGCTCAAAAATATATCATCTACAGTCGATGCTTCAAAAAACTTGAATCTGAAAACGATAGTTTTGGGTTCTGTGTTATCCAAAACAAAATTAATCAACTCTGTCTTGAAACATCCGGATTTTGATTTCACAAGACAAAAATCGTTGCTTTCATCGAGAATAAATTCAGCGATTTGACTCACAGAATCAAGTAATTCCGTCAGGACAAAATTGTCTTTAGCCTTTGATTTTAGCTGTTCAAACATTTTTTGCTGTTTTTCCAAAATCCTATCCATGCAAGTATTCTATCATATTTAAGCCTTACAGGGCAATTTTTGCATTTTGACGACATAAAAACATAGTGCAATATCATTTTATCTCTGGTACAATATACGCGTAGTATTTACTGATGTTAATAGAGGTTACAAAAGTGGAAAATATAAAGAAGACAGAAATCCGCTATCCTTTTCTCCCCGCTCCTGTAGAAATTTATGAAAGAGAAAACGGACATAAGATAGTTTTTGCAAAAAAAGAAGGCGGTTTGGTTAACATAAGCAGCTGGGTCAAAACCGGTTCAATAAATGAAGATGATGAAATTAACGGCATATCGCATTTTCTTGAACACCTTATGTTTAAAGGTACACACAAGCATCCGGCAGGTTATTTTGACAGAACCCTCGAAGCAAAGGGCGCAATTGTAAATGCTGCTACGTGGAAAGACTATACTTACTATTATGTAACCCTCCCGAAAGGTCCGGATAATGCATATTTCTATGAGGCAATCGAGCTGCACGGGGATATGATGATAGACCCTGTTATACCTGAAAATGAAATAGGACCTGCTTTTGAGCTTGGGGATAATACTGTTAAGGAAAAAAGAGAACGCCACGTTGTAATTGAAGAAATAAGAATGCGTCAGGATCAGCCCTGGACAAAAGTTTACAATGAAGCAAATCATAATATGTACAAAAAACATCCGTACAAACGTGATGTTATCGGTTTTGCGGAAACTATTGCTTCTGTTCCCCGTGAAACAATTATGAATTACTATCATAAATACTACACCCCAAATAATATCACAACTATCGTAGCAGGTGATTTTGACAGTGAGGAGATACTGAAAAGGGTTGTTGAAGCCTTTGATTTTAAGGGCAGAAAAAATACCCCTAAAAACGATTTTGAGTTGGATGCCCCGGAGGCAAAATACGTTGAAAATTTTGCACATATAAATACCGGTTTTTCTATTATAGGCTGGCTCGGACCCGTTGCCTGCAGTATAAAAGAAAATATCGGACTTGAGATAGCAAATATTATTCTCGGAGAAGGTCAAAGTTCAAGACTTTACCAGAACCTTATTGAAAAAGCTGATGAACATATCTTTAATGTTGTGGCATCTGATTATTACAGCTTTAGAGACGGCGGCAACTTCTTTGTCCAGGCAAACTTCAAGCCTGAATACAAAGACAAAGCTCTTTCACAGATGAAAACTGAGGTTGAAAAGCTTGCAGAGGTTGAGGAACGGGAGTTTAAAAAAGCCGTTAAAAAACTCAAAGTCCGTTTTGCTGAAAGTGCAGAGACTGTATCTGATATTGCTGATACTATAGGGTATTACATGACAGTCTGTGACAATATCGAGCTTGTAGAAGAATACCAGAAAGAACTTGAAAATATTACTATAAGTGATTTTAAAGATATTGTAAAAAAATACCTGCCGCTTGAGCATGCGGTCGTATCAGTTTTAATGCCTGAAAAGAAGGATTAATTAATATGAAAAAAATATATTTGGAAAACAAAATACCCGTTATATTCAAAGAAAATAAAAATACACCGAGACTGGCTTTGTGCTTGTATTTGAAAATAGAAGACCAGGAGAAAAAAGCCGGTTTGTATTCTATTTTGAACAGACTGCTTTTGCAGGGGACATCTAACCGCAGTGCAGAAGATTTGGCAAGAGAGTTGGATGAGAATGCAATAGAGTGTTATAGCGAGATGAAACACGATTTTATCCGGTTCAAAGTTCTCTGTCTGAACGAGGATATAGAAAAAGCCCTTGAAATACTTGAAGATATCGTGAAAAATTCTACAATGGAGGATTTTTCAAAAGAAGTTGAAAAAATGAAGGGTGAAATAGAAGCAGAACTTGACTCTCCTAAGTCTAAAGCTGCAGATGCTTTTTACAAAACATTGTTTGACGGACTTGCTTATGGACATACATATACGAAAACACTTGAAGCTGTCGGAAATATTACAAAAGAGGAGATTCAGACGGCATATAAGAATCTGCTGGAAAAATCTCCTAAAGTAATAAGTCTTGTTGGTGATTTTGATGAAGCAGATATGATATCAAAATTAAACAAATATTTCGGAACACTTACGAATCCGCCTAAAGAAGCGAATGATGATGATTGTGCACAGCTCACGGACAATAAAACCGTGACTGTTGAGAAAAGTGATGCGTCTCAGGCTCAAATATTTCAAGGCTGGAGAGTTCCCACTATTTTTGATAAAGACTATCCGGTGCTTTTGCTTTTGAATACGATTCTAGGCTCAAGCGGTTTGTCTTCAAGACTTTTTGTTGAACTCAGAGACAAAAAAGGTTTGGCGTATGTGGTGAGAAGCAGCTATGAAGTTTATGACAAGGCTGCCGCCTTTTCTGTATATATAGCAACAGAGCCCAAAAACATAAAAACTTCACTCGACGGATTTGCATTTGAAATAAACAGAATAAAAACAACTCCGGTGGATGAAACAGAACTTGAAAATGCAAAAAATAATCTTATTGGTAAACGCCAGTTCTTTACAGAAACAAATCTGCAGCAGTCGAGCCTTTATTCTTTCTATGAGGATAAAGGACTCGGATATGATTTTGAGGAAAAACTCATTGCTGCCGTAAAAAATGTTTCTTCAAAAGATATACAAAGAGCTGCAAATGAATATCTGAAAGATCCGCATGTTTTGACAGTGCTGGCACCCGGAGAGTATCTGGAGTTTTAGTATGGCGGCAATAAAAAATGGGCTTAAGGTACAAATCGAATTTGAAAGCGGATTTGGCAAAAAGACAAGAATAGACTGTTATATTCTTGACCACGAGGATGACAGAATAGAGCTTATGTATCCTGCGTCAAAGGAGGAATTTATTCCTTATCTTTCGGAAGGCACTGAGCTTAAGGCTTTTATTTATACGTTTGGAGGTATACAGGTTCTTGATTCTATTGTTTTAAACTCACCGCTTGAGGATTTTACTATAGAGTATCACGAGGACACGCAGGTAATCCAGCGGCGAAAATATCTTCGGGTTCCGTTTAATACCGAGATATTTATTTCATTGCCTGAGGGTAATAAAAAATCTGAAACACTTGATATAAGCGGAGGCGGGATACGTTTTGCCTTCGGGCAAACACTTGAAAACCAGAAGGTTTACAACGGAAGCTTAAGACTTGAAAAATACGACTCTTTGATATTTTTCACAGGAATTGTTTCTAAAAAAAGCTTTTTTAAACCTGATGAATATGTTATTGAGTTTACAGAAATAGATGAAAAACAGCGCGAAAAAATTATCCAAAAATGCGTAGAAATTGACAGGATGAATAATAAGAAGGTGTAAATTTCACTGCATTATTGTGAATTTGTGATATTTAATTAAATACTAAGCTCTCTCAGGAACCGCCCCATGCAAGTCATCATGGGCATCTTTCAGAACATTACCGAGTTTTATAAGTTTATCCGGCAGTTTGCAATCTCTCAAGACTCTCATTGCGTCATAGTGAGAACGTGCGGGTTTGTATGGACGTTCTTCTGTCATAGCTGAATAAATATCAGCCATTCTCAGAATTTGCGCAAGTTCATTTTTTGAATGAGGGTTATGGTGATCTCTTACTGCTTCTGCAATTTCCGGTTTGTATCCGAGTGATTTCATAAGCTCGTATCCCAGAACTGCGTGAAGGTTTACGATTTTTCTTTCGTCTTTTGAAAGAGCACCGTTTTTGTTCAAGTATTCTGCAGGAATAAGGGATTTCCCTATGTCGTGAAACGCAGCGGCAACTTCTACGGTTTTCACCTGTTCAGGGGTTAATCCCAATTTCTTTGCCAGAGCTTTTGAATATTCAACAGTGTCATTCAGGTGACCTTCTTTTATTGTTGATAAGTTTTCATAATTTATAACCAGCGGAACGCCTGCCTCGTATAAAATTTGACCAATACGCGGATTTGATGCGACAGCCGTTTTTATATCATTTTCGGATGAAAGCTGTGACAGAGCGTTCGGACGTTTAAACCATTTTAAAAGTCTGTGAGAAAGAACTGATTTTACATTATCCTGTTCTTTAACAAACGGATTGTCTAATTCAAATTTATCTTTATCCAAAGGCGCAAGTTTTTCAGCCTCCGGTTTATACTCTACGGGTGCTTTTTGAAACATATTTGTGCAGAACAGATTTGTCTGTTTTAAAGCCGGTTTTTCTTCAGACGATTTGAAACTGTCCGGTGTTTCAACAAACAGGTTTTTCTTTAGTTCAACACTCTCGCCAATCGAAAAATCCATTGTCGGGGTGCCAAACATCTGTATGCTGCCCTCAGCAGGATTATTAAATTTTATTTTTGTTGTATCCGAGTCCAGACGGACATCAGACACAATTCTCGGTGTCACTTTTTCTGTTGCCAAAATATAATATTCCTATGTTTCCTTCGGTTCCTTACTTAAATAAAAAAAATTTTTGCAGACTAATTTACAAAACACGTATCTTTTTTTTACAAATTTTTACAAAACAAAGGAGCTCTTATCTTTAAAGAGCCACGCAGTGCCTCGATATGACTGATTAAAAAATCATATCGGGGTAGGGAGAGACGTAGAGATCGTTAAAACCCAGAGGATTTGTGTCCGTCAGTAACGGATTGTACATATAGGGCATTTGGTAATTCTGTTGAGAGGCAGTTTGCTGTGATTGTTCGGAAGCTTGCTGCTGCGGCTGTGTTTCGGGTTGAGTCTGTGCCGGCTGTTCTTGAGCTGTTTGGGCTGCGGCTTCTTCGGCTTGCTGCTGCTGAGCAAGTAATTCCTGATTGTAAGCTTCAATTGCTGCCTGATAATCAGCAAGTGCTGTGTTTTCTTCTATCGAATTGTTGTTTAAGCTTCCGGTTATTCCTGCTGTTAATGCTTTTTCATATCCCGGCATATTTTTATATGCATTAAGTATATTTGTTTTTAAAAGGGCTGCTTTAGCTATTGCAGCTTTTGTTTTATTTTGTGTAATGAGCTTTTCAATATTACCTTTGTGTCTGTTTAATTTAGCCAATTCTATAGCTTTTTCCGCATCAGACATTGCTCCGTTTTCAACATCGTTGATTTTTTTGTTTAATTTTTCAAGAGCTGCTTCTAATTTTGTATTTTTAGCTTTTGCATTATTTATTATATCGAGCTGTTCAGCAGCTTTATTGAGTTTCTTTGTCTCGTTAAGTCTGCGTTTCTCCGCATTAAGCTGCTTTTTGTAAACCGCTTTTCTTGCCGGTGAAGCATCTTTCATTGCCGTTTCTATGTCTTTAATGTTGCTTTCAATTTTTTCTACAGCTGCTTTTCTTGCTTCTGCTGCAGCTTTTTGCGGGTTAACGTGACGGTTTTGCCGATTAGTTGCCTGCAAGCCGCTTTCTTCCGGAGCTGCACCTATTTTTGCTTTTTCTGCTTTGATTCTGTTTATATCCCTGTATATCTTTTCAAGACGGGCTGTTTTTTGTTTTATCTCAAGTTTTAATGCTTCAGTCTCAGGTTTTGCCTTAAGTTCTGATATTTCTTTGGCAAGTTTATTTGCTTTTTTGTTTAGTTTTGCTGTGTCTTTATCATAAGCTTTTCCAAGTGCTTCTTTTGTCGTTTTCGGGGCGGATTTTACAGAGAATGTTTCTTTAGCCGCATTAGCTACTTTTGTTCCTGCATTAGTCCATGTTTCAGCTTTAACAAGCGGTGCCAGTGTTTCTTTCGGATTGGTTGCCAGTGTTTTTACTCCGTCTTTTACCACTGAAAAACTATCTGCTGTTGCTTTTACGCTTCCGGTTAATCCTTTGCTTGCCGGTACCGGTTTTCCTGCCGCTTTCAGTGCACCTTTTGCACCTGCCGCAGAGAGACCGATAGAGAGTGTGCCTGCTCCGATGTCTTGCCAGGCGGCTTCGGCTTCCGCATCTGTTTTTGCTGTAGCTGCTTTATATGCGCCTTTGGCTGTTTGGAAGGCACCCATTGCCGCACCGGCAGCTACAAGGAACGGAGCTGCTGCGCCGCCGGTTGCAACTGTTAAAGCTGCGGCTGCGCCTGCTACAGCGACAGTTGTTAATGTACGTTTTAGACTAAAGCCCTTTTCGTCGCAGAAAAGACCTTTCGCCATATTTAACATTCCTTTTCCAAAATTTTTCAACTTTCTTTTCCAGCCTATTTTCCCGTCATCAGCGTCAAGTTCCGGTTGTTGCGCTTGTTGCTGTTGTTGAGACTGAGTTTGAGCCGGCTGTTGTTGGATTTGTTGCCGGGGTTGTGCTGCTTGTTCAGTTGCCTGTGATGCAGCCGGTGTCTGTGATTGTTGCGCTGCAGGTCTTTCCTGACTCTGGGGCGCGGTATTTTGCTGTCGTGCACTTTGTGCTGACGGCTGCGGGAACAAATTCATGTATTTTGACCATAATTCTGCATTAGCTTTGCTTTGGCTTGCCCAAAGTCCCATCATCTGGTACAAGTTGTTAAAATTGTACATGTCGTAGTTCATTGTCGGCATTGTCGAAAATGACGGCATTCCGAACGGATAAGACATAGCTGTCCCCTTTCCCCGTAGTAAAATATTAATATCCTAAATTCCTTATCTTTATAAAAACATTGCGTCTGCAGTAATTTACTCACAAACTGCGATTTTCGATATTTGATATATATTGAATATTTATCATTCGTAACATTACTTTACGATGTCCACAATTCTGATAAGTCCTGAATGTATGGTGTAATATCTATATTAATATCGGAAAAACGGTTTATTTCTCTGTCGGAGAGTTCTGTTGATATGTTGTTTGTTGCAATCAGTATGACATTTGTTATGTCAATAACCCGTTTGTTAAGCCCGAAAAATGCTTTATAGTAGACGTAGTCAGAGGTATTGCCTTTAAAAACAAATGTCTTTTTGAAATTTTTTGCATAAATTTTTTCTAAATCTCTGATGAAAGTGTTTTCAGGGTGTTTAAAATCAGGACTTGCACAAAGGTTTGAGACGAAAATGCCGCTTGGGGAAAGACATTTATTTACCTGTGTAAAATATTCTTCACTCAAAAAGCGTTCGTCTATTCCGTCATCTGAGGCAACATCAGCTATAATGAGGTCATATTTTTTCTTTGATTCTCTTAAAAACACTATTCCGTCCTGGAGTGAAAAATATGTGTTTGGGCGGTTTTTATAGTCGAAAAATTTTTCGGCGATATATCTGATATTTTCTTCAATATCGACGACATCAAATCTTTTTATATCGTTGTAAAGTTTATTTAAATCGTTTACCAGCTTGCCGGTTCCAAAGCCGATAAGGAGTGCATTTTTGACATTTTTGTTCATTAAAAAAGGAATGGTAAAATAGTTGAGGTATGGCAGATTCCCTTTGTATACAGGGGTGTTTATAAATCCCGCCTGATAGGTGTCTTTGTAATGCAAAAAGCGTCCGATTTCATTTTCCACGACTTTTACATTGTGAAAAATACTGTGTTTTTCGTATAGAATTTTGTCATCAAAGGTTTTGCTGTTTATTATATTAAGCAGCTTTTCATCAGGTTCATGTATTTGCAGTTCTTCAGGTATTATTGTCATTTATCGCGTTTCAAGTTTGTTTATTGTATAAATTATAATATGAACTATTTTTTGAGAGCAAAACAATTTAGAACAAAAAAACGTCTTGGGCAAAACTTTCTTATTGATGAAAGCGTGATAAATCGTATTCTTGAGGAAGTTTCTCCGGATGACACCGTAATGGAAATTGGTGCGGGTGCGGGTTTTGTAACAGAAAGGCTTGTAGAAAAAGCCCAAAAAGTTTATGCTGTTGAGATTGATGAGGATGCGATTTCTGTCTTAAGGAAAATCGATGCGAAAAATTTGAACATAATACACAACGATATTTTAAAAACGAATCTAAAAGACCTTGAGGACACGACTTTTAAGATTGTTGCAAATATTCCTTATTACATAACCAGCCCTATACTGGTGCATTTGCTCGGTGAAATCGATGATACAAATAATGAAAACAGAAACAGAATTTCTGAGATAATTCTTATGGTACAGTATGAAGTGGCTCAAAGACTTGTAGCAAATGAAAGTTCACAGGGAAAACAGTACGGTCTTTTATCAATTTTGACGCAGTTTTATGCTGACGCTGAAATTATAAAAAAAGTTCCTGCACGTTCATTCTACCCGGCTCCTAAAGTTGATTCAGCGCTTGTTAAAATTAAGATAAGAAAAGAGCCGTTAATAAAAAATGCGGATTTGACCTTTTTAAAAAGAGTGACAAAAGCTTGTTTTGCAACTCGCCGGAAAAATCTCAAAAACTCTCTTTTAAACGGCGGTTTTGTAAAAGATGTAGTTGTTGAAACGCTGAATAATCTTAATCTGTCAGAAAATACCCGGGGTGAAACACTCTCAATACAAGAATTAGCTGCACTTTCAGAGGAGTTGAAAAGAAATTATGAAAAGAATCAGGGTTAAAACACCGGCTAAAATAAATTTGACTCTGGAGGTTTTGGGGAAAAGGGCTGACGGGTTTCATAATATAAAAAGTATTATGCAGGCAATAAGTCTCTACGACTATCTTGATGTTGAAGTTGATGACTCTGACAGCACAGAAATAATTTTGAGCGGGTCTTCCGACCAGATTCCTTATGATGAAAAAAATCTTGTTTGGAAAGCAACACAAAAATTTCTGCAAAAAACAGGTATTAAGGATAAGAAAATAACCGTATTTATTGAAAAAAATATACCGGTAGAAGCAGGACTCGCAGGAGGCAGTACAAACGCTGCCGGCATGTTTTTTGCGCTGAACGAGCTTTTTGAGTCACAACTTTCCGTTGCTGAAATGAATGAACTTTGTGCTTCTCTCGGGTCTGATTTGAACTTCTGTCTTTCAGGCGGAACGGCTCTTTGTACAGGACGCGGGGAAAAAATAGAGCGTCTGCCGTCTCCCGAGCTTCAGGTATCTTTGATAAAGCCTCTCAGTTTTGGGATTTCGGCAAAAGAAGCATATACAAAATTCAGCCTTTTAAAAGATAAATCTGTGCCGGATAATACGGATGAACTTGCTGAACTTTTGCGAATCGGAAAATTTAATAAAAATCTTTTATACAATTCACTGGAAATTGCTGTGATAGACGATTATCCGGAATTGCAGAGAATAAAATCAGAGATATCCGGTAGTATGATGTCAGGCTCCGGACCTACGTTTTTTGTGCTTGAACAATCAGCTAAAATGCCCGACACTGATAACTTTTTGTTTATAGATGGACTGAAAACCATTCCTGATGGGGTCAAGATTTGTTAAAGAAGAATAATTTATCTCAGCTAATAACTAAAAAAGAGGCTTTAAACAAGCCTCTTGATTAAATGGTGGTGCTTGTAGTTTGCTCAGCATTATTCTCTCTTTGAGTATACGCAAAAAGTGTTATAATAAAGTAGATTATTAGTATATTAGTTTTTAAATAGATGTCGTCAATTTTAAAAAAAATTAGTTCTCCTTTTGCAACAGGAGGGGGTGGGATAGATTTTGAACATGATGTTCAAAGTGCTTTTGTGGTGATCATGTTAACTAATGGCGTATTTCACCACCTCGGACAGCATTCTATACGCCAAATAGATTTGCAGGCAAAATATCGTGGTTATAATACAGATGACATAATAGTTTATTGTGCAGATAAAAATGGGCAGAATCAGAGAAAAATGATTGCACAAATAAAACATAAGATAACAGCTTCAGAAAAAAATGAAGAATTTAGAAATACAATAATCGCGGCTTGGGCTGATTTTAACAACACTAAGTTATTTGATAAAAATAAAGATATAATTGCAATTATTACCGGTCTGCTTCCTAAAACTGAAACAAATGCTTTTAGAGGACTTTTAGAAAATGCAAGAGCAGCAAAAGATTTTGAAGATTTAATTAATGCCAGATTAAAAACTAATGGTTTATATGATAAAAAACAGCAAGAAAAATTTCAGATATTTAAGTCAATAATAAACGATGCAAATAAAGATAGGCAAATCAATGATAAAGAAATATATGAGTTTTTAAAAGTTTTACATCTTTTTATTTATGATTTAGATGTAAAAGGAATCACTCTATCTTTACTAAAAAGTCTTATAGAGCAACATTCACCTCAAAATTCCGCTTCGGTATGGGCAAAAATTCAAAGTTTTGTTAGAGATGTAGATAAATCAGCAGGTTCTATAACATTAGATAGAATACCTGATGATATTAAGTCATATTTTAAAATTAGTAAAGATATTGAAATTCCTGAAAAATACATTATAAATGATGTTCAAAATTTGAAACAGAAAAATTTAACACATTATGCTCGTGAATTAGCTCAAGCCTTTTTAATAGGCAGTTGGAGTGAAAAACAAGAAGCTGATAAACAAGCTGTTGCGATGGTTGTACAAAAAGATTATGCCACTTGGATTTCAAAGTTGAGAGAAATTATACAATATAAAGACTCACCGTTGATACTTGATAATGGTATATGGAGAATAAAAGACAGATTATCGCTTTTTACTCAGATAAAAACAATGATTTTTGATGAAGATCTTGATTCTTTGAAAAGAGTTGCAAGCCTTGTATTAAAAGAAAAAGATCCTCAGTTTGAACTTGAAACAGATAAACGTTTTATGGCGCGAATATATGATAAAGTTCCAAAATATTCTTACAATATAAAAAATGGAATTATTGACGGCCTGGCAATTATTGGTAGTTATTCGGATGAAATCTCCTATTGTTCCAAGTATAAACCTGAAAATATGGTATATTCATTGTTGGAGGATATCTTTAAAGATGCTGATTGGCAAATTTGGGCTGGTTTAAACCAACAGTTACCATTGCTATTTGAAGCATCACCTAAAAAAATGCTTGAAAATATAGAACAAGAATTAAGTAAGAAAGAGTGTGTTTTTAAAGAGCTATACAAGCAGGAAGGTAAAGGTGTATTTGGTGGCAGTTGCTATATGACAGGAATTTTATGGGGTTTAGAAAGGCTTGCCTGGAGTACTGAATTTTTATCTAGAGTAACGCTTATACTTGGAGAATTGGCAAGTATTGACCCTGGTGGAAATTGGGGAAATCGTCCGGCAAATAGTCTAATTGCAATTTTTTTGCCTTGGTATCCTCAAACAATAGCTACAGTTCAACAAAGAATAAATGCTATCAAAACACTCAATACAGAATTTTCAGATATAGCGTGGGATTTATTAATTGCATTGTTGCCTTCGCAGCATCAAACAACAAGTGGAACTGCAAAACCTGTGTATAGAAATTACATTCCGAAAGATTGGAAGAAAAATGTTTCTAAAAAGGAATATGTTGATCAGGTTTTGTTTTGCTCTGATTATCTTATTGAACAAGCCCAAAATGATATAAGCAAAGTCAAACAATTACTAAAAGACATAAGTTCATTGCCTATAGACAGTTTAAACAAATATTTGGATTTGCTGGATGCTGAGTTTATTATGTCGGCAAAAGAAAATGACAAAAACCTACTATGGGAAGAATTGAAAAGTTTAATTGCCAGACATAAACATTTTGTCAATTCAGACTGGGCAATTAAAGGGAATAATTTACAAAGACTTGAAAATATAGCAAATAAATTGGAACCTAAAAACCTTATAAATAAATCCGCAAGACTTTTTGAACAAGAAATCTTTGAAGAGTTTGAAAAACCATACAAAGAAGGTTCATCTTTTGATTACAAAGAAACAAATAAAAAAGTTTCTAATGCAAGAGAAAAATCACTAACTGAAATCTTGAAAGAGTATGATTTTTGGGTTGCTATAGGTAAACTTATTAATAAATCTACAAGGCCTGATATACTGGGAGAAACACTTGGTAAACTTAATTCGACTAACTATGATCCATTTTTAATACCGAAATTACTCAATAATAAAAATCAGAAACTAAAGGGATTTGTTAGAGCATACATATCAGCTAAGTTTTCTGTATGCGGATGGGATTGGATAGATGAGTTTTCTTTTTCTGATTGGCAAGACGAAGAAATATCAACACTATATACTTTTTTGCCATTTTGTAAAGATACTTGGGATAGAATTGCCAATATGTCCCAAAATATTGAAAATTTATATTGGAATGATGTTGATGTAAATCCGTATTGGACAAATAGTAGTCTAGATACAATTATTGATAAGCTAATTGAATACGAAAGACCAGCTGATATTATTAACTGTATTTATGTTGCATTATTTGAAAAGCAAAAAGTTAATTCTGACAAAATTATTCATGTTTTAAATATGCTTTTGAGTAATAGCGATGATATTAAAAAAATTCAATATCATCATATAGTAAGGTTAATAAGTGCATTACAACAAGATTCAACTGTTTTAATAGATGATTTATTCTCAATTGAAATAAAATATTTCCCTTTGTTAGATGGTACAGAAGGTGTAAGACCGGTCACTGTCAATAAAAAGTTATGTAATGATCCCAACTTTTTCTGTGAATGTGTACAATTAGCCTATAAATCAGATAAAGAAGATAACCAGAAAAAGGTCTTGTCTAAACAAGATGAAGAAACAGCAAAACTTGCTTCGAAAATCTTACAACAATGGAAAATACCTCCCGGCACCAATGCAAATGGGAAATTTGATGAACATGCTTTTGAAAACTGGTACAAAAAAGTTGTTGAAATATGTACAGAGTCAGGACATCTAAAAGCCTGTTTGTTAAGTCTTGGAAAAGTCTTATTCTATACCCCAAAAGATAAAACAGGATTTTTTATAAATAAAACGGTTGCAAAAATATTAAATAAAAAAGAAAACGAATTTTTAAGAAGAGGTTACAGTTCTGAATGTATCAATTCAAGAGGTGTTCACACAGTAGATCCTTCCGCAAAACCGGAAAAAAAACTTGCAGAAAAATACACAAAACAAGCTCAAAATGCTGAAAGTGAAGGCTTTGTTAGATTATCCTGTATTTTGAAAGAAATTGCTGTAAGCTATGAGGAAGAAGCTAAAAGGATATTAGATAAGACTTATAAATAGTATTGGTGATTGCAAATTTTTATAAAAAATTATAAATCCCCTAAATTGAAGCGTTGCCTATATTGTACAGTATTTCATTATCTAAAAACACTGAATTAACAGTGAAAAGACAGGGAAATTTTCATTTCCCTGTCTTAAAACGCTTATGCAATTCTTGTTTTATAAGTTTTTTCATTTGACTTGCAAAAAATTCCCTATGCTTAGGCTCCATTTCCACCCATTGCTTTAGCAGTTTTCCATATTCTTTTTCAACTTCTGTAGAATCGGAAGACTCTTCTTTAGTGACTTTTTTGATTTGTTCGTCTTCTTGATTTTCTTCTTTTGATTGCAATAGAAGTAAATCTGCTCGATAAAGCATTCGCCTGGTTGGTCCGTCTTTTGAAATTGCATCAATAACGGTTTTTGTTGCAAGAGCTTCGAAGCAGCTGACTTTTTTTACGACTCCATTTGCATCTTTTGTATTTACTTCTTTGTTTAGTGAAAGTTGCAATGCTTCTTGTAAATTTTTAATTTTTTTAGGGCGACCTGATGGATTCGGACTTTTGCAGCCTTTTTTCCATTTGTATTCTTCTGGTGGTTTACAATAACCTACATCGTATTCCTTTTTTTGTTTTTTATTTTTACGTTTAGACATTTTTTACCTCTCTATTTAGAATAATATGCTTTTGTTTTGTCAACTCTTCCCAACGGTAGATTATGACATCGCAGTATTCGGGTGAAATTTCAATAATTCTTGCACGTCTTCCGCATTGCTGTGCTGCCATTAAAGTACTTCCACTACCGCCGAAACAGTCGAGAACAATATCTCCGTAGTCTGAAGCATCAAGCAAAATATCAACAAGCATAGCAAGAGGTTTTACTGTTGGATGAAGATTGCCTAGCTTTTTAGACTGCATATTTGAAACATTCATGCCCTGATAGTTCCAAACATTACTGCGATTTCGGCCATTTTTACCTAAATTAATATTATTTTTATATCCCCCTGAACCATTTTGATAAACGAAGCAAAGTTCATGCTGGCTCCGATAAAAACTGCCCATTCCTCCTTGTTTTTTGTTCCAAACGCATATATTAAGAAGTTTTTGGTATACATATTTGCAGGCAGATTGAATTTCTGAAATGTGTTTCCAATCCATAAAAAGATAATGAACAGATCCTTTCTTTGAATAGGTGGCAAGATTCTTTGTACTTTTGTTTAAAAATTCAGTAAACTCGGCCGATGTCATTTCGCCAGAAGCCTGTAAAAATTCTTTGTGATGTTGTCTTTTGGTTACATTTCCACCAATTTTAACATTGTACGGCGGATCAGTAATTACAATATCTGCCGTTTCCTTGCCTAACAAAGCCGTATAATTCTCTGTGTGTAAAGCATCGGCACAATACAATCTATGTTGACCCAGTTGAATTAAATCACCTTTTTTACTACTCGAGGGACTTTAGTTAAGTTTTTTAGTTCTTGAACTTTGGATTCTGAAGATTCTACATCCAATGTAAAAAGCAGATTATCCATTTCAATAGAGGAAAACCCCAGTTCCTCCGGTGTAATTTTAAACGTTGTATCAAAAAGCCAGTTTTGGATATCAATCCTAAAATCTTCAATCTGAAGCTCTCCCATCATTAAAATTTTATTCATTGCCAGGGCAAACATTTGAATCTCGTCTTCCGAGAGATGGGTGATTTCAATGGATGGTATTTCTAACAGACCTAGCTTTTCTGCTGCCTGAACTAGATGATCTCCAAGAATTATTTGTTTTGACTTATCTATAATTACGGGCAAAACTACCCCAAAACGTTTTAAGACCTTGGCTGTTATGGAAATTTCATGTTCTGTGTATTTTTTCATCTTTTTAGGATTTGCTTTTAAATCCTTTAAAGTTACACTATTTACAACTATTTGCGTATTATCTTTTGCCATTCTATTTCTATCTCCTCTAAAATTCTTTTTAGTTTTTTAATCAAATTTTGTGTTTCTTTTCCTTCTGTTTTAGTTTTAAAATCCTTATACGCAGCATCTCTTTGTTCTTTCTTTTTTTCTTTTTCTCTTTTTTGCCGAGATTTCTCCGTTCGTATTTTGTTGTTAAGATTTGCTTTTTCATATGCCTGATGGACAAGCAGTTTATCTTTTTGAGCTTCAAGATCATCTAGTCTTGTCATTTTTTCTCCTTTCTTTTTCCTACAAAGTTAATATATGTAGATCAAAAAAATTATATAAGTTGTCTTAATGCATTGTTATTACTCATTTCCCCTTTTGTTGTTTATAAATACAACAACTATTTCGGATATTTTAGTTGTTATTGAATTAATTTTGTTTTAAAGTTTAGAAATGATTTGTGTTTTTTGTAATTCTAAAAAAGTTATCAAGCATGGATTTCAGTCGGGAAAGCAGCGTTATCGCTGCAAAGACTGTAAAAAAGTATTTTGCGAAACCTCAACAGGACTTTCATACAGTCGTAGTGAGAAACGATTGTTGTCAATGTTATTGAATATGCTTGAAAACGATTTTTATGGTAAAGCTGATCTACAAGAAGTGTTGAACATGTCAAAAAAATATCGCAATGGCATTGGAAAAATCAGATTTAAAACAAAAGCGGTTAAATATGATAACAATAAAGAAAAAGATTTGACTTTAACTTGCTATAATCCAAAACTCTTAATCTGTTCTGATGACCAAAACATCACTTTTTATCAAATACCGTCAGGTAATTTATCTGATAATGCCTCAATAAACGATAAATCAAAACGTCAACGACAGATTAAAATTATTGATAATGTTGAGTTGAAAAATATTTCTTTCTTTCAAGAAGGATAAGTTTTGTTTACAGGTGCTTGTATTATCTACTAAAAAGAGTGATTTATATTGTAGTAATAACTGAAGGGTAATAGCTATGATAAAAAGCACATACGAACAAAAAATCATCCAGTGGGAACAATTACACGGAACTCTATCTTTAAAAGCACAACGGAAACTCAGGCGGCTTGTGAAACAGTATGAAAAAACCAGATCAATAAATATAGAGAAAGAAAAGCATACTGTCATAAGCCCAGGAATGAAATTGATAAAAGAATTTAAGGGCAAAAAATATGAGGTACTTGCAGTTGAGGATGGATATTTGTTCCAAAATAAAATTTACAAAAGTCTATCAGCAATTGCTAACGAAATAACCGGTTCTCATTGGAACGGAAAGAAATTTTTTGGAATCATGTAGTTTTTTTCAGCCAATAGCACCACAACACAAACCCCAAATAGCTTAAGAATACTCCGCCCCCTAGATAATAAAAGAATGGCATTAATCGAAAAGGATCAAAAATTATAAACATTAAGTCATTGTCCAATACAAAAAGTAAAGGGCACAAAAGAAGCAAATAATCAAAAACAAAAGCTGCCAAGAGTAATTTAATCCAATAGCTTTTATCTTTTTTTAATTTATATTTTAAATATCTCAAATACAAATTTTTTTTGAATATTTTTAATAACAAAGGCAAAAAAACAATTTTAAGAGAATATAAAAAGATGTAAATAACCAAAAACATTGTATTTCTTATAAAAATAGTCTTTTCAGGATTTGATGAATAAGCTATATCATCGTGAGTTGCAAATCCGTATAGAAAAAACAATATAAATAAGAAGTTTAAAGATAAAATAAGAAAATTATATATTATGAAAAGCAGATTAATCATTAGTAAATTATAACAAAATTTTTAAATCCCGTCTTTATTCAAAAAGCTCCAAAGCGACATGCTTAAATAAACAGGTAGGATTCCTCCACCGCAAAGAATAAAGACCAGAATCAGCATGAAAAAACCATAATATCTTTCATTTGCTGTTAAAACAGTAGCACCTAATAATAAAATACAGTCAAAAATTAAAGCTTGAGGAACAAGCCAGCCATTACTGGCAATGCTATTTTCTATTTTTTGGACCGTTGTTTTTGTATATTTAATCTTTCTTCCAATCATTAATAAAGCAGGAAACAAAGTGAACTTAACTATCCATACCCAAAGAATACATACTAAAAAAATATCAAAACCTTCTAATGAATCGATATACAAATGTGTGTTTAAAACATCATAATAAATCCATTTGTAAAATTTATAACAAAGAAAAAAATTAATGCATAAATACACTATATTAAATAAAATTAACCCTAAGAATTTTAAAATTTTCATATTCAAATTATAACAAACAGGGATAACAATAGCTATCCCTGTTTGTAAAGATTAATTAGTCCAGATATTCTTTCCACTTTTCATACGGGTATTCAATTTCAACTATTATATAATAATTTTCGAGAAGTCCGTGTTCTTGCACCGCATGCGGGTATTCTACCCAAGGTTCATCAGCGTTGTAATCTACAGTATCAATTACTTTTGCATGTATAGTGTTCTTGTTGTCTAAATAAATATCAACAATATCACATCGATGAATAGCTAATGAGTTGTTTGATGAAGAATTTAAAAAGCCAAAGTTTAAGCTTTTATCAGGAACTCTGTCATTAAGCGATAAATCTACAGCATTGTTTTTGACAAAGTTCTTAAATGTATTGGAATCGGTTATACTTTTTGCTAAAGAACTGTTGCTGTGAAATACAACGCCTCTTGAATTAGTATTGAGCTTCTGTGAACGTAATTTTTTCGTTACTTTTTTCTCTAACCTTGGATTTTTTAATGAAGATACTTGCGAAACCAAATATCCATTTTGCTTTATGTAATCCAAACCATCTTCAAATTTTGTAGCTGCTAATTTCCAAAGAGCTGCTGCATCAGGGGCCAAAAATTCTCCTTTTTTTACAAGCTCATTAACAGTTTCTTTTTTAATTTTTACAATTAAATCTTCTATTCTTTTATTTAAAGAAATTACTGCTTGCCTTAAATTAGAAATTTCTTGATGCTTCTCTTTTATGTAATTGATATTATAAATAACAACTTTTGAATTCAGGCCGGTTATTAAATCATTTATTTGACTTTCTGTATAATCAGCCTCTTGTAGTAATAACGTTTTTTCATTTTGTGTTTCAAGACTTAGCTTGTATGACCTTGTCGATTTAAGATTGTTTTTTGATGCCCGTATATCCCCCAATAATTTCTCTGCTTCAAGTTTTAATAGCTCTATTTCTTCTTTGTATTCATATTGAGCACTGATTTCAGGGTCTATTACACTAATCTCTTCAACATGACACCTGCAATTTGGATGAGGTTTTTTAGGAACTCCTTCTTTGTCATAGATTTTGCCATGCATTGAAAGACAGGTTTTACAAGCACCGGGCTCTGTCAACCATTTGTATTTGGTTTTAATACTGTAACTAACGTGACCTGACAATTGAAATTCTTTATTTTTCATACTAAATCACCTCCTTGTTTATATTTAAATTTTTATTTATGTTGTGTATAAGAAAATCAGTGTTAATTTTCGGATTTTCTGTTTTATCAAGAACCGCATTACTCACAGCACCCTTTCTTATCGCTTCTTTGATAACATCAAGCCCGTAAAATTTGCATATTTCATAAAATGCTTTAAATGTGTTTTCTCCGAAGTCACCATCTTCTTTGATAAAATCCTTTATATCAATATGCAAAAAGTTAATCCCTGTTTGAAAATCCTTAATAGCTTGCTCCTTACCGACAGAAATAATGTGCTCTTTCATAAAATCTGCAATTTCTTTGTACTTCTGTTCTTGCTCAACTTGCGGTGCTAAATTTGGATTTAACTTTTTAAAACGTTCTTGTTGCATATTGTAAAAGTCGCTTCTTAAGATATCATCAAATTTTTGGGATGCATTTTGAGGAAGTTCTTGTTGTTCTGGAAATAATAATTTTGATACGGTTTTGTAATCTAAATTTTTCATAAAAATCTTTCTAGCTGCATAAATGCAGCAATTGTGTAATATTATTAAGGCGCAACAAATTAAAACAAACTATTACTTAAATAGTTGTTATTTGTTTATTAAATAGAACAAAGATTACCTGAATCTTTGTAAATAGTCTCCTGGACTATATAAATGCCTTCACGGAACCTGCCGCTACTCCGTACTTCGTATACGATACCTGACCGTACCTTTTCAGGGTCTCTCAACAATACCAGTTTATATCATATTTTCTAAATCGTTAAAATTCATTATAAAATATTAATATTTACTTAATCGTCAAATAAAACTTATAAAGTAGTTTTAGCAGGTTTTCGTCATCCATTGCTGTTATTAATTCTTCGCGCAATTCATTAGCCGGCTTGAGCGGTTCAAACATGTACAACTCAAAGGGTTTTACCTCGAGGACTTCTGCTATTTTTTCAGGTTCTTCTGCTAAAGGTTTATATTCACCATGTAAATCAAAAACTATTATGTTAGCATTTTTTAATTCACTAGCTTTTTCCAGGATATTAGCAACACACCAACTTTTACCGGAACCTGTACTTCCAAGAATAGCAGAATGTCTTTGAAAAAATTTATTACCATCAAGAATTGCTTCTGTATTATTGTCTATCATGAAAGAACCTATTTTCAGTGGTTTAGTGCTATTTATATTTTGTCCTAATATATTCATAAATTTTTGTAAATTTTCGCCACAAATGCTATAACAACTACTCTCTATTTTTGGGAAAGAGTCCACTCCTCTTTTAAATACATTTCTTTTGCTACCATATACTGATTTATATGTACCTATTATGTTTATTTTTATATAGTCTGATGATCCAGTCATTAAAATATCTTCGTCAGAAACATTGGACTCTTCAGAAGCAATTTCTTCAATATATTTTCTTGTCACTTTATCTATTAAACCAATTAAAAATTCATGTTTTTTTGATGTTTCAATAGCGACTAAGTTACCGATAATTATTTTAGAAATTTGTTCACTATCTGATAGTTCAATAATGATCTGTGCTGTGTCTACATGTATAACTTGACCAATTTTATCAGTATCTGTAAAAATTAATGATTCCATTAAAAAAGCTCCTTTACTAACTCTTGTATATCCCATAAATTTATATCAGGCATAAAATAGTCTTCATTGCAAGTTGTAATTCTTGAACCACTTTTAGAAGCTACTTTATCATATGTTATTGCCATCATTTTTTCATTTTGGGCTAATATTTTTTTTGCATTTTCTGTTAATGAATATGTAAGTATAAGAGAAGGTTTTTGTTTTAGCTGCGCTTTTAAGTGTTGTTCAAGATGTGAATCATTAAAACCATAGCCTATAATTACGTATTTTGTGGCTTCATCAATAGCTTTATTAGCTTTCTCTCTGTGTGTATCAAATGGACAATTATAACCTTTCTTGTATTTATTAGAGCCTGGGGTAATTATCAAACAATCATTACCATTATGCTGAGGAATTGAATAAATATTTTCATTTATTTTATACCAGCTTAAACTGCCATGAGGTTTAAATAACCTAACATGCGGTGAATATATTGGTCGTTTTCTGCGATTGTTAATACCCTTACAAAAGGTGTACTTACTTTCTTCAGGAGAAAAATATGACATAAATTGTCCAACAAATAATGTATCAACCCTTATGTTATTACATTCACAAGCATATTCAATAAGTCTGTCGTAATTTGTTGTTATTATATTGATATCACTGTTTTCAAGATTAAATCTTTTAATATAATCATAAAATTTTAAAATTTTATTTTTGTTAATTATATTACTTAAAACTTGTTTTTCTTTTTCTCTTATAAAATCAGAAGTTATTTGCTTTATTTTTTCCTCAATAGAAGCATTAGGAAATGTTTGCTGAAGTGCTGATTCCAAATCAAAATCTTGTTTTAATAAATTTTCTATTTCCGTCCATTTTAACTTATCTGTTTCTTCTATTATTTCAGGCATTTCTTCTATAAGTTGTTGGGCAAGATCTGACATACTAGGTAAACCTTCCGCAACAGAAAGTCCTGAGCCAACTATAGTCAATGTATTTTCTGCAAAAAATTCTGAATATGTATTTTTATAGACTCAAGATCAATTGTCATCTTTTGAAACCTATTAATTGAAGCATACTTACACTATTTTACTCTATGTTGAAACTAACAAGAATACAATATTATATGAAGATATATAACCGTTTTCGAAAAAGGTTTTTTGCTAATAAAAAAGCTTATTTGTCCAATTGATACAAATGTCTTGAATTCACTTTAAAACATAATTTTTTAGAGTGATAGATACACTATGAGAAAAATCAGATGTGCAATTTATACAAGGAAATCAACAGAAGAAGGTCTGGAGCAGGATTTTAATTCACTTGATGCTCAGCGAGAAACCTGTGAAGCTTACATCAAATCACAGAAGAATGAGGGCTGGATTTTGCTGGAAAAGCAATACAATGATGGAGGGTATTCCGGTGGAACAATGGAACGACCTGCCTTTAAAGAACTATTGCAAGATATAAAAGAAGACAAGATTGATATTGTGGTGGTTTACAAGGTGGACAGGTTAACTCGTTCTCTTATGGATTTTTCAAAAATCATAGACATTTTTGATAAGCATCAAGCCTCTTTTGTTTCAATAACACAACATTTCAATACAACAACGTCGATGGGTAGACTGACATTAAATATTTTGCTATCCTTTGCTCAATTTGAAAGAGAAGTAACTGGAGAAAGGATTCGGGACAAATTCGCAGTATCAAAGAAAAAAGGCCTATGGATGGGTGGTGTTGTACCTTTGGGCTATGACAAGGATAATAGAACATTAAAAATTAATGAGAAAGATAGCTTAAAAATAAAGCTTATTTTTAATAAATATTTAGAATTTAAAAGTGTCTCAAAATTAATGCAATACCTGAAAGATAACAAAATAAAAACAAAATCCGGTAAAAATTTTTCAAAAGGAAATCTTTATTACATACTGAAAAATAAGATTTATACAGGTAAGATTGTTCATAAACAAAACGAATACGATGGTGAGCATCCTGCTATTATTCAACCTTCTCTTTTTGAAGAAGTGCAAAACATATTGTCTCTTAATGCAATTGAAGGCACAAGTAAAAACACCAGTGATTCTTTTTTAAAAGGTTTGTTGTATGACGACAAAGAAAATATAATGACGACTAGTCACAGCAATACAAGAAATAAGAAATACAGATATTACGTAAGTCAGGCTATACTCGGGCTTAATAAAGAAAAATCCGGTTCTGTAACAAAAATTCCTGCATTAGAAATTGAAAAAATTGTCCAAGATGCAATTACCGTCTTCTTAAAAAATACAAATCAGATGCAAGTTTATCTTGCAACTTTAGATATAAAGCAAGAAATGGCAATAATCAAATATCTTGAAAATACAGAAACATTTGAACCTCTTTTCATAAGAGCATTAATATTCAAGGTTATTTTGTATACCGATAGAATACAAATTATAATAAAGAAAAATGCATTGATTCCTGTTCTGTTATCAATGGTCTATAAAAGTAAATTAAAAATCTCGTGTTGTGAAGAGCATACAGAATTTATTTCATTTGATAAGAAAATAAAAATTGCTAGAACACCAACAAAAGGTAAAATTTTGATTATCCCCGCAGATTCAAAAATTCAAAAATACAATCTGACACTAATAAAAGCTCTAACAAGGTGCTACTACTGGCATGGTCTGCTACAGAAAGGTCTTTGTAAAACAATAACCGATATCCAACGTTTTGAAAATATGAAAGATAAAAAATATATCAGACAAATTATGTCACTCAGATTTTTGCCGCCAAACATACAAGAGGATATTTTAAATGGAACTCAGGATGTGGACTTGAGTTTAAGAAAACTTTTTAAAAATGTATTAGTCTAAAAAATGATTTTATTGGTTCTATATAAGGAAGTGCTGCAAAAAACAATGTTGCAAACGTAATTATAGTTGTTATTACAAATTGGATATTACTCCTTCTTTGTGATTCGATACTTTCTTTTAAAAGCAGTCTTAGTATCTCAGAAGAATTATAAGTGTTCTGATTCATTTCTTCTATTGGATTTTTGATTATCTGTGATGCACAAGATGGTGGTTGAAGTAAGCGCCACATTATTTCGTCCTTTATTTTAAATATTTCATACTATAATTCTACATAGATATTTTGATATTCAATAAAAAATAATAAAAAATTAATTTTTAGGGGCTTATGATGTGTAAAAAAGAGAATTTTATTGTTTAAAATGTTTTATTTTCTCAAAAATATTAACTTTGTGTTCTCTGTTTGATGCTGATTAACAAAAAGCTCGCTACTAACGGTTAATTTCGCAGTAAAAAAGAGGCTTTATAGAAGCCTCTTTTTTAAATGGTGGGCGATACTGGACTCGAACCAGCGACCCCCACAATGTCAATGTGATGCGCTACCAACTGCGCCAACCGCCCATTTATTTAGTTTTTTGTCAAAGCCTTCGGCTTTGAGATGCGCTACCACCCTCTCACAAAACCTGACATTTAGTCAGCTTTTGTTCGGCAGAGTGCCAACCGCCCATTTATTTAGTTTTTGTCAAAGCTTTTGGCTTTGAGATGCGCTACCACCCTCTCACAAAACCTGACATTTAGTCAGCTTTTGTTCGGCAGAGTGCCAACCGCCCATTTATTTAGTTTTAAAATACGTTGGTTCGGATTATTGTTTCACGCCTTCAAGTCGTTCGCTTCGTTTTGCTGCGCAAAACTTTCGCTCACTTTTTCGGCGCTACTTCGGCGTTCCTTCGCTTACGCTCAGTCAGCCTACACAAAATCCGCCGCCCATTTATTTAGTTTTTGTCAAAGCCTTCGACTTCCTTTTCATAATACATGAAAATTACATCTATAGTCAACCTAATATTTTTATCCGGTATTTATTGTAAAATATGAACAAGGAGAAATTATGAAAGATTACAAAACAAACCTTGATATTGGAATAGAACTTATACATTCCGGTAAGTTTTCGGAAGCAGTCAATTTTATTACAAAATCTATTGAGTTAAAAAACGATTGGGACATATCGTATTTTTACCGCGCGGTTGCCATGCACGCTATGGAAAAGTTTGATGACGCAATACTGGACTATACCAAGGCGATACAGTTAAATGAAAAAATGACTGACGCTTATTATAACAGGGCAAAGATTATTCTTTCCAGAAAAGATATTAAAAACCCAAACATTGAACAGGCTGTCAAAGATCTTGAAAAGGCTCTTGAGCAGGATGAAAAATTTTTGGATGCACTTTTTGCAATGGCTGCAGCACATAAAAAACTGGGAAATTACAAAACAGCACTGGAATATCTTGAAAAGCTTTTACAAATTGAACCGGAGGCTGTAAATGCCCGTGCGTTTAAAAAACTGCTGCTTCAAAAGTACTTGTAAGCTGCCGGTTTACTGATGGTAAAATTTGATGTAAAATCAGTAATATAAACTGTATTTTATGCAAAAGGAGTTCAAAATGCCTGATTTTTCTCATACCTATGAAGTCGTTATTTTTTCAATCGGTGATACAAAGGCCGGAACAAAAATGGGAAAACTTCAGCTAAAAGACCTTTCGGATGACTCGTTGTTAAACTGTATACTGTGGGAAGAAACTCTTAATCGAATCGACCCCAAAATATTTAGAGCAGGAAATCTGGTAAAAATTCTTGCCGGCTCTTATAACGAAAAATACAACAACTGTCTTGTTTCTTCACTTGCACTGGAAAAAGAAGCAAAACTCGGACTTTCAAAAGAAGAACGTGACGAGATTTTTAATAAAATTGTAGAATTTGCCGGACAAATTACAGACGAAAAACTCAAAAATTTTGTGGTTTCGCTTTTGTTTGAACACGAAGAAAAGTTTAAAATCTCACCCGCGGCACGCTTAATGCACCACAACTATCTTGGCGGACTTTTGGAGCACACCTGTGAGTGTTTGGAGATAGCCCAAAGACTCATCCCTGCTTTTTACAAAAAAGTAGACACAAACGAATTATACGCAGCCTGTATATTACATGATTTCGGCAAAATTTTTGAGTATAAAATCGATACGGAGTCAGGATTAATCGAATATGAGGAAAATTTCCAGAAAGAGTGGTTAACCCATTCTCAATGGGGGTTTTCAATGTGTATGACGAACGGTTTTAAGACAGTTGCAAAGATGATTGCAGCTCACCACGGAAGAACAGAGTGGGGTGCCATTGTCGATTTGAACGAAAAAGACCTTGACCCAATGTTCTACCTTATTCATCATATTGACGATTTGAGTGCAAAATTTGGAAAAACAGCAATAAGCGATTTGGGTTAACATGGGCATTATTGAATCAATTGCACAACTTATCGGGTGCATCGCTGCAATATTTGGCGGGTAAACTTATCTTTTAGAACTGTTTATACAAGTTCATGTCTTTCAACTTCTTCTGTGGTTGAAACCTGGATAATGTCGCCTTCCTGAACATCATTAAATTTGCCAAATGAAATACCGCATTCAAAGCCTGTTGCCACTTCTTTAACGTCGTCTTTAAAGCGTTTAAGCTGGTCAATTTGACCTTTGTAAATTTCTTTTCCGTTTCTGAGTATGACAGCGGTTTTGCCCCTTACTATTTTCCCTTCCGTTACATAGCAGCCGGCAATTTTTCCGTTTTTACCTATATTAAATATCTGTCTGACTTCGGCTTTACCAAGCTCAACTTCTTTTATTTCAGGCTGCAAAAGACCAAGCATTGTCTGTTCCAAATCTTCAAGTATTTGATAAATTATATCAAATTTTTTGATTACAACATGTTCCCTTTGCGCTGCAATTTCTGCATTTGAGTCTTCTCTAACAGTGAAACCGAGAATAATTGCGTTACTTGCTGCTGCAAGCATTACATCCGCTTCTGAGATATCACCGACTCCGGCATGAATTATTTTTAAAACAATTTCCTGAGATTTAAACTGTCCGATTGCTTGCGAAAGTGCTTCCGCGGAACCATGTGTGTTTGCTTTTATAATGAGGTTCAAATGCTGCACTCCGTCATCTTTTTCGCCTACTAAATCATTTATAATATGAGTCGGCGCCATTGATTCAAGTCTAGTGTTGCGTTCTTTTTCTTTGCGTTCAGCAACAATTGTCTTCATTTCTTTGTCAGTCGCAACAACTTCAAATCTGTCGCCTGCCTGCGGAACTTCTGTTAAACCCAGAATTTCAACAGGAGTGGAGGGTCCAGCTTTTTTTACACGTTCACCTGAATCTAAAAGCAAGGCTCTGACCTTTCCTCCGACTGTGCCGACAACTACGCAATCACCCGTTTTAAGTGTACCGTTTTGTACAAGCAGTGTCGCTACAGGACCTTTGCCTTTGTCCAGATTTGCTTCTATAACAACACCTGAAGCCAATGCATCCGGATTTGCTTTTAAATCTTGCACCTCTGCAATCAAAAGTATGTATTCAAGCAATTCGTCAATACCTGTTCCCTGAATTGCGCTGACTTTTACGCATACAGTGTCGCCGCCCCATTCTTCAGGAACAAGACCGTGCTCTGTCAACTGCTGCATGATTTTATCGGGGTTTGCGTCGGGTTTATCTATTTTGTTAATCGCAACTATTATCGGCACCTCTGCTGCACGGGCATGGCTTATTGCCTCAATAGTCTGAGGCATAATTCCGTCATCTGCTGCAACTACAAGAATAGCTATATCTGTCGATTTTGCGCCTCTTGCTCGCATTTCAGTGAATGCCTCGTGACCGGGTGTGTCAATAAACACAATCTTTTTGCCGTTCAAATGAACTGTATAAGCACCTATTGACTGAGTTATACCGCCGACCTCAGTTGATACAATTTTGTGTTTAGATGCACGAATGGAATCAAGAAGTGTTGTTTTTCCATGGTCTACGTGCCCCATAATACTTACAACCGGTGCTCTCTGTTTTAACAGTTTTTCGTCAACCTCGGAAAGCATTTTCTGTTTTTCTTCTTTTTTCAGTTCTTCTTCTATATATGCGTCCAGATCTTCATCAAGAACTTCAATTCCGAAACTTTCACAGACTTTTTTTGCTGTGGGTATATCTATAACCTCGTTTACCGTAGCCAAAATACCTTGCAACATAAGGAATTTGACAATCTCTGCCGGTGCTTTTTTTATTTTCAGAGCAAGGTCGCCGATAGTTATTGGCTGGTTAATAACAGTCTGTTTTATTTCCTCCTGCACTTCTTCTGCGTGCGTACGCTTTTTGTGCTTTTGAGCACTTGCTTTTTCAAGACTGATTCTTTCTTGTTCTTCCTCTTTTGAACGATATATTTTTTCTTTTTTCTTTGCGCTTTTTTTCTTACCGCCTGCGTTTTTTCCGTCATATATATCTTGCGGTATAATGTGACGCTGAATAGGTTTCTTTTCAGTTTCCGCGATAAATTTTTTCTTTTCTTCTCTCTTTACATGCTCTTTGGGTTTTTCAACCGGCGCTTTTTGCTGTTTCTGAGAAGGAGAACTGTTTTTTAATGCTTCTTTGCGTGGAGATTCTTTTCTTTCCTGTTTAAATATTTTTCTTTCAGCTGCAGATACCGGACCGAGGACAACTTTTTCAATTACTTTTTGCTGTGGAATTTCTATTTTTTTAACCGGTTCTTCTTTTTTAGTTTCAGGTTCCGGTTCCGGGGCAGGTGCCGCTTTGGGCTTTTTAACAATAAAAGCTTTCGGTTTTTTGGACTGTTCTTTTTTAGGTTCCAAAACAATACTTCTAAGCTTGTTTGCCTGTGATTCGGTGATTGCACTGGAGTGTGATTTTACCTTCACGCCCATTTCTGTTTCCAGTTTCTCTATTAATTCTTTATTGGTAAGATTTAACTCTTTAGCTAAATCGTAGACTCTTATTGTATCTGCTGGCATTACTTTAATTTTTCTCCACGTTTCAAATTGTATACTGCACATTACGCAGCAATTTTATACGAGTATCGTAACACAATCATATTTTCAAGTACAGTACCTGCCAAAACACTTTGTTTGCAAGCTTTTCAAAATATCTAATAATTTTTAGACAACAGGAAAGACATTCGGGCAATGTTTTTTTATGAAAAATTCTAATAGAGTTTTGGTATGAAAATTTTTATTAAAAATCTTTGGACAAAACACAAACTTTTGCTTGCGCTGCTTATAGCGCTTGCTGCCGGTATTATTACATTGTACCGCATGGTTATGTACACATACATAACTGTGAGACTTAAAGACGCAAGACCCTTTCATCATCACGCTCCGGTTTTTTACAAAGGGCACAAAATCGGAAAAATTGCAGGAGTAAGACACAGCAAAGACTATCAGTACACGCTGGTGAAGCTGGTACTTTATCCGCATGATTTAAACTTACCTGAAAATATGGAAGCAAAACTAAAAATCATTAAACGCGGCAGATTTGAGAAAGATTATGTAGATTTAATTTATCCTGAAAAACCTGCGGCAATCAGGCTTAAAAATCATTCTGTAATTGATGGCACGGCGACAATAGACGCGCATTCCTATTTTGCAAGTTTAGACACTGAAAATCTTGAAGAAATGGAAAAAAATGCGGCAGCAACGCTTGCAAATCTTGAAAGCAGCACGTCAGGGCTCAATGAACTCTTTGCAATGGTAAATTCTATTGTTGAAGAAAACCGAGAAAACATAAATCTTTCTGCAAAAAACCTGGCTGCTGCATCTCAAAATACAAATGCACTTACATCACGTATTGATAGGACAATTACTCAGAAAAAACTGGAGGATGTTTTCAACAATGTAGACGCGGCAAGCGCAAATGTAAATGCAATTACTCAGAGTTTCACCGGTGTCGGAGAAAGCATCGGAGGAACAACTGGTGCAATAAGCGAAAGCATGCCAATGTTAGAATGCGCTCTGGCTAATGCAACCGCAATTGCCTCAAACCTTAATGAAATAACAACGGGAATAAAATGCACAATGCGTAAACCCTTTGGCGGTTTGAGAATCCTATTCGGAAAAAGCATTGACAATTAAAACTGAATAAATAACCGGCTTATCTGTAATTTTGGAACTGCAGCGGTATGTTATAACTGTCTTCCTTTTCTTTAAGAAGTCTGATTGCAGCCTGTAAATCATCTTTGCTTTTTCCTGAAACCCTGACCTGTTCCCCTTGAATGGAAGCTTGTATTTTCATTTTTGAGGCTTTTATATCTGCCACAATCTTTTTTGCAAGTTCTTGCGTCAGACCTTTTTTTAGTTTAAACATTTGTCTGACATTGCCGCCAAGCGCATTTTCTACAGGCTGGGGATCCAATATTTTTAGGCTTAAGTTTCTTTTCGACATTTTTGTATGCAAAATATCAAGTATATTTCTGAGTTTCATATCATCCGAAGTCGTTATGGTAACTGACTTATCAGCATCCAATTCGATTTGAGAATTTGTATTTTTTAAATCGAATCTGCTGTTGAGTTCTCTTTGAACCTGGTCAACCGCGTTCAAAAGTTCCTGTCTGTCAAATTCTGAAACAACATCAAAACTAAAATCCTTGGACATATAACACTCCTTAACTTCAGATAAACATTTAACAAAATTATACCAGAGTTTTTTTTGCACAGTCAATATTTTAAAGATTTAAAAATACACTAAACAACGGAGTAAAACGGCAAAGAAAAGATATATACTACAAAAATAGGAGGGTTGTAAATATACGGGGATGTTTCAGAATGAGGACAGGTATGAATTGTGCGCGTTTGTACAGAAAGAGTATTATATCTGATTTGTATGTGCCGCAAAACGATGGAGAGCTTTCGGATTCGATAACACAAAGCTGGACATTGCAGGCAATTGAATGCTATGAACTCGGTCAGAATTGCAGTAAATGTTCCATCACAAGAGGGGATTATTCTTTTATCTGCCAAATGCCAAAAGTAGTTAAAACACTTTTGCAAGAACAGGGGAAACCGCCAAAACATCTCTAATCGGCAGCTCTTAGTACTTTCAACGCACTCTCCAAATCTTTTGAAAAATATTCTATCTGTTTGTTTATATTATCTTTGCTGTAGGCTTGACCTTCATTACTGTAGGGCAGATATTTTACGTAAATTTCAGCTTCACAACGCAGAGTCGCAAGTGATCGGGCTTTTGTGGAAATTTCAATAACTTTCTTAAACGAAACATAGTGTTCTTCCGGCTTGTTTTTGTATCTTGCCTGCATAAAATCGGCATTGTCAATTAGTGCACTCGCTAAAGCGTTAAAACGCTGCACTTCATTGTCCGTCGCAATACAATCCTGCATTTTTTCAAGTATTTTAATAACATCACCAATATCGTTCAAGTAGGGACTGGTCGGTTCTTTTTTCATGATTATATCAATATAAGTTTTGTTGTCTTTTGGCGCAGGCGCGAGTTTAAGGTTTTTAACTTCTTCATGGTTGTGGTTGTATAGCGGACGCGAGGTCCCAGGCTCATGGCGTTCATATTCAAACTCGCTTTTTATATCCGGCAGTTTGCCTTTGTATCCGGCACCGGAGGTTATTATTGCAGCTAATAATAATACAGGTACAATCTTTTTCATGATTCTTATTATACAAAAATTTTTCTTAACGACAAGTTTTGAAAGCCGGTTTTTTGTGATATACTTAAGTCAAAGTTTTATTAATTGGAATATATTTCTTGTTGATAAATCTTTGCCTCGGTAGCCGGAGCGAGCGAAGCTTGCGAC
>CALVEC010000013.1 GCA_944326475.1 Candidatus Gastranaerophilales bacterium
GTGGAGATGGTTGCAGTTCCTGTGTTTTGGGTGGTTAGATTCCATGTTGCGTTTGCATTAAAAATGCTTTTGCCGTTGAATAATGTGCCCTGCTGGATTTGTTTTAGTTGGGCAACGAGTGAGTCTGCCTCGTTTTGCATTGCATCTAAGGAGTTCTCATCGTACACGCCGTTTGCGCCTTGGACTGCGAGGTCTCTCAGACGGTTTAATATGTTTGTCATGTTAGACAAGGAGCCTTCGGCGGTGTTTAAGAGGGATATGCCGTCTTGTGCATTCTTTTGGGCTTGTTTAAGTCCTCTGATATTTGCGTTCAGGTTTGAGGCGACAAACATGCCCGCAGCGTCGTCGGCAGCACAATTCACCTTATACCCCGTGCTCATGCGTTCAAGCGCGGTGTTAAGACAGCTTGTTGCGATATTAAGATTTCTCTGCGTCGTCAAGACCGACGGGTTGAAATTTGTGGTAATCATATATCCCTGCTGTTAAACGATAATCGGAGTTATGGGGGTAGATACAATATATCTATAAGCATTATATACAATTGTTCACAAAATTGCAATCATTTAAAAAGATTAGGCTTAAAAAGTCAGTTAATTGTTGAAATAATCCGCAACGGCATCCGCCATACATTCAGCATAATCGTTCATAAGCCCCGGATTAGCCATTCTTTCTCTGCCTTTAGGCGAAACCATGAAAGCGACTTCCCAGAGAACACTCGGTTTATTTTGGTTGCCCTCCATTGTCGTCAGAACGTCATAGTTTGTATGTTTAGACTGCGCATAGTCCTGTTTTCCATTTATTGTAAATCTGTCTTTTTGGTCGATATGTTCATTTTGGGGAATCCATCTATCGAATTTCTTTTCCATTAGTTCTGCAAGTTTTTTGCTTTGTTTTTGTCTTGCATAATATATTTGTGTTCTATCCTGCGTCGCTTTGTCATGCGAGTTCACGTGGACAGAGATGAACATATCAGCATGGTTTTGGGGCTTTCTTATCTCATTCATAATCAAACGTTTTTTGCCCTGCAAGAATATAACTTTTGCGCCTTTTGCACACAATCTGTCTTTTAATCTGATTGCGTTGTCATAATTTATGAGCCATTCGTCCTCGAGTCCTTTTCGACCGGGAGTTCCCGCATCTATACCGTTTTGTGAATAACCGTGACCGGCGTTTACAATAATCGTTTTGCCGCTTAATTCTCCAGATTTTGTAGGGTTAAAGACTGCTCTTGTGGCAACAACTTTGCCGTTAACTTTGCGTTTCTGTTTTAAGAGTTCTCTGTTTTTCAGGTTGACAACTCCGCTCATATCAACGATTTCAGTCTTTGTGTTTGTAGCTTTGTCAATAGTTACGGTCTTTTTGTCCGAAGAAATTGCAAAATCACTGTCGTTGTAAATGATTTTTATTTGCTGTCCTGGTGAAATAATACCGTTTTTGTCGAGATTGTTTATTTTAATCAAATCATCGAGTTTTACACCGACACGTTTTGAAATAGCGTATAACGTGTCTTTGGGTTTTACCGTATATGTAAATCCCGGTATCTCAAGCATTTGACCGGCTTCAAGTTTGTCCACATCGTCAATGTTGTTTATATCTTTCAATATTTCTATGGTCAGACCGAATTTTTGGGCGATTCTGAATAAATTATCGCCTTTTTTTACTTTATAACCTAGTTTTTCTATATTAAGCGTTTGCCCTTCCGCTATTTGATCTTTGTTTTTAATATTGTTGTTTAAGCATAAAATATTCTCATCAATTCCGTATTTTTTAGCTATTCTCCAGACAGTTTCACCTTTTTCAACTGTATGTTCCTTTGTAACAAGCTGGAAATCCCCGTCTTGCGTGATTTTTACATCAGGGTCTTTAAGCATTTTCTGGAATTGGGTTTTTTCTTCATCTGATGTTTCAACAGGTGTGTCGTCTTTTTTTCTGCTGCAGCCTGAGAATAGCCCGAAAAATCCTGATATAGCCTTGCCGATAGATTTGAAGAAGGATTTTATGCCGTCTCCGACTCTTTTCCAAAAACCTTTCTTCGGCTTTTCTTCTTTTGCCGGTTTTTTTATTTCTTTTTCTTTTGGCGGCTCTGCAGGTTTTATATTTTGTGCAGCATCAACAGGAGTCTGAATAGCTTCTGTGCCCTGATTTGCCGCTATATTTTTGATAAACGGAACATTCAATTCTGTTCCGAGTGAAATATTTTCGGGGTTTCTGTTAATTCTTTTAAATTCTTCATAAAATTCTTTAAAAGAAACATTTTGTTTGTCTTTTATATTGGCATAAGCATCTTGTGCAACCGCGAAAACGCCTTTGCCTTTGTATTTTTCAGTAATTTTAATTTTTCCGGATTCAACGTTTACAGGTTCACCTGTGATATTGCCGGTTTTGAAGTTTTCGTATATTTTATCCAGTTCAACTGTGGACGAGCGGTTTGCACTGTGACATGCAGCCGCTTTTTTATAAAATGCGTCTATAACATTTTGGGCTTCTTTAAGTTCCTTGCCGCTCAAGTCTCTTGCCGCAAGTATCATTCTGTTCAGGCTGCGTCTGTAAAGACCGGGGTCTTCTTCTTTTTTTGCACCGGTTTTGCCGGAATAGACGTAATCAAGATTGTCTATTACTGCTGAATAATTTTTAGCTTTAATAGCATTTAATAATGTTTTATTACCGCTGATTCTCGGAAGCCCTTTATTGTAACAAAGGTCGATTAAGCCTTCTTTGATAGAGTTTGGAAGGTTTTCGTATGTATTTTTGCCGAGTCTTGCGTTTAGAAGTCTTCTTACTTCGCCTGTGTATTTTTCAATGGTTTCGCCAAGTTTTTTGTAGGCAAGTTCCTGGGTACGCGGTTTATTGGTCAATTCCCCGAAACCGCAGGTCATAGAGCCGTAGCCGTCTTTGTACGGAATTGTTACCGCTTCATAATAGTGAAAATTGTCGCCTTCATAGTATTTTAAAAGGTCAATAAGATGTTTTTGCGAGTGCTTTATTGCAGTGTTGTCATCTTTTAATATAGTGGGCGTATATGGTGCAATACCTGTGTTTTTCGTTATATTGTACAAAATTGCTTTTGTGTTTTCATCCCATAATTTTTGAGAAGATACAGTTTCTACGGCTGATGTTGAAGCTGAGCCAAAAACGTTCTGAGTCGTATTTTGCGTTGCAGATGCAGTTTTTTGGGCTTGTTTAATTTCATAATTTCTGCCTAATGCAGCAACCGTAGTCATTATAGTCAATTCCTCTCAAAATAATAATATCCCTCATGTATTTAAAGTCGTTTTTTAGAAAAAAATTGATAACAATTTTTGCTGTATTAAGATTAGTTTACAAAATTTTGCGGGCAATCCATGTAAAAATATAAAAAGGCGGCTTTTTATGCCGCCTTTTTTACTGTGAAGTTTATTGCTATTTTACTACAATATTTACGAGTTTTCCGGGAACAACAATGGTTTTTACCACCGTTTTCCCATCTATTGCTTGTTTTACTTTTTCACTTGCAAACGCGTGTTGTTCAAGCTCGTCTTTTGTGGATTCAGCATCTATCTCTATTTTGTCCTTCACTTTACCGTTAACCTGGACAACGAGAGTTACTGCAGCCGTTTTTGCAAGCTTGTCTTCGTATTGCGGCCATTTAGTTTCGTGAATAGAGCCTTTGCCGCCTAGCTGATGATAAATTTCCTCTGTTAAATGCACGGTAGTCGGAGCCATGAGTTTCAGCAGTGTTACAAGTGCAAAACTCAAGACGTTTTTGTCTTCCTCCGTAAACTGTGATTTTTTACCGGCATAGTCATAAATTGCGTTAACAAACTCACGGTATTTTGAAATCACAGTGTTAAACTGAAATTCGTTAGAAATATCATGAGTAATGCCTTTTATGGCTATGTGGGTTGTTCTTACGAGGTTATTGTTCTCTTTTGAGAGGGTTGAAACATCATCCGGAAGTTTATAATCAAGTATAAGATTGTCCTGATTTGAGGCATACAATCTCCACACTCTGTTTAAAAACTTGTAACAGCCCTCAACGCCTGCGTCTGACCAGTCAAAATCTCTTGCCGGCGGTGAGTCGGAGAGAATAAAGAGTCTGGCGGTATCAGCGCCGTAGTTTTCAAATATTTCATCCGGATCAACCGTATTGCCTTTGGATTTAGACATCTTTGAACCGTCTTTAAGCACCATTCCCTGTGTTAAGAGATTTTTGAACGGTTCGTCAAAATCAACAAGCCCCAGGTCTTTCAAAGCTTTTGTAAAAAATCTTGAGTATAAAAGGTGCAAAATTGCGTGTTCTATCCCGCCGACATACTGGTCAACAGGGAGCCATTTGTTTACAAGCTCTTTGCTGAACGGTTCTAAAGTATTTTTGGCGTCAGCGTATCTGAGATAGTACCAGCTTGAACAAATAAAGGTATCCATTGTGTCGGTTTCTCTTTTAGCTTTTCCGCCGCAGCACGGGCATGTTGTGTCAAGAAATGTTTTTGATGTCAGAATCGGAGACATTCCCTTTACGCTAAAATCGACATCTTCCGGAAGTCTAACGGGCAATTGGTCTTCCGGAACAGGCTGAGGACCGCATTTTTCACAGTAAACCACCGGAATCGGAGCGCCCCAGTATCTCTGTCTTGAAATCAGCCAGTCACGGAGTCTGTATTGGGTCTTAAATTCGCCAAATCCGCCGTCTACAGCTTTTTGGGTAATCGCTTTTTTGGCTTCTTCATTTTTCATTCCGTTAAATTCGTTGGAGTTTACAAGAACCCCGGGTTCTGTATAAGCTGCTTCCCTACAGTCCGAAGGATTTTCAGGGTTTTGTATAACGACCTTCATCGGCAGGTTATATTTTTTGGCAAAATCAAAGTCTCTTTCATCATGAGTCGGTACCGCCATAACAGCGCCGGTTCCGTATTCAACAAGCGCATAATCCGCAGTCCAAAGCGGAAATTCTTCGCCGGTAAAAGGGTTTATACAATGCGTACCAAGCGGAACGCCTGTTTTTATACGTTCTGTGGAAAGACGTTCAATTTCAGTCATTTTTCTTGCGTTTGCTCGATATGCTTCAACAGCTTCTTTATTCTCCGGAGTCGTCAGCTTTTCTATATCGTGATATTCAGGGGCAACTACAAGATATGTTATACCGTGTACCGTATCGGGTCTGGTTGTGTATACAGGGACTTCAAGACCTTCAATTTCTTTGACCTTAAATCTGAAAATCGCGCCTTCTGATTTACCAATCCAGTTTTTCTGCATAATTTTTACACTGTCCGGCCAGCCTTCGAGTTTGTCGATGTCTTGCAGAAGCTGTTCTGCGTAGTCGGTAATTTTTAGAAACCATTGCGACAGGTATTTTTTTTCTACAACACTGTCGCATCTCCAGCATTTTCCGTCTATTACCTGTTCATTGGCAAGAACGGTGGCGCATTTGTCACACCAGTTTACTGCAGCCTCTTTTTTGTATGCAAGACCTTTTTTATACAATTGAAGAAAAAGCCATTGAGTCCACTTATAGTAATCGGGTTTGCAGGTTGCAACCTCTCTGTCCCAATCATACATAAGCCCGAGTTTTTTCAACTGCATTTTCATATAAGAAATATTTTCATCCGTCCATTTTTCCGGACTTTCCCCGTGCTGGATGGCTGCGTTTTCAGCCGGCAGACCGAAACTGTCCCATCCTATCGGATGAAGGACATTAAAGCCGTGCATTTTCTTAAAACGAGCAATAACATCCGTTATTGTATAGTTCCTTACGTGTCCCATGTGCAATTTGCCCGAAGGATACGGAAACATCGAGAGTGCATAGTATTTCGGTTTGTCTGTATCATCGTACGTTTTTCCGAATTTGTTTTCTTCCCAAATTTTTTGCCATTCTTTTTCAATTTCTTGCGGAAAATATTGTTCTTTAATCACTTTTCTTACCTTTACTACCTTAATCTAAAAAAATTATAGCTAAAAAACAGATTTAAATACACTATCCATTCAATGCTGTTTTTATTTGTTTTATGATGTTTTCAGTTGCCTCAGGCTTTGCAAGCTTCTTTGCATTGTTTTGAAGCCTGATTAATTCCCGGGTATTCCCGATAAGCAGCTCTAAAAGCCGGCACAAATTTTCAGGAGTGCAGTCTGCATCTTCAAGATACAAAGAAGCGCCCTGAGATTCCATCTCTTTTGCATTTTTTCGCTGGTGGTCGGCAGCCGCATGGGGGTAGGGTATGAGTATTGACGCAAGTCCTGAGATACAAATTTCAGACAGGCTCAATGAACCCGAACGGGAAACCGCAATATCAGACGCAACAAGCGGTACGTACATATCGTCAAAATATGGTTTCAGGATATAATTTTTGTTGTTTTTGTATTCAGGATAAACTTTTTTAAGTTCTTCCGCTACATCATCAAAGTTCTTTTTGCCTGTCTGGTGCAAAATTTGTACATCATATTTTGAAAAAATGTTTTCAAGTGAATTGATTAATGCGGAGTTTATCCGCTTTGCCCCTTGCGAACCGCCCGTCACAACAACCGTTAATTTGTCTTCAATCCCGAGTTTTTTTCGTGCGTCTTGTTTGTTCAACTCCAAAAACTCTTTACGTATGGGGTTGCCGTTACAGTGCACGGACCCGGATTTTACAAATTTTTTTGAATTTTCAAAGGCAAGTGAAACCGATTTTGCGTATGGGGCTGCGGTTTTTGATACAATACCCGGTACTGCGTCGCAGTCATGTATAACAAAGGGGGTACGTGTCAAAATAGCCGCAAAAAGCGCAGGCGCACTGACATATCCGCCCGTACCAAAAACTAAATCCGGTTTGTATTTAGAAATATAAAAACAAGCATGAATTGTGGCAAAAATAAGTTTTACCCCCCATTGAAACAGTTTAAAGCTTATCTTTCTGGGCATGCCGGTAATATCGACGCTCAAAAATTGATAACCTGCATTTTCGGCTATTTGTTTTTCCGGATTTTTTGAGTTGCCTATATAAAATATTTTCTCTGTATCCTGTTCCGCTTTTAGCGCGTCAGCAACCGCAATAGCCGGATATATGTGTCCGCCGGTGCCGCCGCCTGTTATAAAATAAGTAAATTGGTTTTTATTGCTGCGGGTACTCATTTGTTTTTATCCTTTTAATTCGTTTTCTGGAGATATTAAGCAGAATACCGACCATGCACATTGAGACAATTAAGGAGGTGCCGCCATAACTTATAAAAGGAAGCGGAACGCCAGTCGCCGGTATCAGTGAACTTGAAACACTCATGTTTATAAATGCCTGCAAGCCTATGGAAAGGGTTATACCTATTGCCATAAGCTTTCCGAACATATCTGTACAGCGTGAGGATATGATAATACCTCTGTGAATAAAGGTTAAGAACAAGCCTATAATCAGAAAACAGCCCAAAAACCCTAATTCTTCAGCGATTACCGCAAAGATAAAGTCCGTATGCCCCTCGGGAAGCCATGCGAGTTTTTGTTTTGAGTTGCCGTATCCGACCCCCCAAAAACCGCCTGCGGCAAAGGCAAGCAATGACTGAATAATGTTATAACCGGCGCCGTATCTGTCTGATTCCGGATTAAGCCAAATTTTTATACGTGACATTTGATATCCGTGCAAAAGTTTTTGACCAAAAAGCATAAAAGTCATAACCAGAAAACTTATTGCCGCTATACCTGAGGCAATCATATACTTTACGGAACCGCTTACGCTTAAATACATAACCAGAGAAATCATCATCAATAAAATGACCATACTAAGGTTAGGCTGCTTATACACAAGGAACATCATTATTAATATGGGCAAAAAATATCTTGTGAATTTTTGGCTGTTAAAAAGGTCTTTTGACTTATAAAACGCTGATGACAAAAGGAGAATTACCGCCAATTTTGTCATTTCAGACGGTTGAAACTGGATTGGTCCTATATTTATCCACCTTTTAGCTCCGTTAACAACCGTACCTAAACTTGTAAAATCTACAAGCCCGAGCATTACAATTACAAACCATGTAAAAGGAATTGCCCAGTCTTTCAGCTTCTTATAATCCAGTTTTACAAAATACTGCAGACCTACAAAACCAAATATCATGTATATAAACTGTTTTATTGCAAAAGATGCAGGATTTTCACCTGCCTCCATCGCTTTGGGCGCACCGGCACTGAAAATCGCCATCAAACCTATAACCAGCAGAAAGGCAACAACAATCATAAGTGTTGTATCAGGCGGCGATAACACTACATCACCGTGGAGTCTTTTATTTATTGTTCTGTTATTTCTTTGATAAGACATATTCTTTAAACACTTTTCCCCGTTCTTCGTAACCGCTGAACATATCAAAACTTGCACACGCCGGTGAAAGCAATATCACTTTGTTATCAAGTTCAAAAGCTTTATCTATGGATTCGTTAAAGGTATTTACACATATAATATTATCAAATCCGTTTTTTTTCAGCTCCGACTCAAAGCGTTCTTTTGCTTCACCGAGTAGTATTACCGTGTTTATTCTGTCTTTAACCGTATTGCAAAAATCTGTTAAGTCGGTATTTTTGTCGCGTCCTCCGGCGATGAGAGTTACAGTTTTGCCTTCAAAGGAATTTAGCGCAAATATTGCCGCCTCAGGATTTGTGGCTTTTGAGTCGTTGTAAACCAGCTTGCCCTGTATTTCTCCGACAAATTCACATCTGTGTTCCGGCGCTTTAAATTCCTTTATTGCTTCAACTATGTGTTCATTTGTTATACCGACTATTTTTGCTGTAATTATTGAAGCCATAACATTTTGATAATTATGGAACCCGACAAGCGGTACATCTTTCAGGTCTATAATTTTTTCTTCATTATTGCGTTTATACCATATTGCATCTTCTTTTATATAGCAGCAATTCTTTTCATATTCTTTTCCGAAAAAGAATTTTTCACCGTCGTAATTTTCTCCAAACGCTCTGACTTTGTCGTCTATAGCTGAAAATATAGCAAAAGCGGGTTTTTTCTCTTTTGCAAAAAGTTTTGCTTTTGCGGCAAAGTAGTTGTCCAGACCTCCATGCCAATCTATATGGTCAGGCGTAAAATTCATCCATACTGCAATTTGCGGGTGAAAACAGTGGCTGAACTCTAATTGAAAAGAACTTACCTCACAAACAAAATAGTCATTTTTTTCATTAAGAAGTGTACACGGCGGAATCCCGATATTGCCGCAAGACGGAGCTTTTAACTCTTTTTCAAGAATAAATGAGGTAAGCATTGTGGTCGTAGTTTTTCCGTTTGTGCCTGTAATCGCAATAAACGGTGAAGATGTTTCAAGATAAGCAAGCTCTATTTCACTGATTACAGGTATTTGCTTTTCTTTAAGCATTTGAAAAACAGGTGATTGAGGAGGAATACCGGGGCTTGTTACTGCTGTATAGGCACCGTCCAAAAATTCTTCGCTGTGACCGCCAAATTCAATCTTTATGCCCTTTTTCTCCAAACGTTCAATCAATTCGTTATCTTTATCACTGCGCTCTTTTTTTTCTGTTATAAAACATTCAGCTCCTTTGTCTGAGAGGTATTCTGCCGCTGCAGCGCCGCTTTTTGAAAGCCCGAGAATCAAAACTTTTTTGTCAAACCATTTTCTTTTCATTTTTTACCTGCCTATGCATTCATTTTCCAGAACAAAAATACGGCTGCTGCCGAAAATATTAATGTAATAAAGGAAAATACCGCAACAATTTTATTCTCACTCCATCCGCACAACTCAAAATGATGATGTATCGGACTCATTTTAAAAATTCTTTTTCCTGTAAGCTTATAGCTTGTAACCTGCAGTATAACCGACAGTGTTTCACACATAAAAACAAGACCTATCGGTATCAGCCAGAGTTCAAACTTGCCCATAACCGCTATTGTTCCCAATATTCCGCCGAGAGCAAGGGAGCCTGTGTCACCCATAAAAACCTTTGCCGGATATTTATTAAAGTATAAAAATCCGAGACATGCACCGCCAACGGCAGCGGAAATTATTGCAATATCAACATTATTCATAATTAAATTTATACCGACCATAGCCGCCATTGCAATGACCATATTTGTTGCAGCAAGACCGTCAAGTCCGTCTGTCAGGTTTACGGCGTTAGAAACACCTGTTATTAAAAATATTCCAAAAAACGGATACAGCCAGCCGAGGTTTATTGTATATTCTCCGAAGGTTAAGAAGGTTCTTCCGCTTATTGTCACAAAAAGAACCGGCAGCACTGCAATTGCAATTTGCAAAAACAACTTTCCGCGCGGAGTCAATCCCTTATTCTGGTGGTTGTGAATCTTCTGGATATCATCCTGGAACCCTGCAAACATGTAGAAAACAAACGTTATAAGCAGCAAAAATGCACCGGTTGAAGTTTTTTCCGCCATTAAAAGAGAAATTACTGCTGCAAGTACTGATGCAAGCACTATAAAAACTCCGCCTGTCGTTGGAGTACCGCCCTTTTTTGCATGGGATTCAGGCGCTTCTTCAAGAATGTACTGGCTGTACATCTTTTTTTTCAAAAATTCTATATATGGTACGCCGAATAACAAAGATAGCACAAATGCTATTAAACCCGCTACTGCCGCTAAAATCATTATTTTTTCAACTCCTCTATTTCAGAAATTATTTCTTCAAACTTCATGGATCTTGACGCTTTAAAAAGAATCAGTGAGTTTTTCGCCACATTGTCCGTTATATATTTTGCAACCTGTCTGCTGTCTTCAAAAGAAACTGATTCATGTCCGCAGTTTTCTGCTATAAATTTTGCAAGTTTGCCGACTGTTATCACTTTGACATCCTTGTATCTGCTGATGAGTTTTCCGGCATTTATGTGATATTTTTCGGCATTTTCGCCGAGTTCTCCCATATCACCCAGCACAACAACCTTTTCTCCTTCATAAAGACTCAGAAATGTTGTTAAAGCAGCCTTCATAGACTCGGGATTTGCATTATAGCTGTCATTAATAATTTTATAACCGCCAATTTCTTTAATTTCCCAACGTTTTTCAATAGGTTTATAAAGACTCAGACCTTCAGCTATTTTTTCAGGTGTCATACCAAGTTTTAAGCCGACGCAGATTGCGTATAAAGCGTCCTGTATGTTATGTTCTCCGCCTACATTCAGGGTGTATTCATTATCATTAAATAAAAATCTGCTAAAATCCGGGGTTTGTTCCAAAATTTTCACTTCCGGCATTTTAAGGCTTAAATAGATAGTTTTGCCTTTGTATTTGTTTGCATTTTTTATTAACACTGAATCCTGAGCAAATAATACACCCTCAGGATGCAGTTTTGTTGTTATTTCACATTTTGCTTTAGCAATATTCTCTACGGTTTTCAGACGCCCTATGTGTGCTGAACCGCTGTTTACAATTACAGCAATATCAGGCATGGAGTATTTTGAAAGGAGTTTTATCTCTCTTAAACCTCTCATTCCCATCTCCAAAATCAAAACTTCAGTGTCTTTAGGCTGTGAAAGAATAGTTTGGCACATACCTATCTCGTTGTTGTGATTTAGCGGAGATTTGTGTATTTTATATGCCATTTGCAACACTGAAGCAACCATCTCTTTTGTGGTTGTTTTCCCTGAACTTCCGGTTATTGCAACAACAACCGGGTTAACTTTTTCGCGGCAGTATTTTGCTAAATTCAAATAAGCAATGCGTGTGTCTTTAACAAACAGTATAAGTTTTGATTCAGAATATTTTATCCGCTTTTTGGCTGTAAAATAACCTCTTGCACCTTTTTCAACTGCCTGTTTAATAAAATCATGACCGTCGAAATTTTCTCCTTCTAAAGGCAAATATATGTCGTCAATACAAATCGTTCTTGTATCTGTCGATATGTTAAAACAACCCGATTTGTTTGTGCATCTGATAACTGTTGCATCCGTAGCTTTTATAATTTCATCTATTGTGAGTTTCATACTTCCTCTGATTATAAATCTTACTAAAAATCACATATAAATACAAATTATTTTGTCATGATTATACAACATAATTTGTTTGAGAAAAATTGGTATTAAACAGCATTCCGCAGCCGGCTTTGCTTTTCCTTGAGACAACAGGTCAGTCGCTGAATTTTGTTTCACTTGTCAGCCGTGCTTGTTGAGTTATAATGTTATTAGTGTTTTTAGTTTAGGAGGCGCAGCCGGAAGTGGAAAAAACCGATTTAATCCAAAAAACACAGGCAAAAAACAAAAAACGAAAAAATAAAAGTCGTTTTTGTTATTCGTTTCTGACAATTGTGCTGCTGATTTTTCTGGCGCAAATAGGAATAAGTGCGTTTGGAAATATCACCAAAAGTATAAGTTATCACGGCAAGATAAAAAAAATGAAAGAACTGAACGAACAGGCTATTGCGGAAAACCAGCGCCTTAAAGAAGAATTGGAAGATTTCAGTTCCATGAAAAGCCTTGAGGCTATTGCAAGAAATAATTTGAAGATGGCAGGAGAAAATGAAGTTCTTGTTATTATAAACAAACCCAAACAAGAACCTGCTCCCCCGGATACGAAAAAAAAGAAAAAATAAAGCTCCTGTTTTGTCATCAGGAGCATTTAGTATAATGGAACTGGTATGAAATTGTTCCTTACCTATTTCATAGTCTCACTTCTTATTTTAGTGCCACGAGTTTGTTTGAGATTCCTAAATCGGAATTAATCATTTTGGCACTGGCTATTGCCATAGACCTTCTTTTCTTCGCACCGCGCAAGAGGAATGCTACGCCGTCTGAGATATTACTGGATGGTTTTTCTGCTTTTTTTATCATTTCATACCCTTTTGATAGACTGTATACTACTCTTATCGGCATTCTTTTTTTTATCTTTAGGGTTTGGGTTTAAATGTTTACATAAATTTACATTAGAGTAAAAATCATACATATATTGTAATCTTTTTGACTATTTATTAAGTTTATAAGAGAATTAGTAATATATGCTTAGACTTGGGATTAGAGTAGTTAATGTACATTAAAGAAGTAGAGATTGATAACTTCAAATCTTTTGCCAACAAAGTTAATATACCGTTTTTAGAAGGATTTACGACTATTTCCGGTCCGAACGGCTCGGGAAAGAGTAATATCATAGACAGTGTTCTGTTTGCACTCGGTCTGTCATCTTCGAGAACATTGAGAGCGGAGAAAATATCCCAGCTTATATCTACGCATACCAGAAGAAACGAAGCATTTGTTAAAGTAACCTTTCAGACAGATGACCCCGAAAATAAAGACTTAACTGTCGGAAGAAGAATTAAAAAGACCTCGCAAGGGTATAACAGCATATATTACCTGAATGACAAAATTGTCACACTTTCTGATATACACGCATTGCTTGAAAAATACAATATTACACCTAACAGCTATAACGTTATTATGCAAGGCGACGTTACCAGTATTACAGGCTGCTCCGACGGGGAAAGAAGAAAAATTATTGATGAAATTGCGGGTGTTGCGGATTTTGACAGGCGAATAGAACAGGCGTCTGCTGAGCTTGAAACCGTTGAAAACAGAGTTCAAAAATCCACTCTTATTCTAACGGAGGTAGATGCAAGGCTTGAACAGCTTTCATCAGAAAGAGAAGTCGCACTAAAATACAAGAAATTAAAAGAAGAAAAAACAGGGCTTGAAAGTCAGATATCTACAGTAAAATACTTTGATATCAAGAAAAATCTCGAAAGAACCCATGAAAGCATACTTGACGCTGATAAAAAGAAGAAAGAAGAATCCGCAAAACTAAAAAAGCTGGAAACGCAATCTCTGCAAGTTAAAGCAAAGCTGGATGAACTCTCTGACCTTGTTAAAGAAAAAGGTGAAGCCGAACAAATTGAAGTAAAAAAACAGGTCGAAGAAATCAAAGGTCAGATAGACAGAAAAGAATCTGCCATTACATTCGCTGACAAAAACATTCAGGACAATCTTAAAACTGTTGAAAATGCCAAAAACGGTATTCAAAAACTTACCGAGAAAAATGAAAAATTAAAAGAACAAATCGAACAGAAGAAGAATGAACTGGCTTCTTTTGAAGAACAAAAACAAGCCGAAAAGAACAAACTCATGGGCATTTTGCAGGAAGTATCAGGCTTAAGCCAAACAGCAGACCAGTACCTTGAGCAAAGAAATAATCTCAGAAAAGAGTTTGAGCAGACGAAAGACGAAGAAACAAAACTCATTCAAAATCAGGCGCCTTTAGAATCTGAGCTGAGCAATCTTTTAAAAGACCTTTCAGAGGCAAAAACAAAAGTTGAAGAACTTGAAGATTTCAAGAAAAATTTTGCAGGCAACAAGGATATATTAGAAACCCAGGTCGAAGAACTGGGAAAAGAGCTTGAAGATTTTAAATCTATTCAACAGAATACGCTCTACGAACTGGATAAAACGAAGAATGAAATGGGTGATTTGAATTACAACATTCAAACAGCCTATCGTAAAATCACTTCAATGGAGGCACAAAAGCAGGCATACAATGACATAAACTTTGGTCGTGCGGTAGATACAGTTTTGAACGCAAAGATTTCCGGTGTTCATGCCACGCTTGCCCAGCTCGGTCAGGTTGATAAAGAGTATTCAACTGCGCTTGAAGTTGCTATGGGCGGCAGAATGGCAAACGTAGTTGTTGACGACGATGAAGTTGCAAGAGTTGCCATTGAAATTCTTAAGAGTGCAAACGCCGGTCGTGCTACGTTTTTGCCGATGAACAAGATTAATAAAGCACCGCGTTCGTTGAAACTCCCGAAAGATAAGGGTGTAATTGATTTTGCAATAAATCTTATCGACTTTGATGACGAATATTTGAATGTCTTCTTCCATGCATTGGGTGAAACACTTGTAGTAGAAGACTATAACACGGCGCGTAAACTCATCGGTCAATACAGAATGGTCACACTTTCCGGTGAACTTTTTGAAAAATCCGGTTCTATAACGGGCGGTTCCGCAAAACGCACGGGGTTAAAATTCAGCCAGACCCAGGATGACGAGCTTGAAAAATATAAGGCAAGATTAAAAGAGTTTGAAAATAATTATGCAGCGCTGGAGCGAAAAAAAGCCGAGCTTGAAGAAAAGCTTGATAAAGTCAGAATAAACTTCTCAAACACAATGACCGAGCACAACAAAGCAAAAATGGAGCTTCAAAATCTGCTGAAAAATTCAGAAGAAAATGAAAATAATATTGCGCAAAGAAAGCAGTTTATTGCAGAAACCGAACCCAAAATCCAAAAGCTTGAAAAAGACCTTGAAAAACTTGAAGAAAAACACATTGAGTTAAACGAAAAGGCACTGAAACTCGAGGATGATATAAAAGAAATTGAAGCAAAAATGAGCCCCGAGGAGTTGACTAACCTCAAAAAACTTACGGAAGAATCAGAAAATATTATCAAACAGATTGAAGCAAAAATCGCTTCCGGAAACAATGATATAGACGGATTTAATCGCGAAATTGTATTTAATGACGGAATAATAGAAACCCGTCACAAAGATATTGACGGGCTTCACAAAGATAATGAAAATCTTGCTCAGGATAAAATCAGATACAAAGGCGAGATAGAAGAACTTAAACAAAAAATTACGGTGCTCGAAGAAAAACTTAAAGAACTCAGCTCAAAACTCGCTGAAATTCAGGCTGAACGTGATAAAGTCAATGAAGAATTTTTGAATATTGAAAAAGATAAAAATGTCATACAGCTCAATATTGAAAAAATTGCCGAGCAGATAGAAGCATTCAAAGCAAGACGGAGAGAACTGGAACCGCAGCTTGAAGACATCAGGGCAGAACTTAAAGAAGCCGGTATTGATATAGAAAAACTCCAGCCGTCGGATATATCAGTTGATGAAATTACCGCAAAAATCCAGAGACTCCAGCGCAGAATGGAGGAAATGGAACCGGTTAATATGCGTGCTATAGAAGCATTCGATGAAGTGTCAGTCCGTCAGCAGGAGTTAAAAACGAAAATTGAAACGCTCACAACCGAGCGGGAACAGATTCTTGCAAGAATGAAAGGCTATGAGGATTTGAAAAAGGAAACCTTCCTCACTACATACAACAATATAAACGACAACTTTAAAGAAATTTTCCACACGCTCTCAGAGGGTGAAGGTACGCTTGTTCTGGACAATCCGGATTCACCGTTTGAAGGCGGTATGACAATAGAAGCAAAACCGAGAGACAAAGAAAAACAAAGATTGAACCTTATGTCAGGCGGTGAAAAATCATTGACAGCACTGGCTTTTGTATTTGCCATCCAGAAATACATGCCTGCGCCGTTCTATGCGTTTGACGAAGTTGATGCAAACCTTGACGGTATCAATGTGGAAAAACTTGCAGAAATGGTAAAAAATCAGGCAAAAAATACGCAGTTTGTAGTAGTTAGTCACAGAAAACCTATGATAGAATCAGCTAATAGGACAATCGGCGTTACACAAAAGGAAAAAGGAATTACACGCGTCACCGGTGTAAAATTAAGGGACTAGTATGACAGAGACAGCCGAAAATCACATACAGAGCTTTTATACAGAGTCAGCAGCAACTGCCTCAAGTCTTGATGATATAGAGATGATTTCAACAAATACAGAAGGTCTTGAGCAGGAAGTATATGAACAGGCAGACGGTATTGCCATTCTTGTTCAGATGGCAAAGTCAGGAAAGATTGACCCGTGGAATGTAGATATTGTTGATATTACTGACAAATATCTTGCGCATTTGTTCCAGCTCAAATCACAGAATTTGAGACTCACCGGCAGAACACTGCTTTTTGCGGCAATACTTTTGCGCCTGAAATCAAATGTTCTTGAGGGTATAGATGTTTCGCAGTTTGAAGATACGCCGCAGGATGAGCTTGATTATACGGATGATGACTGGGATGATATGATGGCGGCTGATTCTGAAATCAGCACAAATAACGTTATTTCCCTTGATGAAGTTTTACAAAGAAGAACAAGCGTTCGTCTTAACAGAAGTCGTATGGTCAATTTGAAAGACCTGATTAAACAATTGCAATTTTATGAAGAACTGGACAGAAAACAAGCTCTTAGAAATGCACATGAACGCGCAAAAAGACGAGTTCGTTCTTATGCAAAATTGACTCCGGATGATATAGTAAACCTTGCTCATGACGAATATATAGAAAAAAGTGTTGATGTTTTAAGAGAAAACCTGGAGAGAATTTTTGCAACAGAAGAAAAAGTTGAACTGAAAACTTTGACTCTGCTTGGAATGGATAAGATTTCAGCATATATTGCTCTGTTATTCCTTTCTGCGGAGAGCGATATTGATTTGGTGCAGGAGGAGTTTTACGGAGATTTATACGTAGTTCCATACCATCCGCACCAGCAGCAGGAAACAGCATAACATATTAAGTTTAGTAAAAAATTTGTACTCAAACTAACAAAAAAAATTATTTATGGTATTTTGAATACACATATTGCACGGTCATAAGATAAGGAGTATATTATGCAAATACCACCGGTAACATCAGCTACTACAAATTTACAACCCCTGCAGACTGCTAACACAACTGCGCAAAAAGAAAAAAAATCCGATTTTTATGTTTCTGATATTGTAAACTTTACCAAAAAGCCTGTAGCTCAACAGGTTGGTATCGGCATTATTACATTAGGAACGGCAATTATAGGTTTTCGCTCAGCCAAAAGTATTGTACCTAAAATAGTATATGCTTTGTTAAACGGAGTTCTCGGTTTTGCAGCAGGTATAACTCTCGCAGATGCAGCTGACAAATTATGGAAAGACAAGAAGGCAGCAAAAGCAGAAACAACTGGGCAAAAAGCAGCTCCTGCAAGCCAGAGTGCAGAGAAAAAACCGGAAGTAAAACCCGAAGAAAAACCGGCAGATACTGCAAAAACAGAAAAAAATGATGACAAAGACGACGACAAAGACTAACAACTAAAACATAAATATTCAAAAGCTCTCTGTCTCTTAAAACAGAGAGCTTTTTGTATGTTATAATCAAACAAAAAAAGGTATTCATGAAAAAATCCGAACTTGATTTAACAATACTGAAAAAAAGTTTTGAAACCCTCCAAGAATGTTACAAAGACTACAATCTGCAGGAGGATGAAAAACTCAAAGGTTATATAAAAGATTCTTGTATTCAACGTTTCGGATATACGTATGAATCCGCAAAAAAAATTATGAATAAATTTTTGAAAAAAGAGTACGATAAAACAGAAAAAGACCTGTCCGTAAATAATATTTTCAGAGAAATGTACGGTCTCGGCTTGATAAAAAGTTTTGAAAACTGGGCAGATTACAGAGAAAAAAGAAATCTTACATCTCATGAATACAGCGAGAAAATGACGCTTCCGATACTTGACATAATCCCTGAATTTATCAAGGATACAGAATTTTTAATAAACAGTCTGGATGGAATTTTGACAGATGATTAAAGGTGTTACTGAAAACGAAGAAAAAATTGTAAAAGATGTACTAAAAGATTATCCTTATACTTTTTACTATTACGGTTCGAGGGTTAAGGGCGATTTTACAAAATCCTCTGACCTTGACATCCTTGCTGAGTCAGCAGAAGATATAAAAGCCGGGATAATAGATGAAATTGAAATGAAATTTAACGAGAGCAGAATCCCGTATGTTGTAAAAATAAGCGACAAAGCTAAAATCGAGGACTATTTTTACGAACTAATCAAACCGTCTCTTGTCAAAATCGAGTTTTAAAAAATCCGGTATTTAACCGGATTTTTTGTTACTTATTCTTACCGCAGCAGTGCTTGTATTTTTTTCCGCTGCCGCAGGGACACGGGTCATTTCTTCCGACTTTTTCATCAGCCTGGATAAAGCTTTCGTCTTCTTCTGCCGGCTGAAATGATTTTGCCGCTTTGGAAAGTGCCGTGTCTATTTCATTTTCATCCCTGCGTTCAACAATCTGTACGCCAAAGCGGGTTCTGAACAGATATTTAACGGTTTCTGACTGGATTTCAAAAATCATGTTGTTGAACAGGTCATAGGCTTCTTTCTTGTATTCAATAAGCGGGTCTTTCTGTCCGTATGCTCTTAAACCGATACCGTCTCTGAGCATATCAATGTTGTGTAAGTGGTCAATCCATTTATTGTCCACAACCCTTAACAGAATATCTTTTTCAATATTTCTCATAACATTGTGTGCAGCAAACGGTTCTTCTTTCAGGTAATTTTCATCGTACTGAGAAGCTATACTGTTATAAAAATCAATAGTTTTTTCTTCATGGTCTCTGTATGCCTGTATAGCTTCATCTTTGAGCTTGTTGTACATGCTGTCATATCCGAGTCCCTGAATATTTTTTACTTCAAGATATCCAAGCTGCGGAATAAGCGAATGCAGCTCTTTTATCAATCCCTGCATATCTTCGTAGATGTATTCCTGCGGATTCATACCCGGAGAAATGTAGCTTTTTATGAGTCTGTCAATTTCTCTTTCTATCATATATAAAATATCAGGATAAATATTCTCGCCTTTTAAAACTCTGCGTCTCTGATTGTAGAGTTTTTCACGCTGGATATTCATAACATCATCGTATTCAAGTACGCTTTTTCTTATATCAAAGTGGTATGTTTCAACTTTTCTCTGTGCTGCTTGAATCTGACGTGTAATAAGAGGAGACTCTATTCTCATGTCTTCTTCGGTGTTCAACGTATCCATAAGACTTATAATTTTTTGACCGCCGAATATTCTCATCAAATCGTCTTCCAGAGAAAGGAAGAATCTCGTGGAACCGGGGTCGCCCTGTCTTGCCGCACGACCTCTGAGCTGGTTGTCTATACGTCTGGATTCGTGTCTTTCTGTTCCGATTACATGGAGACCGCCTGATTCTACGACTTTTTGGTGTTCTTTTTCAGTAACCGCTCTGGCAGCTTCAAGCACCGTGTTTTTCTTTTCTTCATAATCCGGTGTATTTTCAGGCGTTATATTATTTTTTTCAAGTTCTTCTTTTGCGAGATACTCAGGGTTGCCGCCCAGAAGAATGTCTGTGCCTCGTCCCGCCATGTTTGTTGCTATTGTAACAGCGCCTGAACGACCTGCCTGTGCAATAATATAAGCTTCTTTTTCATGGTGTTTTGCGTTTAAGACATTGTGTTTTATACCCCGCTTAGTCAGAAGGGAGGAGATATATTCCGATTTGTCTATGCTAATCGTGCCGACAAGCACCGGTCTTCCTTTTTCGTGCATTTCTATAATTTCATTAACAACCGCAAGATATTTCTGTTTTTGCGATTTGTAAATGACATCGGGCAAGTCTATTCTTATATCCTTTTTGTTTGTCGGAATAGTTGTAACTTCGAGATTGTAAATCTTGCCAAACTCGGCTTCTTCCGTCATAGCAGTACCGGTCATGCCTGATAATTTAGGATAAAGACGGAACAGATTCTGGAAGGTTATGCTTGCAAGCGTCTGGGTTTCATCCTGAATTTTTACGTTTTCTTTAGCTTCAACAGCCTGATGAAGTCCGTCAGACCAGCGTCTGCCCTCCATTAACCTCCCCGTAAATTCATCTACAATAACAACTTCACCGTCTTTTACAACATAATCCGTATCTCTGTGGTACAGCTCTTTTGCTTTCAGTGCTTGCAAAAGATGGTGTGCATACTGGTTTTCAACATCAAAAAGGTCTTCAATGCCGAGTAGTTCCTCGGCTTTGTCTATACCTTCTTCTGTTAAAATAACATTTTTATTTTTTTCGTCGACCTCATAGTGTTTAATTTTTTCCATTTTTGGCGCAACCTGAGCCATTATTCTGTACAGCTCCGCCGACTGTTCAAGACGTCCGCTTATGATAAGCGGTGTTCTGGCTTCGTCAATCAAAATACTGTCTACTTCATCGATAATAGCGTAGTTATAAGGTCTTTGAACTAACTGTTCAACGCTTCCCGCCATATTATCCCTGAGATAATCAAACCCGAACTCATTGTTCGTACCGTATGTAATATCGCAGGCATAGGCTGCTTTTTTACGTTCAAATTCATACTCATCTCTGGAATTTGAGAGAATAACGCCGACTGTTAAGCCTAAAAATCTGAAGATTTTGCCCATCCACTCGCTGTCGCGTTTAGCCAGATAGTCATTTACGGTGATAATGTGAACACCTTTTCCGGTTAAGGCGTTGAGATATGCGGGAAGTGTGGCGACCAGCGTTTTACCTTCACCGGTTCTCATCTCAGCAATGTGACCGTTATGCAAAAAATATCCGCCAATAAGCTGCACATCAAAATGACGCATATTTAAGACTCTTTTGCCGGCTTCTCTGACCACTGCAAATGCCTCGGGTAAGATTTTATCCAAAGCAGCTTTTTCAAGCGCTCTGTCTTTTTTAAAATCAGAAGAAAATTCTCTGTTGTTTAATATTTCTTTAAATTCGACAGTCTTTGCACGAAGCTCATCGTCAGTGAGAGCAGCCATCTCCGGCTCTAATGCGTTTATATGGTCAACAATAGGTTTTACCTTGTTAACCTTTTTTTCATTAGGATTGCCCAAAAGTGACAGTAACATATCAGTAATATTCATTATAATTCCTCAAGTCTAAAGTGATTATTCAAATATGATTTTACCACGCACATAATAAAAAAGGAAATTAAACGTATGTACAAAAAAAGAACGCCGGAATTTTTTATTATCCGTACGTTCTTTTATAAATCCTCAACTCTTTTAAATTATTTTTTTGCTGTTTTTGTTTCGTTTTGAACCATCTGCAAAAGCAGCTCGTTTGCTTTTTTCAGTTGTACATCGTCTTTATTTTTTATATTTTCTTCGGTAAGTTCAACTGTAACATCCGGAGCAATACCTTTTTTATTAATATCTGTGCCGTTAGGTGTTAAATATTTTTGGATGGTGATATTTGCACCGCTGCCGCCGAGAAGTTTGTTAACTTCCTGCACAAGCCCTTTTCCGAAAGAATTTTCACCCACAATCAATGCGCGTTTATTATCCTTCATTGCACCTGCAAAAATCTCGCTCGCAGAGGCGCTTCCTTTGTTTATCAGAATAACTACGGGTTTGTCTGTAATATAGTTTCTTGTAGCTTTTGTAGTTTCCTTGTAACCGTCTCTGTCTACGGTACTTACAATGATTCCGCCGTTAAGAAACATATCAGAGATTATAATTGCATTGCTGAGCAGCCCGCCGGGATTTGACCTGAGGTCTATAATATAGCCTTTTTTGTCTTCATATTGTTTTATTGCTGCTTCAAACTCGCCTGCCGCATTCTTGCTGATGAAAGAACTGAGTCTTATGTAGCCTAAGCTGTCATCAACTTTTGCCATTGTCGGCGGTTTTGTGGAAACAGATTTTAACTCAATTTCTGCACGCTGGATTTTGTAGAGCTTGTTTTCCTGATTTTTTCTTTTGATTAACAGCGTGACATAGGTGCCTTCTTCACCTCTAATCTGGTCTGCAGCCTTGTCTATTGTGATACCTTTTGTTGATTTTCCGTCAATTTCAAGTATCTCATCTTCCGACTGCAAACCGGCTTTTTCTCCGGGAGTGTCTTCAATCGGAGCTATAATTATAAGTTTGCCTTCTCTGAGTCCGATTTGAACACCGATACCCTTTAAAGAACCTTTTATAGAGCTTGTTTCTTCCTCAAAATCTTTAGGATTAAGAAATTTTGTGTAAGGGTCATTCAGGCTTGTGAGCATGGTTTCAATTGCGACATAAGCATCTTCATCTGTTTTGATAACCTTGTCATACTTGTTTTTCCATCGTTTCCAATCCTGTTCATTATTTGTATGGTCAACATATTTTGTGTTAACAAGTTTCCAGACCTGGTCATATAGCTGTTGCGGGCTGTATGCAAACACCGTATTCGAGATGAATGCCGCTATAGCTATACTCAAAACCGGAAGCCATATAAATCCGTATCTTTTCATTTTTTCTCTCAAAATCATACCCTCATTTATTTACTTAAAAACATAATATCATAAAGCTGTGAAATTACGTATTTTTTATGACGCATAGTAAGAAAAAATGTTTCTTTTATATTTCTTTTTGTAAAGTTCTTTGTGCAGTTGGGCAAAAGATATCATCGAGGTTTTCGACACATAATCTTTGTCTGTAGGCATAAATTTTTTCCAGTTCTGTTTCAAGTTCGTCATAAAACTCACTCTCCTTTATCCTGTGCATTTCAACAGGGTCCGCAAATTCTATCTTCAATAAATCTCTACTTTGTTCTTCAGCTTTAATCATGTTCAACCCGAGAAACGTATCTACTCCGAGTCTTACCAGGTCGTCACTGAGAGCTGTCGCCGCATTCAGGTCTGCAAAATTCAATTCACCGTTTTTATTGTTGACTACGTATTTCAGCATTCCTAATAAGGTTCTGACAACTTCTTCCACGGTATTTTTTTTGTTTTCATAATGCATAAAATGCAACACTTTTGCACCGGTTTTCTTTATCAGACTGCGCATTAATTCAGCACTGGGCGGGTAATCAAAAAACATAATTTGTGTACATTGTGTTATGGTTTTTCTTGATTGAATTTTTTCAAAAATTGGGCTATACGGTTTTAATAACTCTTTTATTTCCCTATTTTCCGCAAATATGAACGTTGAGAGTTTTGTCGTGTCAAGATATGAACAAATTTGCGGAAAAATATTTGTTTTTTTTCTGTGGTCGTAAATTTTCAAAGTATTTGTTTTATTCAGGTTCAAATAATCCGATTTTATATCCTGAATATCAAGCTGTACAGTTGTTACACCATTGAAAACATTAATTTTAGGGTAAAAAATTGCGTCAAATTCTTTGTTCACGGGAATGCCTAAATCGCTATGGTTCCAGTAAACGCATTCAAACGGCTTTTTGGCAGAATTTTCGCAAAATATTTTTAAATGGTTTCCGTTTGCGCCTATTGTTCTAAATTGGGTAAGTACAAGATTTTTCATTGCAAATACCGGGTTCGGATTTTTTGCGCCAAACGGCTCAAGACGCTGAATTGACTTAACCAAATCCAGGTTTATATCATCAAGCTCAAGGTCTACATCGATTGTATACTTCGGCTTTTCTCCGTCCAACATTACATCAATAGTATGATTCAGAGCTTTTTTTACGGATTCAAAACTGTGTTTTGCAGGGTCAAAAGCCAATCCGGCAGCCTGCGAATGCCCGCCGAAACCTTCAAACAATTCAGCATTTTGAGCTAACACTTCGTGAAGGTGCACATCTGATACACTTCTTGCCGAACATCTTATAAAACCTGTATTTTCGTCTTTCATCATAAGAAAAACGGGTTTGCACAGTTCTTCGACCAGTTTTGCCGCAACAATTCCGATTATACCTACATGCCAGTCTTCTTTGTATAAAATAACTGCCGGGTCATCAGAAACAGCACCGGGCATATTAATTGCTTCCGCAAATATATTGTCGGATAGCTCCTGTCTTATTTTGTTATAATTGTTCAGTGCAGTGCAGCAAAGTTCTATTTCCGTTTTATCTTCTGAGATTAATAATTTTATTGCCTCATCAACAGTTGCAAGACGTCCTGCTGCATTGATTCTCGGTGCAACTCCAAAAGCAATTGTTTCTGAATTTATGCCGTTTTCCATGCTGTAACCCGCAGTCTCTAAAAGCCTTTTCAGCCCGTAATGAGCACCTTTAGAGATAAGATTAAGTCCGAGAACAACAAGTGTTCTGTTTTCCATAAGCAAAGGCACGACGTCGGCTATTGTCCCGACCGCAACAAAAGGCAGCAATTCATCCACAAAATCTCTTTTTTCATAAGAATCGAGCAGAGCACAGGCAAGCTTGAACGCAACTCCGACTCCCGCAAGCATATTCAGACTTTCAATTTCTTCAGCGCTCAAATCTTTATCCAGTGCATTCATAGCTTTCGGATTTATAATTGCAAAAGCTGCAGGAAGTTCAGAAGGTGCCTCATGGTGGTCTGTTATAATAACATCGACCTTGAAACCATTGGCAAAATTTACCTGCGAAACATTAGATATACCGCAATCAACAGTTATTATAAGCTTTGCTTTTTCTTTTGAAATTAATTTAACAAGGGCTTTTGTATTCATTCCGTGATTTTCGTATTCACGGGTCGGAATGTAATAATTTACATCAGCACCAAGATACTTCAATGTTTTGTACAAAAGCGAAGCGGAAGTCACTCCGTCTGCATCAAAATCGCCGTATACAATTATTTTCTCGCCTGTTGCAACAGCCGTACGAATACGATTCACAGCTTTTTCCATATCGGAAAAAGCAAAAGGCGACGATATGGGTGTTTCCAGAGGGTTTAGAAAATCCTTAATTTTTTTGACAGTATCTAAACCTCTTTGCATAAAGAGGTTTTCCAGCAATTCATCTCCAACAAAATCAGAGATTTCTTTCGGGATTTGCAATTTTTCTTTGATTTTCCAAACTTTTTGCATATTTTTCTATGGCGTCACTTCCATAAACTGTCAGACTCAGCGCTATTTACTGTCACACAAATATAATTAAATATCACATTTGTTCAAAACAGGCAAAATCACGCTCAGTTCTGTTTCTTAGTTTTCATCGTCGTCTTTTTCGTCTGCGTCTTCTTTAATTTTATCGACAACGATTTTTGCCATTTCTTTGGCGACTGATTTTTGTACTACAACAGGACTGTTTTCCAGCATGTTGATAGCTGTACGTACTGTTGCATCAATATCATACCATCTGCCGCTGCCTCTTTCCACATTTCCGTCTTCAACGGCAGCAATGATATCTTCAACTCCGGAATAGGCATGTTCCGAGATATTGTGTTCAATAATTATTTTTATAAGGTTCAAGGCTATTTTTATCTGGGTTTCGTCGTCTGAATCTTCAAGAGTTTTCATTGAACGTGAAAGGATTGGATCTTTGTCGTACCAACGTCTGTAGTTCTGGCTGTATTCTTCTTTCATTTTGCCCTCCGGATTTTATCTACTTCTAACTATTTTTATACACAACACCTTTGCCGCTTCTGGGGTATTTCCAGTTTATGTGTCTGCAAGCTATTCTGCAGGCACCGCATTCCAGACATTTTTCATAACTGACTGTCATTTTCTTTTCCGTTTCATTGTAGTTATAAACATTTGCCGGACATATTATTGTACAAATCTTTTCGACACATTGCAAGCATTTTGATTCATCCGGCACCAGGTGGTTCTCTGAATCGGTTTTGTATTTTAATTTATATAGTTTGTCATCTAAATTTTCAGATACTTTTTTGTCTGTCATTTTAACACCCCGAATACCAATTTTATTGCACTTATGCCGTCTTTAAACAATTCTGCAAGACTTCTTTTCCTAAAGAAATCTTTTGTAAATTTAACGAATTTGCCGCGCTTTTCAATACCATCAGCAGTGGTAAATATATCGAAAAATTCACACACTTTCTGCGGGTAATATCCAAGAAACGATGAAGTTCTTGTTGAAAGAATATCAACAACACTTCTGTATGTTTTTAAATCTTTCAGAATAAAGCTGTTTTCCAATTTTTTTCTGTAAAGGCATAACATATTCACCGAAAAATCATTTTTTTCAAAAGCCTCAAGTGCAGTTTCTCCGGCAAATTTTCCGCTAATCATTGCCATATTTGTTCCTTCAAAATGGGCGTTATTAACAAGCATTGCGGCATCACCAACAACCATTGCGCCGTCTGTGTAGAGCTTTGGCATTGCGTTATACCCGCCTTCGGGAATCAGATGGGCTGAATATTCAAGCAGCTCTCCGCCTTCTGTTAAAGCAGCAACGGAAGGATGGGATTTGAGTTTAGCCAAAAGTTCATAAGGTTTTATTTTTTGAACTTTCAGGTCTTCAAGACATGCTCCAATACCGACTGCAACAGAATTTTTGTTTGTATAAATAAACCCTAAAGCCAGCATGCCCGATAAAGGTCCTCCGACAAGTTCATAGGCGGCGCCTTCTTTGCTGTTTAGTCCGAAGCGCTGATTTATAACTTCTTCAGGAAGTTTTATAACTTCTTTAACTCCGAGAGCGGTTTGTTTGGGTTTTATTTCATCTCGCAATCCGATTTGCTGTGCAAGGAGTGAATTTACACCATCTGCTATAATAACAATATCTGCAAAATATTCTTCCAAATCAGTTTTTATACCGACGACTTTGCCCTGTTCTACTATAAGTTTGTTAACAAGTGTGTCAGGCACAAAATAAACGCCATCCTTAACAGCCTGCTCAACACACCACCTGTCCCATTTTGCACGTATTGCAACAAAAGAATTTTGCATTTCTTTGTGGTTTTTATAAGTAATTGTTGTACTCTGCTCATCATCTAACAGCATATAACTGTGAGATGTAACAAATCTTTCAACAGGTGCTGATTCTAAAAAATCAGGGAAAAGTTCTTTTACCGCGTGTTCATAGATAACACCGCCATACATATTTTTTGCACCGGCAAAATTTCCGCGTTCAACAAGTATAACTTTTTTCCCGCCTCTTGCGATTGTAACGGCAGCGCTTACTCCTGCGGGTCCGGCTCCTACAACTATAACGTCCGTCTTGTTTTCACTGACCATTGGTTTTTCTCTGATTGTCTTCTCTCAAAATAGATTATACTATTAATCTTCCTTTTTCTGCAATAAACAAATGAACTAATATCACATAGAAAAAACAATTTAAAAAGGTCAAAAATGTTGGTACTCTCTCGACTTGTCTAGGCATCGAGAGAATTTATTGCAACGGCAATTTTTCCTGCATAATTGTTTTTTACGGCATAGGTGAACTCGTTTGTCGAATCAACCCAAAAATTTGATCCGCACAGTATTTTTAAATCTTCATTTTGTTCGGTCTTCATTTTGATAACAAGAGGGTCAGTGCCTTTATATCTTGTTACCATGTCTTTTAGTGCAACAATTTCCTCAAACGGCAGTTCTCCGTTTAGGGAAAGTGTAACAATATTGCTGTTTTCAACCGGTTTTACAGTGTCTACAATTATACTGAGCTGATTTTCGTCTCGTTTTTGCAATTTACCGGAAATAATAACCTTTTTCTCAGATTCCAAAAATGTATTATATTCAACAAGCGTTTTGTGAAAAGCAACGAACTCCATTTTTCCTGTCAAATCTTCAATAACTCCGGCTTTTAAAAATTTTGTCGGGTCTTTTTTTGTCGGAATCTGGCGTACCTGGCTCAAAAGACCGCAGATTGTAACCATTTTTTCATCCGGCAATTCTGAGAGTTCCGCGATATTATGCGTTGTCAAAAACGGCAGCTTGTCTACAATACTCGACAAGGGATGGCTGGTAACGTAAAAACCGAGATACTCTTTTTCAAACGCCTGTATCTGTCTGTCCTCAAATTCTTCATCACTTCCTGTCAGCGTATATGAATCCAGCTCAACACCGCTGCTTGTGGTCATTCCGGCAAAAAGGCTTGCCTGTCCAAGCATTTTTGCTTCATTCCGGCGTTTTGCCGCCGCCATTAATGATTCAAGGTTTTCGATAAGCTGCTTACGGCTTTTTTCTATGTTTGAGAAGGCTCCTGATTTGATTAAACTCTCGAGTGTTCTCGTATTCAGGGATTTTGCGTCGATTCTTGTACAAAAATCGTACAATGACTTAAATTCTCCGTCTTGCGTTTCTCTTTCTTTTTCAATCTGTTCAATAACACCTTCACCGACATTCTTAATAGAAGCGAGTCCAAAGCGAATATTGTTTCCGTCAGGAGTAAATCTGGCATTAGATTTATTTATGTCGGGCGCAAGAACTTTTATACCCATTTTTTGGCATTCTGCAATGTATAACTGCGTTTTTTCCTGGTCGCTTGAGACACTGGACAAAAGTGCCGACATATATTCAACCGGATAATGTGCTTTTAAATATGCAGTCTGATATGCAACAAAAGCATATGCAGCAGAATGGCTTCGGTTAAAACAGTATGAAGCAAATTTTTCAATCTGTTCAAAAAGTTCGGTTGCTCCCTTTTCTGTCATACCATGCGCGGCAGAACGTTCAATAAACAGCCCCTTTTGTTCCGCCATTTTTTCAATCTGTTTTTTACCCATCATACGGCGCACATTGTCTGCCTGACCGAGCGAATAATCAGCAAGGGTCTGGAAAATTTGCATGATTTGTTCCTGATAAACAATGGTTCCGTATGTATCTTTCAAAATCGGTTCAAGCAGCGGGTGTGCATACTCAATTTTCTGTCTGCCGTGTTTTCGTTCGACAAAGTCCTGAACCATCCCTGAACCCAGAGGACCCGGTCTAAATAGAGCAACAAGAGCGCCTAAATCTTCAAATACAGATGGTTTTAAGTCTTTTACAAGCTTTTTCATACCTGAAGATTCAAGCTGGAATACACCGTCTGTGTCGCCTTTTTGTAAAAGTTCAAAGGTTAGTTTGTCGTCCAGCGGAATTTTATTAATTTCAAGCCACTCTCCTGTGCGTTTTTCAATCATTTTTAACGCATTATGAATGATGGTTAAGTTTCTTAATCCCAAAAAGTCCATCTTTAACAGACCGATGTGTTCATCCTCAATCATCGTGTATTCTGTTACGATAATTCCTTCTTTTGAAGGTTCTACAGGAACAACATCCGACAACGGCATTTTTGAAATAATAACACCCGCTGCGTGCATACCGGTATTGTTTTTTAAACCCTCGATAGACTTTGCCATATCAACAAGTTTTTTCACGGTCGGGTTTTCGTCATAAAGCTTTTTAAGCTCCATACCGTCTTTCAATGCATCGTCAATTTTTATTTTCGGCTCTGCAGGTATAAGCTGCGCCCATTTATTACTGTCCGCAAACGGTATATCATAAACCCTTGCTACAGCTTTCATTGCGTTACGTGCTGCCAGGGTGCCGAACGTGACAATCTGGCAAACTTTGTCCGCACCATATTTTTTCGTAACGTAATCTATTACCTCACCGCGGCGTTCAACACAAAAATCCACGTCCACATCAGGCATGCTGACACGTTCGGGGTTAAGGAATCTTTCAAACAACAGATTGTGCTTAATCGGGTCTAAGTCGGTAATCTCAAGTACGTATGAAACAAGACTTCCTGCCGCAGAACCGCGCCCCGGACCGACAGGAATATCATTCCTTTTTGCATACTGAATAAAGTCAGATACAATAAGGAAGTATTCTGCAAATCCCATTTTGTTAATTACACCAAGCTCGTACTCAAGACGTTCTTTAAGCTCCGGAGTGAGTGCACCGTATCTTTTCTTTATCCCCTTCATACACATATAGTCAAGGTAAGTTTCTGATGTGTAATTTTGGGGAATTTCAAAATACGGGATGTGATATTTGCCCATTTCTATGATAAGATGGCATTTTTCTGCAACTTCAACCGTATTTTTTATGCATTCTTCAAACATCTCGGCATCCATCCAGCGGAACGAATCTCTGAGCTGTTCGGGAGTCTTTACGTAAAATTCGTTGTTCGGAAAACGGAATCTTTCATTGCTTTCCTTAAGGGCGTTTGTTTGTATGCACAAGAGTGTGTCGTGCCAATCCGCATCTTCCTTATGGAGGTAATGGCTGTCATTTGTAATAACCATTTTTATGCCTAATTCCCTTGCCAGTTCTATCAAACCGGGATTGGACATTTTTTGTTTTTCAAGACCGTGATCTTGCAATTCTATATAGTAATCTTCCCCAAACAAACCTTTATAGAATTTTGCGGCTTCATAGGCTTTTTCTTTTTCTTCCCTTATAAATCCCTGTGCAACTTCACCTTGAACACAGGCAGAAAGGCATATCAGACCTTCATGATATTTTTCGATAAGTTCGTGATTTATTCTGGGTTTGTAATACATTCCCTCACACTTTGCAATTGATACAAGTTTCACCAGGTTTTTGTATCCTGTCTGGTCTTTTGCAATAAGCACAAGGTGATACGGGTGTGTTTTTGCGGGATTTTTTTCGGTAATATCTCCGTCATATACGTAAAATTCACAGCCGATTAGAGGTTTCAGCCCCATTTCTTTTGCTGTTTCATACATCTGGATTGCGCCGTACATATTACCATGGTCAGTTATTGCAACGGCAGGCATGTCATTTTCTTTTGCAAATTTGCAAAGGTCTTTTATCCTGATTGCCCCGTCCAGAAGGCTGTTTTCGGTGTGTAAATGTAGAGGTACGTATTGCATGAAAAACTACTCCCGTTGTAACTATTAAATCATAGAAAAAAATCTTTTTCATTCTGTCTTGATGAAACTTTACAAGAAAATATTTGTCATTAAATACAAAGTGGGTAATAATATACTTATTGAAGAAATTGAGGTATGGACAGAACATTGAAAAAGAGTTTACTTTTTACATTAGCAATAGCACTTGCAATACAAACGTGCACCTTTGCGGAAGAAAACAAGCTTCCGCCTGTTAAATATGACGGGCTTACAAAGTATGAAAAAGATGCCGACAGCCCTGAATATGAAGAACGAATGAAAGAGCTTAAAAAAGAATACAAAGGTGTTACCAAAGATGTCAGAGTTATCAATGCGCTTGAGCTTATGAAAGGTACACTCGGCGAATTTTCCAGAAATGCTATTATAGGCAAAAATTTAACGGGAAAACCTATTGGTATTGAATTTACTGATTTAAGCAACTTTGGACCGGCTTACAGAAATTTTGATGCACTCGGATGGAAAAAGAACAAGAGACTTTATATTTACTTAAACCGGAAACACCAAGATGCACCGGCGCCGGCGCTTGCAGCACTTCTTTCTCACGAGGCGCTGCATCAGGATGAATTTAATTCCCTGAATGAAGAAACTTATGCCTGGACGCTGGAAGCTGCTGTCTGGACACAGCTTACGGAAAAAATGCCTGAATACAACAATAATATGCACCCTCTTTGCGTAAGAGAAAATACGCTGAAAAAACTTTTTATTAAAGGAAATTATACAAACAAATACATAAAAAAGACGGTTCATGCAAACCCGGGGTATGCCGGACTTCCTTCCCGTTCACCCGGATTTGAAAATGACAACCTTTAATGCATTCTCTTTTGCATTAAATATTTTGTGAAAAAATTGGTTAAACAAAGCGGCAATTTTGAGAAAAATTCAGCCATTTTAGCGTCACGCCCGATTGTGTATGACGGTTTTGGATTTTTTGTATTCAAAACTCTCACTATCAACTCCGCAACCCGTTCCGGCTCAAGTCCTTTGTCTTTATTTTTCTCTGCATTTTTTACCAGATACTCAAATTCACGTCTGTATTTTTCTATAGCCGTTTCCGGCAGTCTTTCCATTACTTTTTTGTTTTCATCAATCGATTTTTCCCAGATTTTTGTTTTTATAACTCCGGGTTTTATAGAAATAACTTTAAGTTCAGGAGTTTTGCATTCAAGCATCAATGCGTTAAAAAATATATCGAGCGCTCTTTTAGAAGCACAGTAAGGTGAAATAAACGGAAACAACCCAAAACTTGCCATAGAGCTGATATTTACAATTTTTGCACTGCACAGCATAGGCATAAACTCTTGTGCCACACGAATTGCACCGAAAACATTTATGTCGAACTGTTTTTGTATTGTATCAACAGGAATACATTCAACAGCTCCGGCGTATGCAATACCGGCATTATTAATCAAAGCATACAAACTGTCCGTAACTTTTTTTATTTCTTCATGGGCATTTTTTATGCTCTCAGAATTTGTTACATCTATAAAAACACCTGTTATATTAGAGTTTTCCGCTTCAACTGCCGTTTTGTCTTCCGGTTTTCTGACACCTGCAAAAACTTTAAAGCCGTTCTCCGCAAGCTTTATTGCGGTCGTTTTGCCTATTCCCGAGGAGGCTCCTGTTATCAATACATATTTTTCCATAACTCTATATTACACAAGATGTTAAATATTGTAAATTTTGTTAACAAACGTGCAATTTTTTGTATCCGCAGGTTTTTATTAATGTATAGAGTTATAAGAAAAGGATGTATTATGGACCCTATTGGAAATATTCAATCACTAAATCCATTTGTAAAATCCGCCGGTGCGGTGAACAGACGTCCTGCCGGAGGAGCCGGAGCAGTCGGAGTAGGACAGCCTCAAGAACAAACAGGTCTTGTTGACAGGCTCAACCAGATGGGTACAGGCGAATTAAAACCGGCAGTAGCCGGAAGCCATCTCGGCAATAGATTCGATATGACCATGTAATTTATTAATATGGCTCATAAATAAAAAATGGTTTAACGCTTATTGTTGTTTAAACCATTTTTTTGCATAATTGGAAACCTGTTCCCAAAGACTGTTTTTGGGGATGTCTTCGTTTGTATTTACAAACTCGTCTTCTTCATCTTTTGATGTAAGAAAAACGTCCACTTCTTCTTTTTTCTTTTTGTCATCTTTACGGCGTTTCATATAACCTAAATTTCCACCGCCGCCGTTATTTTGCATATTTTGGGCTTCGAGGATTGAAGGGCGTTTTATAGGGGTCGGACCATTAATTTCAAAAGACATATAAACCTTGCGCAATTTTGAATTGCATTGTGACACTATATATATTATATACTACTTTTGTAGAAATTGAAAGCCCCCAATATATTTATACTGTTCCGAACACTTACAGCACTTGCCTTAGCAAGTATTTTTCAAGATATTTTCAATATCCGATACACGAAAATATGATTTAATGATATAATTTTTTACAAATGGATATGAAGAAGCAAATTAGTATTAGTACACAAAATAAACTTATTCTGCTCGGGCTTGTTATAAGCACGATACTTATTGTTGCACTTGCTATTTTTGCAATAACAAATATTCAGCAAAAAATATCCCAGGTTTACGATGATTTCGGACAAATATTGACCAAAACGCTGGCGATTGAAAGCGTTGAAATCACAAAAGATGTACAGGAATATAACAAATTCTCCACACTTCAAGCCCATACAAAATCCATAATAAACAGCAACAGAGAGATATCGTTCATTGAATTTAAAGATTCTGACAGCAATATAATTTATTCGAGCAAAAAAGAATACCCGACAAGAGCGACAGAAGCTACCATAATAACCTCTGCACCCATGATGTCAGAGATTGACGGTATAAAGACGGTTATCGGTTCAGTAACGGTAGGATTGTCCGGCACTTCAATGTTCCATATTTCACATACAACAAGAAATTCAATGCTTGTTGTCTTTACTGTTGCGTGGATTGTATTTACGCTGGTTGTACTGATTAATACTATTCTTATTACCAGAGAACTTAATATACTCCACCACGGTGTTAAAAAGATATCGACCGGAGCTTTCGGATTTACGCTGGACCCTAAAAATACGAACGGTGAAATAAGAGAATTAATAGACGCTTTTAACGACATGTCCGCCCGTCTTCACCAGTATGAAGAACAGAATATAGACCAGCTTACTCTTGAGAGAAACAAGATGGAAGCTGTTTTGATGAGTATTGTAAACGGGGTTGTTGTTTGCGACAACTATGACAATGTGGTTTTGGTTAATAATGCAGCCCAAAAACTGCTGCAGACAAATGAAGAAGAAATTTTAAACACAAAGATTCAAACATATTGTGATTCCGAAGGAGAACTTTGCTTCAAAGAAAAGATTGAACAATTCAAAGACACTCCGCTTGACATAATGGAAAACAAACCGCTCGAATTTAATATAACAATTGATAAAAGAGTTATAAAATCCGTGATATCTCCGATGTTTTCAAAAAGCCAGGACTATGTCGGATACATAATAGTACTGATTGATGTAACAAAAGAAGTTGAAATTGACAAAATGAAAAGCAATTTCATCTCCAACGTAAGCCATGAACTTCGCACGCCTGTTACGGTTTTGAGAACTTATATAGATACTTTATACAACCATTCCGATGATTTTGATGAAGCTACGAACAAAGAATTTTTCGGAGTAATAAACAAAGAAGCTGCCAGACTCCAAAAAATGGTCAATGACATTCTTGATTTTTCAAGACTTGAATCGGGCAATGTGAATGTCGAAAAAGAAAACTGTAATATAATTCCTGTTATTGAACAAACTCTGCAGAGTATGCAGGTGCTTGCCGAAGAAAAGAACGTTACGTTTTCTTTGATAAAAGAACCGGATTTGCCCGAAGTTCCGATGAATGTCAGCGGAATAGAAAGAGTATTGAATAATCTTTTGTCCAATGCGATTAAATACTCCCCTGAAAACGGAAGAATAAAAGTAAGGGCAGAGCTTGCCAGAGATCCAAATTACATAGAGGTTTCCGTTGAAGACCAGGGAATCGGTATACCGGAAGAACACCAGAAAAAGATTTTTGAAAGATTTTACAGAGTCGAAAACGATACGCATACAGTAAAAGGTACCGGGCTTGGTCTTCATCTTGTTAAAATAACCATTGAAAAACATCACAAAGGTCAGGTGTTTGTAAAGAGCAAACCAAATGAAGGTTCAACTTTCGGTTTCAGACTGCCTATTCATCCCGAAACGATTCCGGAAGAAGAAACTTAATTTTCTCTTTGGCAAAATTTTGGCGGGGCTCTGTAACCAATATTTTTGTGGTGTGTTTAACTTGCATATCGCGCTGTTTGTGAATAAATAGCATACATAAATTAGCTTTTACACACCCGGCTTTGATATTAAAAAACTCCCTTTTTATTTATAAATAAAAAGGGAGTTTTCGTGTTGTTTCTGTTTATTTTTTGTTTGCTTTTGCTTTTCGCAGAATAGCTGTTTGTTTTGTATACATCATTTCTTCTTTGATTTTCATATTTCCGTTTGCGTCAGTGCCGATAACAAAATGTGCGGGCAGTTTGTAGTCGCTTGTGGACGGCTGACGGTTGCAGGTAATTTTGTAATCATTTCCTACTTTGGTAACTTTTCTTTCAGTATAGAAGTTTTTATATTTGTTTATTTTAGCAATATTTGCACCTATTTTCAGTTGTCTTGTGTATTCTCTCATATCTGTGGTAACGGATTCTGTTTTTCCGTCAGGCAAAACAACCACTCTGATAATTTTTGCGTTAGGTTCATAATAATCTACGATTTTCGGGCTTTGGGCGTTTGCGTCATTCACGTATTTTGCAAAAAACGAAAGAGCATCGTCTGCTGACATAGCAAAAGCGCTTGAGCCTACCATCAAAGCTGTTATTAATGTTAATATTTTTTTCATGTAACTTCTCCTTTGACTATTTTAAAATTATTCTTCCTCATCTAAAAACTTAAACTGTTTTTTTGTATAAAAGTTCAGATTAATTTCCGATTTTTTAAAATTTTACAAATCTTAAGAACCGGAATTATATAATATGGTTTGCCTCAAGTTCTTTTCTTATTTTTACCAGCCCTGACTGAATAATTCTGGAGATTCTGGATGGAGAAATATTAAAATCCTCTGAAAGTTCTCTGAGTTTTTTGTCTTGAAAAAATTTTGCTTCTATCAAATCTTTTTCTCTTTGCGGCAGTTTTTTTATTGCTTCTTTAATTCCGTTGCTCAACTCTTGAAAGAGTATATTTTCTTCCGGGGTTTTGCAGGAATCTTTTATCTGTGTCGGATTTTCAGATTCAGCCATCTCATCAATAGATAGAATTGTTTTGTATACGGCATCCCTTATATCTTCATGATCAGCGTCAGTTGGTGTTTCTGTTTTTCTGGTTTTTAGGGAATACCATTTGTAGCGTCTTCTGACTTCGTTTCTTATAGCCCATTTGATTGCAGTCGAGATGTATGATTTATTGTAATTCTCAATATTAGAATCAGAGCACAATTTGTGTACAACCTGTGTTCCGATATTTACAAACTCCGAATAATCTATAAGGTATGACGAAGAAAGTTTTTTGAACTCAATTTTTGCTATGGTTTCAATCAAGTCGTTAAACTCGCGTAAACTTGCCTGTATAGATTTTTTTGTGTTACTGTTCAAGTCAAACCTGCAAAATAGATAATCATTCACTCTATATTATTATTGTAGATTAAAAAAATATTTATGCACAGTATTCTGAGCAAATATTAAAATATTTTAATTTTTTGTATTGTTTACTGTTGAATTATTACTCCCTGAACATCTTTTTGTGCGTTTAGTGATTTTGACAGACTGTTTAAAAGCTGTGCTGCTGTATTAGCCGTGTAAAATTTTCCGTAAGTTGCAAGAGCTGCACATTTAAGCTGGTTATTTGCTTCTCTGTCTGTTATGTTGAAAGCTATTACATCAATAGAGATATCATCTCTGGTTTTTATAAGCTCCATTGCATAGTCGCAAGGACTTTCGTCGCAGTTTTCTCCACCGTCAGAAAGCAGTATGATTCTTTTCTTCCCCGTAAAGTCTCCAAAATCGTTTGCAACTGCCTGTTTCAGCGAATAAGTAATCGGTGTCCACCCGGAGGGGCTAAGCGAAAACAGTGCATTTCTTATGGAAGGCGCAGAATTTTTGGTTATCGGAACCATAAGCGAACTGGCTTTGCACGCCTGGATTGCAAAAATTCCGCTTCGATGTCCGTAAACTCTAAGTCCTATTCGTTTGTTTTTCGGTATAGTGGGCAAAAGCTCCGTCACTGTGTCCAGAACCATATCTATTTTTTTTACATCATTTATTTTTTCGGTCATGCTGTTTGAAAAATCTACAATAAACAGCACCATTTCATTGTCGTTATCACTGACCTTTTTGAAATTTTCACCATTTGATGTATTCACAATTGAAAGAAAAAATATTAATGTTAAAAGTGTAAGAATTTTTTTCATCTGATTACCTTAGGAGTTATTTATGGAATTTTTTGAAGTGCTCACTACAAGAAAAACTATCAGAAAGTACAAAACAGACCTACCCCCTGTCAGTGATATACAAAAGATTATAGACGCCGGAAGACTTGCACCCAGTGCAACTAATTCTCAAAACTGGGAGTTTATTGCTATTTATAATCCCGATATAAAACAAAAAATGTTCGATGCAACTACGGAAGCTTACGACAAAATATCACAGCTTGATATTTCAGAAGAAAACAGAAACAAGCTTAATATGTACAAGTATTATTCCGGTTTTTTTGTGAAAGCACCTGTTGTGATTGCAATTATTGAAAAAGAAAGACAGTCTTTCGTCACAAATATTTTAAGAGAAAACAATTATCCGGAAAAAGAAATCGCTTTAATGCGTCCGAACTCCTCAACTTTGAGTATCGGCGCAGCAGTAGAGAACATGTCCCTCGCTGCACACGCATTAGGTTACGGAACATGCTGGCTTTGCGCACCAATTGTTGCTTACAAAAAGTTCAAAGAAATTCTGAATCTGGAGGAAAAGTCAAAAATAGTCTCTTTATTAACAGTGGGAATACCGGAACATAACAACTTTAAGTCTCCTCCGAAAAAACCGCTGTCTGAAGTGATGAAAATTTTGGCTTGACGATGTAAATTGTTTTATTTTTTGACAAATTACTTCCCCTACACAGACCCGCATTGCGCAGAGTCTGTCCAAAAGAGTGAAGCTGTTAATTATACAAGACCGAGCATTTTCTTATACCAGCTAAAGGTTTCCAGCTCAAGACCGTTAAATGTCGTTTTTAAGCACTGGCGTTTCAAATACTTTTCAAATTCATCATTGAATTTTGATTTGAACTCTTTTTTTTGTGTAGCCTGAGTAGTGAGAATAGCCATAAGACCTCCTTTGTTAGAAAAATGAATGAAACCGAACACACATTTTCTGCATTATAGCATAAATTTAATGTTATTTCCAGTTATTTAACAATAATAAATGGTATTTTTTGCTAGGTTTGTAATATTTCTTTAGTAAATAATAATTAAGGATTATTGTTTTTATAACAATGTATTTATAAAGGCTATTAAATTAGTTAAGTTCAATTTATCAAAGTTAATTTATGTTAAGCCTACACCGCTGAATTTAGGAAATTGCGCAAAAAATATTTTTTCATCTGTTACTACTCACATAACAAAACTTTTGTGAAGTTAGAAAGGAATATTTATGTTCGTTAACAGCAATCCCCAGCCATCAACCTCGAAGCCGGCTTCTTTTGGTATGTCACTCAGAATAAAATCAGAAGCAAGAGAATATCTTGAAAAGTGTACAATGAGCACACTCGAAAAAATAAAAAAAGCCGGAGAAGAATTAAAAGATACAAAATTTTGGGATATGGAAATTCTTAAAGACGGGAAAATAAGATTAGACACCGACGATGCACGTTCTTATACAGCACCGTTTAACCCCAGAGAGCCTCATGATGAATTTTTAACAGTGGATACTGTCTGGCTGGGTTCTGATTTGGGTAAATTGACCAAGGGTAGTCAATGTCAGGCTGTTATTAAATTTGCAAATAAAGAACAGGCGCTTGATGCATACAAAAAGTTAAAAGGCTTGGACTCAAGTATCGAGCAAGGTTCTGAACTTACTAAAATGCTTGATGCATATGAGATTGAAAAAGCTGAAAAAGCAGCTAAAGAAGCAACCATGAAAATGGAAATCAAAAATGCAGTGGTTGATTTATTGGAAAAATTCGGAGATGATACAAGAAGAAACAAATACAAAGATAAACTTTAATTTAGCAGGCAGAATAAAAAGCCCCTTGATTTAAGGGGCTTTTAAGTTTCTAGATATTTTTTCCGAGTTCGTAGGCTTGTTTCGGATATTCAGTATTGTTTACAGCACCCTCTGCCCAAACGCCGGATGCAATAATTTTTCCGGAATCAGACCATCCGAGATACTCAATCATCGCTTCATAATGGCTGATTATCGGCTGGGCTGTTTTAGCTGCGTTGTCAGCATATGTCATAATCAAAACGGATTTTTTGGGTTTATGAATTTGTTCGTTAATCGCATAAAACCTGTCAATCACTGCTTTTATTTGTGCAGAAATTCCAAAATAATACATAGGAGCAGCAAATACAACAGCGTCAGCATCAACAATATTCGATTTAACAAATTCAAAATCATCTTTGAACACGCATTCCCCGTTCATACCGCATTTGTTACATGCAATACACGGATGAACATTTTTGAATGCGGAATCAAATCTGACGATACTGTGTCCGGCTTCTTGTGCGCCTTTAATAAAATTATCCGCCAAAGTATTTGAGTTTCCGTTTTTTCTCGGACTTCCCGTGATAACCAGTATTTTCATCTTTTTGCCTCCGTCTGATTCTTCATCATTTGCACAACCCGATGCAGCTCCTGCAATAATCGCTCCTGCAGCGGTGATAATTGCGTTTTTTATAAATTTTCGTCTGTTCATTTTTGTTGCCTCTTTATTATCCTAACGCATTAGAGTTACTCTAAGTCAAGACCTTATTTAAAAAGTATTGACTGATAGCTGCTCTAATGATTTAAGATAAATTATCCAATTTCGCAATTTTTTTTCTGTTCCGGTTTTATGTGTGTATGAAAATACAAAATTCAGATATGTATTATAATAAATATTCCCCTTCATTTACGTCCAGCGGTGTAAAAAATTTGTCGCATTATGGCGGAAGCTATGAACAGTGGAAAGCTGCCGATGATGACAAATTTATAAGAACTGATATTAAACCTGTTTACACGGAATTTGACGATTTAGTAAAAAAAGCGGTATTTGAAAATTTACCTGTTTCAAAACAAAAAATACTCAATGACTTTTTGGAACTTCCGGGATATTTCCCTGATTCATTGATGTACTTAGACAAGAAAAAAAACGGTGAACTTAAATATTTGCTGAATTTAGCCGGAAGCAGCGATATGCTGGGACGTTTGAGGATACCGGCGGATACTATCGGAATTTATGCAAATATTCCGATTGAAGAACTGGAAAAAATTGAGTCGGTTCTTTTGTCCAAAAATGATATGGGACTTTGGAATTATGAATCGGATAGAGTTAATGATTTGTTAAAACTTGACGATAAGCAATTGTGGTTTTTAAAAAAGATGGCGGAATGTCATGTTGAAGCCAGCAATATTCTTGATATTCTGCAAAATAGAAATCTGGATTGGGGAAAAACCCTTGAAAAAGCTGAAAGTTTGAATAAACTATACGGAGATGATTTGAGAGAGATATCTTTTTACAGCAATCTAAACGGTGATAATTTTATAAGCGCAGATATTCAGCAACCTCATAGATCTGACAAACCTGACTGGCTGAACTTTAAACGGGTTTATTCCAATATTGATGAAAATGTAAATCCGGTTACGCTTAAAAATTCTAAAGCTGACATCGATATTTACATTGATGAAATCTATAAAAAAATCCAAAAGCAACTTTGTGTATTTGATGAAAAAAAACTCAATGAAGTTATTAATAATCTTAAAAAAGACTTGCAAAATGTCTCCGAACAAGAAATTTTGTCTGTAATGCAGAGATTAACACAATTCGCAAATTATTCTTCACTAACCCCCCTGTCAGAACAGCTTAAACAGCACAATATTACTTCTGTAATCGACGAGGGTGAGCCTAATATTTATTTCAGATATTTTAATCACGTTAAAGGAATATTGCCTCTCGATATGACAGAGAACGGAAAATTTGCTTATTTTGTCACTAAAGATAGTTTAAACAATCCTATTGAGCTTGAAAATATAAAGAAGTATATAAATGACGATAATGTAATATTTTTTAATCCCGACGGGTGGTCTGACGGTATAAATATATTCAGGGATGATGAAAAACTGGAACAGCTTTGTAAAAAAATATTAGTTTCCGCAAAAAAAATAAATGAAAAAAATCCTGATATGACTTTTGATGAAGCTGTCAGTCAAAGTCTGAATGATTCTGTTTCAAACAAAATGAAAAAACTCGGTGCGGACATCATTACTTTGAGACTAAAAAATCCTGCGACAAAAACACAGATATTGGAACAAATGAAACCGCCTATGCCGTCAAAAGGCTTGATAAAATCAACTATCGAATCAGTGGCTGATTATTACACGACAAAAGAAAAAACTTTCACGGATTTGTGTGCAAGAATAGCAAAATACTACGACGAAAATATAAATGCATTTTCTAAACAAAGCATTGTGGAGGGTTTGAAATGTATGCACAGCAAAATATACAACTACCTTCAGACTCACAATCTTTCAAAAGACAATGTCTATTTCGTTTTGCCTGAAATATTCGGAACACATAAATCATATGAAGTTATAACAAAAATGTACACTGATTTATTTAACATACCGGAAGAAAAAATTATAAGAGATTTCAATACTGCAGATGTCGAAGACTATCCGGAGGGCACAACGTTTGTTGTACTTGATGATGTTGTAGCCAGCGGAGAGTCTATGCTCATGACGGGGGAATATTTGTTTAACGCTATGGACATTCCTGAAAACAGACATATTCTGTTTGCACCTTTAACTGCCTCAAATACAGGTATTAAATACATAAAAAACATTATACAAGCAAACGGCAGAGCAGAATTTGACGATATTTTATTTGTAAATTCAAAAGATTACAAAGATACGAAAAAATTGTTTATTGATTCTGATAAAGATAACAAATTTGCAGCCGAAGCTTTTGGGGAAGAAGGGTACGGAAAATCCGGAATGTGCACGGTTTTTCCTTATATGGATCCCGATAATAATTCATCACTCGCCGGATATTTGACAAAATTTTTTGTTCCCGATTCAGAATGTCTTAAAAGCAAAACGGATTTAATTCCCGTTATAGAAGAAAAAACGTACTATTATGATATTTTTGGTTCTGACAAAAATCATGTAGAAGGCATTGAGAAGAAAAAGGACAATTTTTTGAGTTCTTTTCTCTCGTACTTTAAAAAATAGCCGTTCTAAGCAGTCATTTTGTGGTATTATATATTGTTCAAAGTTAGTATCATATATATTGGACTTTAATTTATAGGAGATATAGGAAAAAGTTTATGACGATGTTTTGTTTTCAGTGCGAACAAACTGCACATGGCAAAGGCTGTACCGCTGTCGGTGTATGCGGAAAAAAACCTGATACGGCAAACCTGCAGGATGATTTGACAAATTCTTTGATTGAATTGGTTAATTGCTGTGAGCAAAATGAAGAAAATACAGAATTAATTATTGACGGCTTATTCACCACCGTGACTAACGTTAATTTTGATAATGAATCAATTTCAAAATTAATAACCAGGGTGAAAAACCAATGCAGTTGTGATAATAGTTTTGATATAAACTCAATTTGGAGTGCAAATGAAGACATAAGAAGCCTAAAATCACTTATACTGTTCGGAGTTAAAGGAATTGCCGCTTACGCACACCACGCAAGGATTTTGGGCTATAAAGACAAAACAGTTGACGATTTCTTTTACGAAGCTTTGAAATCGTTATCCCAAAATTTAGGAACAGAGGAACTTCTCAGTCTTATATTAAAAACAGGTGAGATAAATTTTAAATGTATGGAACTGTTAGACAAGGCGAATACTGAGACTTACGGACATCCTGTTCCGGCTAAAGTATCAACAAACATTGAACCTGGACCGTTTATTGTTGTAACGGGACATGATTTGCGCGACCTCGCACTTCTTCTTGAACAGACAAAAGATAAAGGTATAAATATTTATACCCATGGAGAAATGCTGCCCTGCCACGCATATCCGGAACTTAAGAAATACCCCCATTTAAAAGGAAATTTTGGAACTGCCTGGCAAAATCAGCAAAAAGAGTTTGACAATATACCTGCACCGATTTTGTTCACGACTAATTGTATAATGCCTATTAAAGACAGCTATGCGGACAGGGTTTTCACCACATCGGTCGTGCAATATCCGGGTATGGTGCATATTGATGAAAACAAAGACTTTTCACCGGTTATTGAAAAAGCTCTTGAGCTTGGAGGATACAGCGAAGAACAAAAAATGACAGGTATTAACGGCGGCGATGCCCTGACTGTAGGTTTTGGGCACAATACTGTTTTGTCTGTGGCAGATAAAGTTATAGAAGCGGTAAAATCCGGTGATTTAAAGCATATTTTCCTCGTCGGGGGGTGTGACGGTGCAAAACCCGGAAGAAATTACTATACGGATTTTGTGAAGCAAACACCAGCCAATACACTCGTTTTAACCCTTGCCTGCGGAAAATTCAGATTTAATGATTTAAACTTAGGAGAAATAAACGGAATACCAAGGCTTCTTGATATGGGACAGTGTAATGATGCATATTCCGCAATAAAAGTTGCGGTTGAATTGTCAAAAGCATTTGATTGTACAGTGAATGAGCTTCCGCTTTCGCTTATTTTGTCATGGTATGAACAGAAAGCCGTTTGTATTTTACTTACGCTTTTATATTTGGGTATAGAAAATATTAGACTCGGACCGACATTGCCGGCTTTTGTATCTCCGAACGTTTTAAATATTCTGGTTGAAAAATTCAAAATTAAGCCCATAACTACACCTGAACAGGATTTAGCGGAAATTCTCGGATAATAAATGAGCATGTACAAAAAGACCTTCTTAAAAGAAGGTCTTCTTGTCTTTAATATAATATTTTAAGTTATTCCACATACATCAAAGTTTGTCCGTATTCGACGGCTTGCCCGTCTTCCACACAAATTTTAGTAACTTTGCCGGACACTTCAGCTTCAATTTCATTCATTAATTTCATTGCCTCGATGATGCAGACAACCTGTCCTGCAGAAACGGTTGAACCTACATTCACGAACGGTTTTGCACCCGGAGACGGTGCAGAATAGTAAGTTCCTACCATCGGAGAAGTAATAGGCGTACCCTTGGGAGCTTCTTCTTTTTCTTCCGCCTTTTGTTCGGGCTGTGATTGTGCCACGGGAGCCTGAGCAACAACCGGAGCTGCCGCTACTTGAACCTGCGTTTTTTCTCTTTTTATAACAATTGCCTTTTCTGAATCTTCCAGGGTAATTTCTGTCAAATCGTTGTCAGCAACAATTTTAGCCAACTGTTCTATGTAATCTGTTTCAAATTTCATAATAGTACCTTCTATCTGTCAAGAACTAGACTCTGTCTAAGTATTCGTTAGTTCTTGTATCAACTCTTATTTTGTCACCGTTAGAGATAAAGAACGGAACATTCACAACAGCACCTGTTTCAAGTTTTGCCGGTTTTGTACCGCCCTGAGCCGTGTTGCCTTTTTCTGCCGGAGGTGTATCAACAACTTCAAGTTCAACGTGGTTAGGAATATCAAGTCCGATAATTTTGCCCTGATACATAAGAATGGACACGTTCATATTTTCTTTGAGATACTTAACACCATCGCCGATTTGTGCTTCTGTAACAGACATCTGTTCATAGTTTTCAGTGTCCATCATAACAAAATCTGAGCCTTCTTTGTAAAGATATTGCATATCACGTTTGTCCAAAGTTGCTTTAGCAACTTTTTCACCGGCTCTGAAAGTTTTTTCTACAACGTTTCCTGTTTCAACGTTTTTAAGTTTTGTACGGACGAAAGCAGCACCTTTGCCCGGTTTTACGTGCAAAAATTCAACAACAGACCAGAGTCCGTTATCGAGTTCTATTGTCAAACCTGTTCTTAAATCGTTTACTGATATCATTCATTATTCCTTTATTTAACTGTTTTTAGAATTTTAACATAAAAATGAAAACTTGAAAATTAGAAAAAATTTTTATTTAACATTTATTATATATGCTAAAATTTATAGAGGAAGCTTTAAAGAGGATTTAAAAATGAAAATAGCTGTTATATCGGACATTCACGGAAATATACAGGCGCTTGAAGCTGTACTTGAAAGTATTAAGCAAGAAAATTGCGAAAAGATTTTTTGTCTGGGAGATTTGGCAATGGCCGGTCCGGAACCGTCAAAAATGATAGACAAAATAAGAAATCTTATGCAAGAAACGGATTTTACGCTTATTCAGGGAAATACTGATGAGATGATTGCAAATTGCGACAATCAGATGCTCCACGTACTCAGAGAAAATAATCCGGTTATGGCAAACGCTCTGGAAGCTGATGTACTTGAAGTTTCAGAGGAACAAAAAAACTTTTTGCGAAATTTGCCAAAAACAAAAGAGATTACAGTAGACGGTGTTAAAATTCTTCTTGTGCACGGGTCTCCCCGTAAAAACAATGAAAATATTTTTCCTGATTTAAAAATTGAAGAAGTAGAGGAAATGATAAAGGACACGGACGCAAATATTATATTTTGCGGTCATACACATGTTCCCTGCGGTTATCAGACAAATACAAACCAGACTGTCGTAAACACAGGCAGCGTAGGCAGACCTTTTTCCGAAGAACCAAAGTCTTGTTACGCGGTTATGGAGGTTGATAAAGGCACCTTTACCGTAAAACATAATCTTGTGGACTATGATGTAAAGACAGCGTCGGATATTCTTGCCAAAAGGGGATTTGAGGGTTGTGAAAAGCTTGCTGCAATGCTTTTGCATGCAACCTCCCGTTATCCTCAATAAAATTGAGTTTTAAACAAGTCTTTGATAAGATTTATAAATGAACAAAATAATTATCAAAAATATGCAAAAGGAGGATGTTTCAGAAGTTGTAAAACTTGAGGAATTGTCCTACGGAAAGCATCATTGGTCAAAAGAATCTTTTTACAACGAGCTTGCGAACGAACTTTCGTATTATTACTGTGCCTTTGATGAATCCGGCAAACTTATCGGATATTGCGGCTGCTGGCATATTTTTGAAGAAGCTCATATTACAACTCTTTCGGTACGTCCGGAGTGCAGAAGAAAAAAGGTTGCGCAGGCATTATTAATAAAAATGTTTGAAGATTGTTACAAAGAAAAAATAAAATACATAACCCTCGAAGTGCGTGAAAGCAATGTCCCCGCAATATCTCTGTATGAAAAAAACGGGTTTATTTCTATCGGCGAAAGAAAAGGATACTATCAGGACAATAATGAAAACGCCCTGATAATGTTCACGGAAAATATATGGTATCAGAAGTTCAGCTTGTTATATAATCAAAATAAAGAAGAACTAGCTCAAAAAACAGAGGTTATATATGGATAAACCCAAACGCCTGAAAGAACAACTGGATGAATTTGACGCCGCTAATAAAAAAGTAAAATTTACTTTCGGAACACTGGTTGTTACCGGATGGTGCGTTTTTCTTATTATCATTGCAACGTTTACCCAGATTGACTTTTCGCACTATATGCCGGGCACTCTGGATCCTCTGAAAGGCTCGCTGATCACCATTAAACACTATTCATATATTCCGCAGATACCTGTTATACTGTTTATTGCTGCACTTATCGGAAAACGTTTCGGCATCGCGTCTGTAGTGATATATATACTGCTCGGGCTTACCGTGTTTCCGTTATTTGCTCTTGGCGGCGGAATTACTTACCTTTTTCAGTACAGTTTCGGATACATAATTGCATACATACCGGCAATTTTTGTAACCTCTTTTATACTGCAAAACCGGTTTACATACGGAAGAATTGCTAAAGCAGCGCTGTTTGGAGTTTTGACTATACATATAATAGGCATTTTTTATCTGGTTTTAATGGCAATTATATACAAAGACCCGTTCTCAAATGTTATCGGCTGGATATCTATGCAAAGCGGAATAAAAATAATATATGATTATATCTTCGGATTTCTTGCAATTCTTATTGCAAAACCGGTAAGATATATTCTCTGGCTTTCTATGGCATAAAAAAAGAACCTCTTACGAGGCTCTTTCTTTTTAATTTCTTTTTTATTGCATAGAATAATTTTGTTCATACTCTGCATTTTGGTCATTGTACTGTTCTTGTGATGAACCGTAAGATGCGGCAGAATCTGTTGATTTGAGTTTTTCAAGATACAGTTGACCGTTTTTAACTATCTGATGAAGCTGGGTTAAATCGTTTTCTATATTGTTTAAAATCTGCTCTGCATAATTTTCGGCGCCTTCTTTTGTTCTTATAGCCTCATCTTCCGCTTTGATTTTTATATTTTTAGCTTCTTCGATAGTTCTTTCGCGAAGCTCCTGGCATTCTGCAAGAACCTGCTCTTTAATCTTTTCAGCCTCCTGATGAACCTGGCTTAAAAGTTCGGATTCCGAAAGGATTCTTTCAGCTTCGTTTCTGGCGTCCATTATAATTCTTTCAGCACGCTGTTGTGCTTCAATCTGGATTTCTTCTCGTCTTCTTAAAAGTGACTCAGCTTCTTTTATATCTTCAGGTATTGACGCGTCAATTCTGTCCAAAATACCTTCCATATCAGAACTCTTTATCGTCACGAACCCGGGGATAATATGCCAGCCTTTATCTAATAAAAAATTAGCTCTACCTAAAAGTTCTTTAATTCTAAGCTGTGTCATCTCTAATTTACCTTTCTTATAGTTTATTGTTATAATCTTTTATTATTGCAGACGACTTTGAAAATATTCTGCCACACACGGAGGGACAAATTTTGAAATATCACCGCCCCATTTTGCTATTTCTTTAACAGTGCTTGAAGAAATAAAATTGTATTTTGGTTTGGTTATCAAAAACACTGTGGTAATTTCAGGCGCGAGAGCGTTGTTTGTCTGAGACAACTGCATTTCATATTCAAAGTCAGAAACCGCTCTGAGTCCTCGTATAAGAACTTCGCAGCCTTTTTGTCTTGCATAATCAATCGTCAATCCGTCAAAACTGTCTACTTCGACATTGTTGTATTCGGAGACCGATTCTTTTATCAGTTTTACCCTGTCTTCCGTAGGAAGAAAACCGTGCTTTGCGTCGTTCTGCAAAACCGCAATAATTACCCTGTCGAACATTTTTGATGCTTTGTCTAAAACATCAAGATGTCCTTTTGTTATCGGGTCAAAACTTCCGGGATATATTGCTGTTTTCATCAGTCGGAATCCTTATTTAAAAGATTGAAATAAAATATAAAAATATATTATATTTCCACAATATAATTATATAATTCTCAAATAAAAATGTTACGATTTCACCGGCAATTATTTTATTTTGTTACAAATCAATACAATTTCAGACCGGAGTAAAGTATTGATATAACAAAAATTTTGCGGGTTTCAGATTAAAAATAAAAATGAATATGTTATTAACATGTTGTAATAATTAAAATATTTTTGGTGTTTAGCCTCAAATACAGAGGGTTCGTTTTTAAAGGAACTTGTTTTATATGTTTTTTTTTTGTTATAATGATTTCAAAATACTCTATGAGGGGTTTTGGGTTTGATAGAAAGAATTGTTTTACTATTATTTATAATATTTTTATGGGCGTTCTTGTTCATATTTCAGAATTTTATGTCCACATTCTGGGCAATAGTCTTTCTTTGCGCATTTATGCTTTCCTACGTTGTGTACATGCAGATTGCATTAAAACACAGAAAAAGGCGGTTAAAGAAAAAGCCCGAGGAATTAAATTACAATTACAAACCGTTTGTTTCAGTGATGATTCCTTCACACAACGAACAAGAAGTTATCGAAAAAACAGTTGAAAACATATTGCAGATGACTTATGAAAAATACGAAGTCATTGTGATAGACGACAGAAGCACGGATAATACAGCAGAAAAGCTCAAAGAGCTTGAACAAAAATACGACAAGGTTAAGGCTTTAATCAGAGACAAAGATGCATTTCCGGGAAAATCAGCTGTATTAAATGATGCAATGAAAATTGCAAAAGGCGAGGCTGTCCTTGTTTTTGACGCTGATGCAAGGGTTGATAAAGATTTTCTTACCAATCTTATTCCCCATCTCGAAAAAGACGATGTCGGCGCAGTTCAGGCAAGAAAAATAATTATAAACCGTGATGAAAACTTTCTTACAAGATGTCAGGATAATGAATACGCTCTGGATACCCATTTGCAGGTCGGCAGAGACGCAGTTAAAGGCGCTGTTGAACTCAGAGGAAACGGGGAACTTATTAAAAGAGAAGCATTAGAAGATATAAACGGCTGGAATAACTATACGATTACCGATGACCTTGATATGTCGACAAGACTACATATAAAAGGGTGGGACGTTAGATTTTGTCCTAATGTCTGTGTTTATGAAGAAGGAGTTGTAAAATTCCTGCCGCTATTAAAACAAAGACGCCGCTGGATAGAGGGTAGTATAAGAAGATATTTAGAACATTTTTGGGGCGTATTATTTTCAAAAGATATGTCATTACACGTAAGTATAGACATGGTCGCCTATATTACTGAATTTTTACTTCCGTTCTGGCTTATTTCAGAAATTTGCTTTCAGGCATTTAAGTATGTAAAAGACGCACCAAACGGTATACTTTCATCTTTGATAGTTGCCGTGGCTGTTTGTATATTTTTTATTATCGGGCTTATTTACAGTTCCAGAAAATACAATAAACTATCAAGGTGGGAATCCTTAAAACAATCCGTTCAAACCGGTATATATCTTGTCGGAGTATGGTTCCCGCTGGTTGTTATTATTGTATTTAAAATTATTTTTTGCAAAAAAACAATGGACTGGGGCAAAACAGTTCATGGTGTAACAAACAATGATAAAAAACAAAGTCCGGAAGATGATAAAGAAAAACAAATGGCGGAAACTGTTTAAATGAATATTAACGATGAATTGGAGCTGATTATCGACAAACTCGTTTATGAGGGAGCTTCACTTGCAAAATATAACGGTATACCTGTTTTTGTGGAAGGCGGCTGCCCCGGCGACGTTGTTAAAGCCAAAATTCTTAAGATAAATAAAAACTATATAAAAGCTAAAATCACAGAAATATTAACGCCATCTTCACACCGTGTAAAACCGTTTTGCCCGATACATAATGTTTGCGGAGGCTGCGGCTGGCAATATATAGACTATGATTTTCAACTTGCACAAAAAAGGAATATAGTTGAAGAAACGATAAAAAAAATTACCGGTGAGTCTATTGAAATAAAACCGGTTATACCAAGTCCCCAAACAAGGGAATTCCGCTGCAAATTGCAGTATCCATGCACTCAAACAAAAGTATCAAAACGTCTCATCGCCGGTTATTATAAAAAAGGAACACATGAAATAGTAAATGTAAAATATTGCCCCATTCAACCTAAGATAATCGGGAAAATACTTGAATTTATCAGATTGAAAGTTTCAGAATTTTCAATTAGCGCTTATGACGAAAAAAGACACAAAGGAGAGTTGAGACACTTAATTTTCAGATACAGCAAATCCGAAAACACGTGTCTTATTATATTTGTTGTAAACGACAATAAACTGACTGACAAGTTCAAAAAGCTTGCCAAGACAGTTATGGATGAGTTTGCCCATGTAGTTGGCTGCTGTATAAACTACAACATGGAAAAAACAAACCTTATTATGTCGAATGACACAAGAAAAATACAGGGTGAAAATTTTTATTATGAAAAAATCGGAGATATAACATACAGAATCAGTGCAAACAGCTTTTTTCAGGTGAATATAGGCTCCGCCGAAAATATATTTAACACTGTAAAAAAAATAATTGAAGAAAACTATGAAAAGCCGAAAATTCTTGATGCTTATTCAGGCGTTTCAAGCTTCGGACTGTGGCTTAAGGATACGGCACAATCTGTTACATGTGTTGAAGAAGCACCTTCCTCATCAAAAGACGCCATAGAAAACGTAAAACTCAATAACGCACAGAATTTTACCATCTTAAACGGCGACGCAAAACAGATATTTAAAGACCTTATAGATAATGGGGAATTATTCGACGTGACAGTGCTTGACCCGCCGAGAAAGGGCTGTGAGAAAGAATCTTTGGATATTGCAATTAAATTAACCTCAAAAGCTATCATTTATGTAAGCTGCAACCCTTCTACCCTCGCCAGGGATTTGAAATACCTTCATGAAAACGGGTTCAGCACAAAATATATTCAGCCGGTTGATATGTTTTGTCACTCATATCACATTGAGTCTATAGCCTGGCTTGAAAAGAAGAATTGTTAATAAATGTAAATATTACACTTTGCTATTCTAAAGTTTCAACCAAAAACTTCCGATATACTAAACAGTTAGCAAGTAAGGAATTTTTCTCATGGGTGAAATAAAAAAGATTAATTTAAATATTTCCGATTTAAAGCAGTCAGAAAAGGAAATTAAAGATAAAAAAGAAGATTTTACAAAGCTCACAGAAGCATTAAACGGCGGGTTGGTGCAAGGCGGAGATACTATACAGATTTATAGCTACAGGCTTGATGGTATGAAGATGACCACCGTGAATGAAAATGAACAAATCGCCGGTAAATTACATGAACAAATCAACGGAATAAGCTTAAAAAATAACACAATAAAAGAATTGAAAAAAATAACACCGGAAAACGTACTGGATGTTATTAATGAATATGACAAAATGAGTCCGCAGAAGTCACTGGTAGATGCGCTTTTTAGTGAATGGGGAATGGATAGAAATTCTATAAAAACATATCTGCTTAAACCTTTAACGGAACAGGCGCAAAAACTTGGTGTGGAAAATCTCTCAGATTTGAACAGTCTTAACAGTAATGCAGAAATAAAAGAAACGGCAGGTCGGCTGATAAAACAGTTAAATGCTATTCAAAGAACATCAAATGCACAAAGAACAGAAGAAACACAAGATTCAGCAGATTCTGAGCAGCCTTTTCCTGACGAACTAAATCCAAATGATTACACTGTTGAAAGCTTAAGAAAAAAGTATCCGCCTGACAAATACCTGGTTCAGGAGAGCAGTTATGAAGGCTTGACAGTCAGGGATAAAACGACACAAAAACTTGTCTTGAAAGTACATAAAGACTCTAAAGGAACATATATAACTAAATATAACGAAAAAGGCAAAGAAGAAAGTTTTGCTAACTATGACGAAAATAATCAGCTAAGATTTTATGATGTCAAAGGCAAAAGACACTTTCCGATAGCTGACAAACTTTATGATGATATTTACGCCAGAAATGCTATGGGACTTCCCACTACGGGAAAAGATATAGATAAACACATATCAATGATTACTCCGGAAAATGTCTTGGATGTAATGTCTGCATATGCTAAAAAGTCCGGAGGACAAGGTCTTATAGACGCAATTATGAAAGAATACGGGCTTCCTGCGCAAAAAAGAGCTGAGCTTGTTTCCCATATTACTAATGCGTATATTGAATATGCAAAAAGCAAAGGTGTTTACACAGATGATATACAGGATAGAATTACCCAGAATATAAACTATGAAAGACGAAAAGTCGGTCCTATGAACGGCAAAAATATCGAGGAGAATCTTGAATTGCTCGATGTCAGAATCACAAAAAGTTCATTTAGCCAGGAAAAAATAGCACCTAACGGAAAAATAGATGCAGATTTTGCCCAGGGTGGAGTCGGTGACTGCTGGCTTTTAGGGGCAATAAAAGCCGCGGCAAATCATCCCGAAGCAAGTAAAATGCTTGATGATTTAGTTTCTGTAGATGCAAACGGCAACGTTATTGTCGAATTAAAAGGTCCGGGTAAAAAGTATATAATAACGCAGGAAGAACTGTACGGTTCTAATGAACTGGCTACAGGTGATATGGATGCCAGAGCAATCGAAATAGCAGTGAACAAATATTTCCATGATGAATATGAGCATAGCTGGGACCCTCACAAAAGAAACGATATCGGTGAAGGCGGACAGAGCGCTATGGCGTTTGAGGTTCTTTTTGGAAAAGGCGGCAAAAACTATGTAGATGAAAGTATCTACGGAAATATATATGATATTTTATTCACAGTGAACAACTCTCTTATTGAAAAAATTAAAAAAGGAAAAGCAATAGCTGTTGCTTCAGTCACTTCAGCATTAAAATTTACGCCTTTGAAAGAAGGGGTGGACGAAAAAGGTGAAAGTGTTGACATAGTAGAAAACCATGCCTATTCAGTAGTGGATGCCGATGACAAATATGTGTATCTTGTAAACCCCTGGGATACATCAAAAGTCATCAAAATGACTCATGAAGATTTTAAAGATACATTTAACAGTGTAGATGTTCTTGATATGGAATAAAGAAAACCGGAACCCGTCGCAGAGTTCCGGCAATAGCGTCACTAAGGAGTTTATGACTTCGACCGGTGCAAAACCTCAATTCAGATACTCTTTTAAGTGGTGAACCTGTTGCTTTTCCTTGAGTTTTCTCAATGCTATATTTTCAATCTGTCTTATTCTTTCTTTAGAAAATCCCATTTTATTTCCGATTTCTTCAAGTGTTTTTTTATTTTCGCCATCAAGTCCAAACCGCCCTATAAGTATCTTTTTTTCCCTCTCATTCAATATATCAAGCATGGACATAATATCCCGATACAAAAAGTCTGACTGGATAGCAGAATCCGGTGCCTTGTAACTCTCATCCGCAACATAATCTTCAAGCACCAAATCTTCGGCAATAGGTGTATCAAGGCTTACGGGGTCTTTAAAGATAGCGTTTTTTATATTAAATAATTTTTTCCGGCTCAATTTTAAACGCTCTCCCATTTCCTCGTCCGTCGGTTCTCTGCCCAATTCCGCAGCCATATCTGCAGCAGTTTTTTTGTACAATCTTATCTTATCTGCCATATGTACAGGGATTCGTATTGTTCTTGAATGATTTGATATTGCACGTACAATTGACTGTTTTATCCACCAGGTTGCATAGGTGCTGAATTTGAATCCACGTTTGTAATCAAACTTCTCCGCAGCCTTGATTAACCCCATAGAACCCTCCTGCACCAAATCCATAAACAACACGCCCTGTCCTATATATTTTTTTGCAATACTCACAACAAGCCGCAAATTTGCCTGTATAAGTTTTTTCTTTGCTACATCTGCTTCTTTACCTGTTCCTTCTTTTATTGTTTGCCCGAGAAGTCTTTCGTCTTCTGCTTTTAGAAGCTTTATTCTGCCTATATCTTTTAAATAGTTTTGTAAAACATCATTTTTCTTAACAATAGTATTGAAAGTAGCTTCTTCAGATTCCTCCTGTTCAAAAATAAATTCCCTCTCATATTTATCATCCAAATCTATTTCTTCTGCAGTGTATCCGTTAGCAAGTCCTCTCATTGCCTAAAAACCTCATCCTCTCTCAATTCAGAAATACAAATCTTTTTATCTATGGACGCACGATGTTTAAAAAAGTTTCCGTTATGTTACATTTGCTTTATTTTTTTACGGATATATATTATTATTAAAGGGAAAAGCGGAGGTTTCGATGTTTAGTAAAGAAAAAATTCTTGAAATTTTGAATCAGGAAGATACATATATTGACAATTTTATACTCGAAGCCTTTATTAAAAATTGGAAAATAGATCCGATTTATGAAGATGCTCAGGGAGTTGAGTATTTTGACGAGATGGCTATTGAAAAAATCAGAAACGGTTTAAAACAGAAAGCTCCGTCTAAGATTAATGTCATTGACAAGAATACAATAAAACCTGTGGATATGTCTGTAGAAGCACCTATGGAGGATTATGAAACACAAACTGATATATCAACTCCTGTCCATATACCGCAAGAAATTGTAAAACAAGAAGAAGAACATGTTGAATTGCCTATTGAGGTTAAAAAGCGTGTTGATAACGAATTGCAAAATGTTACAATTGATATCTCTAACCAGACTCTTGCAATTCTCGCTGAATCTATTGCAAAAAAAATCACCTCCGATGTCGCTGATTTTATAAAAAAAACGGATTTCACGGACGGTGCCGTTCAGCTCGGTGAATACAAGAAAGACAATGAAATTCTTACACAAAAAATTGATGAGCTTATGACTGACAACAAAATTCTTGTTCAGAGAATAGAAGAACTGGAAAAAGAAAATCAGGCATTCAACAAAGTTTTCGGTAATATTTATTTAAAGAGCTGATGTATTAATTATGCAGCCGCTGAATCTGAAAGATAAAATAGAAAAAATACTTCCGTCTGAAACAAAAAAAGTAATCTATGAATGTGCGAAAATAGCTCATTTAAAAGATTACAGAATATTTCTTGTCGGAGGTGTTGTCCGGGATTTACTCCTTGACAGAAATGTTTTTGATATAGACATAACTGTTCAGGGTGATGCTATTGAGTTTTGCAAGCTTTTACAAACAGAAACAGAATGCAGCATAATTCAAATTCAAGAGGATTTAAAAACTGCAAAAGTCAGATTTGAAAACAATGTTACAATAGACTTTGCCTCGACCCGTCAAGAAGAATACCCCCAAAAAGGACATCTTCCGGTTGTCACAAAAACCGGCTGTGTGCTGTCTCGCGATGTAAAAAGAAGGGATTTTACAATAAACGCAATTGCCGCAGCTCTTAACTCAGACAGTTATGGCAGGATTATCGACTACGCAGGCGGAATTGAGGATTTGAAAAACAAAACCCTCAGAGTTTTGCACGAGAAAAGTTTTATTGATGACCCTTCGAGAATAATCAGAGGTTTGAAATTCAGTGTCAGACTCGGCTTTGAACTTGACAAAAAGACAAAACAGCTTCAAGACAACTATTTAAATGCTCCAAATAGAGACCTTAGCCGTATGCGTATAAAATCAGAGCTGCAGCAAACTTTTGAACTCAACTCTCCGGCAGCTTTTGACAGATGCGTTGCACAAAAAATTTATAAAATATTTACAGAGGATGCGAACAAAAATATTAAAGGGCAGGAGATATTTGATATTTCAGCAAAATACAAAACGGAAATAAAACACCTCTGGCTCGTATATCTCGGAGTTTTGTTCACCTGTAAAGAAGATGCAGAGTTTTTTAATTTTGAAAAAAATGAAAAACGCCTGCTCATAGATGCACTCGATATGATAGCGGAAAATCCGCGTACAGATGATTTGTTTAAAGTATACAAGTTTTTTGAAAACAAATGTATCGAATCTATTCTTATTTTTTACCTGGTTACTAAAAATGAAAATGCAATGCTGTTTCTTGAAAAATTAAGGAAATTCCGCGTTGAAACAACAGGCGAAGATTTAATAAACATGGACTTTTTGCCGGGTGCACAGTTCTCTGAAATTTTTGATTTAGTCTTAAAAGAACGGCTCGAAGGCAGAGTCTCGAACAAACGTGAAGAAATTGATTTTATCAAAACTTTAAAAAATAGTTGAAAAATAAATTTGCGCATGTATAATAAACATACGCGATAAATGCGGAAGTAGTTCAGTGGTAGAACACTTCCTTGCCAAGGAAGGGGTCGCGGGTTCGAGTCCCGTCTTCCGCTCCATTAAGAAAAGCACCATTAAGGTGCTTTTTTATTGCTTAAAACAAGGGACTCGAACCAACCGACTTTAATGCAGACAAGCTGCGGGCAGGAGATATGCTCACATTATATTTTTCCGGACATTTTAATTTGGTATTTTTATATCGCTTGACATTTTATAGACAATTGTCTATAATGATATTATGTTAAGCGAAAAACAAAAAAACTTTTTTGAAAATATAAAAAAACTATACGGCAAAGAACCATTGCCGAGTTTTGAAAAAATTGCACAAGAACTGGGGTTTCGCCACAAAAATTCTGTCTGGCAATATTTCAACAAGCTGAAAGAAGAAGATTTGGTCAGAGAAAAGAACGGTCGTTTTTTCATAAACCCTGAATCCTTCGGCGCAATTCTTTTCAGCTCGACAGTAAAAGCCGGTTTTGCTTCCCTTGCGGAAGAAGGCATTGAAAAAAGAGTTTCGCTGGACTATGACTTTGACCTGGACAATCCTTCGACATTCATGTTCAAAGTCTCCGGCGACTCTATGGTCAATGCCGGTATTTTTGAAGGTGATACGGTTATCATAAAAAAAACCGCAGCCGCAAAAGATGGAGATATAGTATTGGCTTATATAGACGGAGGCTATACGCTCAAAACATACCGTAGTAAAAACGGAAAAGTTTGGCTGCAGCCCGAAAATTCAGCATACCCTGTAATAACGCCCAAAGAAACTCTGACGATTTTCGGTGTGGCGACAGGAATTGTAAGAAAGTATTAAAATGCAAATATAGAATATCCTTCCCATGACACGGTGAAAACATTATACCTATTTATAATGTTTTCACCCTTCTTCTTACCGACTGCACTACTAAAAATGAGCAATAAAATATGGCAGAAATAGCACTTGTAGATTGTAACAATTTTTTCGTATCCTGTGAACAACTGATGAATCCTGATTTATTAGGAAAGCCGGTATGCGTTTTGAGCAATAACGACGGATGTGTTGTTGCACGCTCTAATGAGGCGAAAAAACTGGGTATCACTATGGGAATGCCGTTATTTATGGCAAAAAAGCAGTTTCGGAATGCACCGGTTATCTATCTTTCGGGCAGACATGAATTGTACCGGGATATTTCAAAACGAATAATGAAAAAATTATCTTCGTTCACTCCGGCTGTCGAAGTATATTCCATTGATGAAGCGTTTCTCGATTTGAGCGGACTAAAAAAGCTTTACCGGATGTCTTTTAAAGAAATTATTTTAAAAATTAAAAATGACATAAAAGAAGAAATAGGCATCCCTGTTTCAATAGGGCTAGCTCCTACAAAAACACTTGCAAAACTGGCTTGCGAAAAAGCGAAAAAACTTCCTTACACAAACGGAATTTATCGGATACGATTAAGAAATCTTGAGGAAGAAATGTACAATACACCTATTGAAGACATCTGGGGTGTCGGAAAGAATACAGCTGCACTTTTTCATAAATACGGAATTTACAAGGCAAGTGAAATAGTGAAGCAAAGTGACTTTTGGCTTGACAAAATCTGGGGTAAAAAAGGTGTAGAGCTGAAACAAGAGCTTGAGGGCATAAGTGTTTATCCGGTTGTAGACAAACCTGCACTGCCTAAATCCATACAGCGCACATCTTCTTTCCCTCAGTTCTCTACAGATAAACATTACATAAAAACACAGCTCCACACCCATCTGCATGATACTTGCCGGAAACTCCGCAAAGAAAAATTAAAAAGCGAAATAATCGGAGTAATGCTCAAAACAAAGGATTTTCTTGTACTGTCAGAATCTATTGTACTGCCGCAGCCGACAGACAATGAGATGATTATTATGGAGTATATAGACAAACTGTTCGAGCGTATGTACAAACCCGAAATAATTTATCGCTCGTCCGGAATATATGCCGGCAAACTGTCACCCGCAGAAACAACCCAGCTTTTCCTTTTCCAAAACGAAAAAGACAAAAAAACAGAAAAACTTACCAAACTGTGGGATAAAATCGAAAAAAAATACGGCACAAAAAGTTTACAAATAGGAACTTATTTTATACATAATGAATAAGTGAATCTTCTATCCCAAATCTTTATTAAAATATCCGACGATATACTTTAAATATTTAATTGCTTCTTCATAGGTAAGAGTTATGATTTTTCTGCTTCTGTGGTCGAACAGTTCTATTTCATTAGTTTCTTTATTTACACTTTTTATATTGTAACAGTGATAATCGCTCAATTTTTTATTAAAAGTCATGAGCGTGCCGGCAACAAAACTGCTGTCATTTCTTTCACTTATACTGTCCAAAATATTTCTTCCGGTTTCTTCCTTTCGTTTCAGATTCACCATTAAACTGCTCTCATTTATCTTTATAGGCAATTTCCCCGTAAACATCTCCAGAAAAATAGAGGGTTTGTTAAACTCAAATTTTTCGTTGCAATCAGGGAATCTGCATATCCAGGGTTTTTTAGACGGATATTTGCCCAAAAGTTTATTCATTGCGACTTCAACAGCTTTGATAATAGGGTTATGAGGCTGGTCTATTTCAATCGGATTTTTAAATTTATCCATATACACAAGAGCTTCCATTTCTTTTTCAGTAACGAAAAAGTCCTCTCCATGACCGTTTATATTATTGAATCTAATACGAAAACCATCGTTTGTATGTGCAATATTTTGCATAAGAATTTTTCTGCCGTTACCGCTTTGTGTCAGGGCACCTATTGAAGACACAAGGTAACAGTCTTGAAAATGCTGCACAGCATGCCTGAGATTTTGTAATTCAAAAATTCCGATTGGTTTCATAGTCTGAAAAAAACATGTGAATGTAAAAATTTGTTATTGCAAAAAAATTTTTTTAGGAGTTTTATTTTTGATGTATGAAAATAAGTAGTTACAACACCGATTACAGAATCAAATTAAATAAAATACAAAATAATAAAACACCGAATTTCTCCGGTTTATTTCCCAAAGGACTGTTAAAAGATATATTTTGTAAACAAAAAAACAGCTTCGCAGGTGGTCTTTCCAAGATAAAAAATATTCATCCGGGAGCATACGGGACAGAATGCAAACATTCAATACCGCTTTCGGATTTTAACGACCAATTCAATTCAAAAGATTTGGAAAAACTTTATAAAAAGGGACTTTCAACAAATACAAACGCCTGGGCTGATTGTTTTCTAAAATCCAGCGCAGACAAACCGCTTTCTACTTCCTCTGTTTATGATTGTTCAGTATTGTACTTATTTAATGAAAAAAATAATACACATTTTTTGTACCATTCATATTTTAACGCTGATGAAAAACTTTTTCAATTTTTAATAAAGACCTTTATGCCTGAAGGCTTTACAAGAGCAGGAATTGTTCCCGGTGACAAAAGCTGGTCTATCCGTCACAAACAAACAATACCGACTATGTTTAATGTACTTAGAAAAAATAACAAAAAGGCTTCGATAACGGTATACCATGACAGTTCAAGCCTCCCTGAAATTGTCGGACATAACGGCAGCATATTTGAAATTCCGAACAGAAGAACAGCTTTGGGACTTAACGACGCAGGGCAGGCAAGCTTTAAGATATGTGATTTAAAGTTGAATAATATTCTCGGAGAAATTGATTATAATACTAACAGCTCGCTTAGAATAGCTGTTTTGAGAAATTTTTTTGCTGAAAAAAAATACGATAACGAAATTTTAAAAGTTTTGAATAATTTGCTCGATAAAAGACAGGAAATAATAAACAAAATAGAAGCATGCAAAACTCAGGAGGAGCTGGAGTTATTGCTAAAACCCTTAGATTATCAAGAAAAATTAAAATACATCAAGCCTGTTTATATTCAAAAACAAAAATTATTGGGCGAAGATATTTTGTAATTTGAAATATTCAAAATAGCAGTTTTTTCTTTTGCTTTAAACTTAGTTTGAAATCAGTTTTAATCCGGTAATTCCGCATACAATCAGTGCAATACAAAAAAGCCTCACTGTCGTAACCGGTTCTTTAAAAAGTATAATTCCTAAAATAACTGTTCCGATTGTACCTATACCCGTCCATATTGCATAAGCAGTCCCAAGAGGCAGATTTTTCAGCGCCAGAGCAAGAAAATAAAAACTTGCAATCATACATATTACTGTTAATACAGACGGTATAATCTGCGTAAAACCGTGTGAAAACTTTAAACCCACAGCCCAGCTTATTTCAAATATTCCTGCTATCAATAAATAAAACCAATGCATATTTCTTCCTTTCGTCGTTTGTATTAAAAAACCCGGGAGATAAAGAATATCTCCCAGGTTTTTATCCTTCCGTGTACACAAATATCTTGTGAATTTTCTCTCGGACCAGCCGGTATATCCGCGGAACCCTAGAAAATTTAGTTATTCAATTTTAAGTACATTATACATTAAACAGCGACAAAAGCAAACAATTCTATTATCTTCCGAGCGGATTCAAAGGAGGAGCCGGAGGAATCGGAGGCGTCGGCGGTTTTGTATTCAGGAATGTGTTATTGAAAGAATTTGGATTTGTTTCCTGCTGGTTTGGCGCGGCACTTTCACCTGACAAATTCTCTGCCGTTTGCTGCGGCTCTTGCTGTGTTTCCTGCTGCTGCATATCTTCATCATTATCAGCTTCAGATGGAGTTTCCGTTTTAGCGGGCATATTACCGTTCCGTTTTAGCTGCACTTCCGGATAGTCAAACTTCGATGCACCAAATTTTTCAGTTAATACAGTCATCGTATCCTTCCATATCATAGCCGGAACTGTACCGCCGTAGATACCGCCGGTTTTCGTATTGTCGTCGCGTCCGACCCAAATACCGGTAACAACATCCGGAGTATATCCGTAGAATGAGGCATCTTTGTTGTCATCTGTCGTACCTGTTTTTGCAGCCGCAGGCTTTCCTATGTTAGCACGTTTGGCTGTACCGGACTCTATTACCGTTTCAAGCATTGCAGTCAAAACAGCCGCCGTATTAAGGTTTAAGACCTTCATTACTCTTGTCTTAGGCGCCTGATATATGATTTTGCCTCTTGACGTTTCTATTCTCTCAATAGCATACGGTTTAACTTTAAAACCTCCGTTTGCAAAAGTTCCGTATGCAATAGTCATTTCATAGAGCTTAACACCGTTTGAACCGAGGGCTATTGTAAGGTCATACTCAAGCGGAGTTGTAATACCGAGAGAACGGGCAATACCGATTACAGAACGTACTCCGACTTCTTTGATAAGTCTGACAGCCATAACGTTGGAAGATATTGTTAAACCGGCATACAGCGGAAGCTGACCTCTGTACCTGTTGCCATAGTTCTTTGGCGACCAGCCGTTTAGATTTATCGGTGTGTCTTCAAGATAGTCGTTCGGACCCCAGCCTTTTTCAATAGCTGCCGCATATACAAAAGGTTTGAAAGCTGAACCGGGCGGTCTTACTGCCTGAGTAACCCTGTCATACTGGCTTTTTCCGTAATCTCTGCCCCCGATATATACGTAAACTTCGCCGGTAATCGGGGAGAACGAAAATACCGCAGCCTGTGTTTTGGAACCGTATGGCGCAAGGTTTTTGTTCATTGAATTTTCAGCAGCTTTTTGCGCTGCATAATTAAGGGTTGTGACTATTTTATAACCGCCTTGGGAAATCTCTGTTTCATCAAATCCAAGCTCCTCAAGTTCCTGCATTGCAAAATCGACAAAGTACGGAGCACGATTCAATGAATATACATCAGGATTTGAGTTAAGATGCAGTTTTTCATCAAGTGCTTTTTTGTACTGGTCTTTTGTTATATATCTCATTTTTAACATACGAAGAAGAACCTGATTTCTTCTTTCGATAGCAAGTTTTTTATTGTTGAACGGCGAGTATACCGAAGGTGCCTGCGGTAAGCCTGCAATCAATGCACATTCCGCCAGAGTAAGTTCATTCAAAGGTTTATTAAAGTAAATTTGTGCAGCACCGGCAACACCATATGCACCTGAACCCAGGTATACGTTGTTTAAGTACATTTCAAGAATCTGGTCTTTGTCTATGGTTTTTTCAATTCTTGCCGCAACAATAAATTCTTTTATTTTCCTGTCAAAAGTCTTTTCATTGCTGAGGAAAAGTATTCTTGCAAGCTGTTGGGTTATTGTACTTGCGCCCTGAACGAAACTGCCGGCTTTAAGGTTTACGAGCGTTGAACGAATAAGCCCGACAGGATCGTATCCGTGATGATGATAGAAATTTTTGTCCTCTGTTGCTATTATCGCATTTTTCAAATCTTCCGGAACTTTTTCAATATCAACCTTTTCAAAACGATATGCAGTAAATGTCTTTATTACTTCATCATCTGACGAGTAAAATTTTGTAACTATATTAGGTTTAAAACCATCCAGGTTTTGAATTGGCGGAAGGGAGTTCAAATACAAATTTACCCCAATAAATGAGGCAAGAGCTATTGAAAACAATATAATCAAAAGCTGTTTGAACGGATTGTTTTTTTTAGGATTTCTTATTCGCCGCGGTGTATAAAATTCTGACATATCTATCCCCAGTCAATTAACTTTGATATTCTATCAAATAATATTTTTAAATACAATTATAATTATATTATCAACATTGGGCAATTATTTTAGCTTGAACATACAGTTGCATTTTTTACAAATATGCAGATATATTAAGTGTGTTATAATTCTCATGTGAACCTAGAAATTCAGCAGAAAAAAAAACAAAACCGGAAACAGAACATGCTCGCAAAAAGAATAATTCCTTGTCTTGATGTAAAAAACGGTCAAACCGTAAAAGGCATAAATTTTGAGAATCTTCGCTACGCAGGAAACCCGATAGAGCTTGCAAAAAAATACAGCGATGAAGGAGCCGATGAGCTTGTGTTTCTTGATATCACCGCAACAAATGAAGGCAGGCAAACCACTCTCAAAATGGTGGAAGATGTTGCAAAGCAAGTCTTTATTCCATTCACAGTAGGCGGAGGCATAAAATCAATTGAGGACATGCGTTCAATACTCACAGCAGGCGCGGATAAAGTCGCAATCAACTCTGCAGCCGTAAAAAATCCTTCGCTCATTAACGAATCATCAGAATATTTTGGCTCGCAATGCATTGTTGCAGCAGTAGACGGAAAAAAAATAAACGACGAATACTATGTCTTTATTAACGCAGGTACAAAAAACAGCGGCGTCAAATTAAAAGATTGGGTTCAAGAGGTTGAGCAAAGAGGTGCCGGTGAAATTCTTTTAACCTCAATGGATGCTGACGGTACCCAAAACGGTTTTGATATAGAAATGACACGGCTGGTTGCTGAAAACACAAATATACCGGTAATTGCCTCGGGCGGTGCCGGCGCAAGCCCGCAGCATTTTATTGAAGTATTTAACAAATCGAATGCAGATGCAGCCCTGGCTGCTTCTATATTCCATTTTGGGACACTTCCGGTACCGGAATTAAAAAAAGCATTAAAAAACTCGGGTATCTGTGTACGTTGATTACAAATTACCCATCTTTTCTTTGTAAAATTCTTCAAAACGGTCTTCAAAGATAGCTTTTCTGGCTTCTTTCATCAAATTAATCAAAAATTGCGTATTATGAATTGAAAGAAGTATTGCAGCAGTCGCCTCTCCAACTCTGTATAAATGACGTATATAAGCCCGGGTATGATTTTTGCATGCATAGCAGTCGCAACTTTCATCCAATGGTGATGAATCATGCTCAAATTCTTTATTTTTAATAATTTTTCGTCCGTGATGAGTAAAAAACGAGCCGTGGCGGGCGTTGCGTGTCGGCATAACACAATCAAACATATCAACCCCGCGCAGTACGCCATCCAACAAATCTTCGGGTGTTCCGACTCCCATTAAATACCGCGGCTTTTCTCTCGGCAAAAGCGGTGCAGTCAATTCCACAAGATGGTTTTTAACCTCGGGTGGTTCCCCCACACTCACTCCGCCTATAGCATACCCTACCGCATCAAATGATGAAATAACCTTTGCACTTTCTATACGCAAATCATCTTCAAATGCACCTTGAACAATAGGAAAGAGCGCCTGGTCTTCTCTCGTATGAGCTTTAAAACAGCGTTCCAGCCATCTGTGTGTGCGTTCCATTGCCGCTTTAGCTTCCTGATACGAACACGGATATGGAGCACACTCATCGAACGCCATTGCAATATCGGCACCTATATCCTGCTGAATTTCCATAGATATTTCCGGATTTATATGGTATTTTGATCCTGTTTTCGGGTCAGTGAATTTTACTCCGTCTTCTGTTATATCTCTTAATTTTGCCAGACTGAAAACCTGAAAACCTCCGGAATCAGTAAGTATCGGTTTATTCCAATTCATCCATTTATGCAAACCGCCAAATTCTTTTATAATTTTATGCCCCGGACGCAAAAATAAATGAAAAGAATTTGAAAGAATGATTTGTGCACCTGTTTCTCTCAGATGATGGTTGGTCATCATTTTTACAGTTGAATTTGTACCGACCGGCATGAATATCGGCGTTTCTATATCCCCGTGAGGAGTATGCAAAAGACCGGCTCGTGCTCCGGTCTTTTTGTCTTCTTTTAAAAGTTCATAACTAAAATATTTCATAATTTTTCTTTTAAACAGAATTATGCACCTATGCAAGACGAATGTTGAGCCTCAAGAACAAGCTCCATCATTGTTTTCCAGCTTTCACAAAGTTCATCCTGCGTAAAATAAATAGCAATCTCGCGTTCAGCAGCTTCAACACTGTCAGAACCGTGCACAACATTACATTCTTTTGTCATGCCAAAATCAGCTCTTATCGTACCTACTTCGGCAGAGTTCGGAACGGTGGAACCCATCATATGTCTTGTGCCTTCGATTACATTTTCACCTTCAACAACCATAGCTACAATAGGACCAGAGGTGATGTATTTAATCAAGTCATGGTAAAAGGGTTTGCCTTTGTGTTCCGCATAATGCTTTTCTGCAATCTCAAGTGTAGGTTGCAGCATTTTCATTGCAACAATTTTGTAGCCTTTGTTTTCGATTCTTTTAATAATTCTACCGATGAGTCCTCTTTTGACTGCGTCGGGTTTGATTGCCATAAATGTTCTTTCCATCAAATCCTCATTCAATCTAGTATATTGCGGCTCTGTGCATTTTAAACCTTAGCCATACACACCAATTAAAGCACAAACTTCCTAATTACACAAGCTGTACAACTGTCAAGAACACTTAACAATTCTTAAATATATAAAATTTTTTATCAAATAAAATATTCCCGGGTTTTATTGTTTATATGCAAATTTACAGCAATTACCATACTTATCAAACAATCTCCGATTCACCGTCTTTTGGCGCCGCAAAAGATATTACGCTAAAATACGTTGTGTCAAAATACCCTCACATTTTACCCGAGCGTGTTTTTGAAGCGGCAAAACAAATTATAAATTCAGTGCCAAAAGCAAAACGTCCGACTTTATACGAGCTGCATCTTGAATTATACAAAGGGCTTCTGGAATGCAAAACACTCGACGAAGCAAGAAACATGTTTCCTGAATTTAGAGAAGTTTTGGATGCTTCAATTTTCAAACATTCACGTTCAAAACACCTCAAAAATCTTACACTACCGCTTGAAGATATGTCTTTGCGGGTACTGCAGGATTATTACGGAAGACTCTTGCCGCAGCAAGAAATCGGAATCAATCTTGGTTTTGCAAGCAAAAGCGCATTTGATTGGTTTAAAGACAAAATAAGATTTCTCCCGTTCAAAAAAAATTATTTAACCCTTGTTTATTCTTCAAACGAATCTAAAAATGCAGTGATTGCAGAAAAAACAAGGGCATTCAACAGGAAAAATCCAGAAAGGATGCTTGAACACAACAGGCAGGCCGCTCAATCAAACAAATCAAGCGAATACAGGAAAGCCCAATCACAAAGAATAAAACAGTATGATAACGAAAACCCGGAAAGACGCAGCAAAATAGGTAAGTTTACTAAAGAAGTCTGGAGCAGACTGCCTCATATAAGAAAAGCCATCTCGCAAGAAATGGCGCATTTCCCGGACATGGACAGGATTATTGCAAAACGTATGAGTCATGAACCTTATACCGAACAAGAAAAGAGATTAAATAAAGGATTTTTCAAGTTTTTCTGGCGCAAATATCCGGACTACAAAGAAGAATATGCCCAAATGTCACGGACTGTTTCAAATGAGCGAAAAAATAAAAATTGAAATTTAGTTTTTTCGCGAGTATAATAAAATCAAACAATCCCGGTAACAGTGTCTGCCGGGACAAAAGATTGACAACTAAATACTGCTTGGGTGAGTGGCACTCTGCCGACGAAAAAATGACTAAATGTCATTTTTGAGGAGAGGTAGGTAGCAGCTACCACCGACACAAACAAACTGACAAATGAATACTTTAATCTGGGTGAGTGGC
>CALVEC010000014.1 GCA_944326475.1 Candidatus Gastranaerophilales bacterium
ATTCTTTTTTCATCTTTTTGTGGCGGAGCACTCCGTGCGGTTCTGCTCTCCACGGTCAAAACGATTATCAATCGTTTTGACTGACTTGCCCGGGGTTGGTTCCTGCCACCAGGGCAAATTGGTTATTCTTTTTTCATCTTTTTGTGGCGGAGCACTCCGTGCGGTTCTGCTCTCCACGGTCAAAACGATTATCAATCGTTTAATACTCATTTTATATAATAAAAATTTCATTCTGTCCAGTTTTTTATTTTTTTATATCTTTTCGTATAAATGAAGCCGCAACAAAAACGCTTCATGTTATGAAACAAATGCTTAGCTTTCTGACCGTAACACAGAAAGCTAATTGTATTAAAAACTTGTAGCAATTATTTTATTTTTATATTATTTTATAATTAAACTAAAAGGTGCGCCATGAAACATTCAAAATATTCAGTAATAATTGTAGGAAGCGGAGTTGCCGGACTTTATGCGGCAATAAAATTGTCAGAAAGTATTACCCTGCCTGACGGCATACTTTTGGTCACAAAATCACAGCTCTCTGAAAGCAACTCAAGATATGCACAAGGTGGAATTGTCGGAGTTTTGCCGGAAAACAAAAAAGACTCCGTGAGCTTGCATGTCGCTGATACGCTTAAAGCGGGCTGCGGTCTTTCTGATTTAAACGTTGTAAAATTTATCTCTGAAAACAGCAAATTTGCTATACAAGACCTTATTGAATACGGTGTGAATTTTGACAGAAATGAAAAACACGAACTTACGTTCACACTTGAAGGTGCTCACAGTGTCAGAAGAATACTTCATGCCGGCGGAGATGCCACAGGTTACAGCATAGAAAAAGCGCTTGTTGAAAAAGTCAGAAACGATGAGTCGATTTCCAGAAATATTTCAATATACGAACAAACACATGCCGTTGAGCTGCTTGTTGATTCAAAAAAACAATGCCGCGGAATAATTGCCTTTAATGAAGTAACAAAAGAATATGAAACCATATACGCACCTGCTGTTATCCTTGCAACAGGCGGTACCGGTCAGGTTTACAAATATACAACAAACCCGACTGTCGCAACAGGAGACGGACTGGCACTTGCGATAAGAGCGGGTGCAGAAATTAAAGACATGGAATTTATCCAGTTCCATCCGACTGCGCTATCTATTGACAACGATGATTCAAGATTTTTGATATCGGAATCAGTCCGCGGGGAAGGTGCAAAACTTATCAACAAAGACGGCGAATACTTTATGGAACGTTATCATGAGCAAAAAGATCTCGCCAGCAGAGATATTGTCACCCGTTCGATTTATGCGGAAATGAAACGAACCGGCACTGATAAAGTTCATCTTGATGCGACATTGATACCGGTTGAAACCTTCAAAAAAAGATTTCCTAATATATACAGCAACTGTTTAAAAGCAGGCATAGATGTCACTAAAGACTATATACCGGTTTCTCCGGCTGCTCATTACTGCATGGGAGGAGTAAAAACCTCAGTTGACGGGCACACATCGATTAAACATCTGTATGCAATAGGTGAAGTTGCTTGTACTTCTTTGCACGGCGCCAACCGACTCGCAAGCAACTCGCTTCTTGAATGCCTCGTCACGGGTTATGAACTGGTAAACACCTTGTCATTCTGCAATTTACAGAACTCTGAAATTATTGATGATGCTGTTATGACCACAATTAAAAAATATACGGCAAACGAAGAAGATACTCGTTTAGAAGCTGATATGGACGATTATATTACTAAAATAAAAGATACAATGTGGCAAAATGTCGGCATTGTCAGAGATGAAACATCGCTTCTTACTGCACTTTCCGATATAAACAAGATAGCTGCTGCGTTTGACCTTGAAAAAATCTGTTCAAGTGCAAAAGAATACGAAGTCAGAAATCTTATTTACGTCGCAAAATGCATCATAAACTCTGCGCTTAAACGTAAAACATCTATTGGTGCGCATTACCGTTCAGACTCTGTTGAACCGCAGGTCGATGACACAAAAAATTCTGAAAACGTTAAGGAGCAGCCAAATGAGTCAAAAGTTACTGCATGATTTTATAATTGAAAAGCACATAAAAAATGCTCTTGAGGAAGACATCGGTTACGGCGATATAACAACCGATTCGTTATACGATGAAAATGATGAAATGACCGCTGTTTTGAACACAAGGGAAGACGGGATACTTTGCGGTACAAAAGTTTTTGACAAAGTTTTTTCGATACTTGACCCGGAGGTTGAAATCACATGGTTTGCAAAAGACGGTACGCCTATAAAAAAAGGACAAAAACTTGCGGAATTAAAAGGTCCGGCACGTGCCATCCTGACAGGAGAACGAACAGCGCTTAATTATGTCCAGAGAATGTCCGGTATTGCAACAGAAACAGCTAAATATCAGCAGGCAATCGCTCCTTATGAAGCAAAAATTACAGATACACGAAAAAATACACCCGGATTCAGATACTTTGAAAAATATGCCGTACAAACCGGCGGAGCGAGACTTCACAGGTTTAATCTCTGTGACTGCGTTATGATTAAGGACAACCACATACGCCACACCGGCTCAATTACAAAAGCTGTTGAACTTGTCAAAAAAACGTTGTCCCATGCTCACAAAATAGAAGTCGAATGTGAAACAATCGCAGAAGTCAAAGAGGCACTGGCTTGCGGTGCTGATATTATAATGCTGGACAACATGTCTGTCGATAAAATGCGTGAATGCGTAAAACTCATAGACAAAAAGGCTATTGTAGAAGCCAGCGGAAATGTTAAACTGGATACAGTGAACGAAATTGCTTCAACCGGCGTTGATGTAATCTCAACAAGCGCTATAGTTGCAAACGCAAAGGTCTTAGATTTAGGATTAGATATTTGATGGATAAAAAATTTAAAATAATTGTTTTTGTAAAACAGGTTCCGGATACAGACGATATAAAGTGGACAGAAAACAATACAATACAAAGAGATGGTCTCGACAGCATAATAAATCCTTACGACCTGAGTGCACTGCAGACGGCTGTTGAAATAAAAAAATACAGAATAAAAAATGCTGAAATTGTTGCAGTTTCTATGGGACCAAAACAGGCGGAGGAAGCGTTGAAACAGGCACTCGCTCTTGGCGCGGACAGGGCGTATCTTCTCTCTGACAGAAAATTTTCAGCCGCCGACACACTGGCGACTGCTTACACACTTTCACAGTTTGTTAAATCAAAAGAGCCTGATTTTGATATGATAATATGCGGACAGCAGGCAATTGACGGCGACACGGCGCAAACACCCTCAAGTATGGCTGAAAAACTTTCCATAGCACAGATTACAGCTTGTAAAAATATTGAAGAACTCTCTAAGGAGAGTATAACAGCAATCAGAGAAACGTCCGATTCCGTCTCTAAAATAAAAGCAAAATTGCCTGTGCTTATTACCATAGACGCAACAGGAACGTATTTGCAGCCTCGTATAAATGATTATATGCGTGCTCAAGATACGGAAATTATTGTTCTTAATGCAGAAGAAATAGGTGCAGACCCCGCAAAAATAGGTTATGCCGGTTCTCCGACTTACGTAAAACGAGCTTATAGAGCTGTTAAAGAACGAAATAATACGGTTGTAACCGCGCAAGCTGCAGAGGTGCTTAATACTGAAATAGAAAATGTAAAAACCAGCGGAGGAGAAAATGGCTAAAATACTTATATTCGCTGAAATCGGAGAGAATGGTATTCAAAATGCCCCGGCTGATATAATTTCATACTGCTCAAAAAATTTTAAAGATGCAGAAGTTAATGCACTTGTGTTTGCTCCAAACTGTCAAATGGAAGCTGTGAAAAATTCATTGGTGTTCGGTTTTAATAATCTTTATCTGCTTTTAAACGATGAATTTGATAAATATTCAACAGAAATTTTTGCCGGTGCTGCTGCAGATTTTCTCAGGGAAAATCCGCATGATATTTTTCTCGTTGCCGCTACTGCGCTCGGACGCGACCTTGCACCCAGAATTGCGTCAAAACTTGATATAGGCTTGACTGCTGATTGTACAGAGATAGGAATTGATGAAAATAATAAATTGCTGGCAACCCGTCCTACGTACGGCGGAAAGCTTATGGCGACAATTCTATCCAAGACAATACCTCAATTTGCAACGATTCGCCCGGGCGCATTGAAAGCCAAAGCAGAAGCCGGTTGTGCAAAAAATATTGTTGAAATTTATCCTCAAATCGACAAAGAAAAGCTATATAGCGAAATTCTGTCTTTTGAAAGAAAATTTAGGGATACAGACAGAGAAAATGCAGATATAATTATTGCCGGCGGCAGGGGAATGGGCTCGAAAGAAAACTTTGAGCTGATTTACAAACTATGTGATAAAATCGGTGCAAAGCCTGCTGCTTCAAGATGCGCAGTTGAACTCGGATGGGCAGATTCATCCATTCAGGTCGGACAAACAGGTTCCTCTGTTGCACCCAGGTTATACATTGCTCTCGGCATTTCCGGTGCAATGCAGCATCTTGTCGGAATCGAAAACTCAGATAGAATTGTCGCTGTTAATACCGATATAAACGCTCCTATAAAACAGTCTTCAGATGTGTTTATTTGCGCTGATGCGGTTGAAACAGTGAAAAGCATGCTAGGATGAGCTGATTTATTTGCATTTCCGGCATGTTAGTTGTAATCTTGGCATGGGAAAGTCGTAAACAGGTACTGAAAATATTTTAAACTATATTTAAGCTCTTGCCCAAAACTTTGCCTGGCTTAGCTTTAGGCTTATTGTTAACTTTTGTTAATAATAATTCCGGCACTAGCAAAAAAAATTTTGTTCAATTATTAAAGCAAATACAAACGACACTTAATGGAGGACTTATGATACAAGCACCGCAGAACTACGCTCCTGTTCAACAGGCACCGGTTCAACAAACACCTTATTCTCAGCCGCAGGTCAACGCTGTCAATATACAAATCTTTGACCCAAAATCGTTTGCTCAGCCGGATCCTGTATACAACTACCCGGAAGCACCGATTTATCAGTATCCCGAAGCACAAAAATCTAATTAATTTGCTATATATCTAAAGAAAGAGCAGCTTCTGTAATGCAGTTGCTCTTTTATTCTCGAAAAACAAGATACAACCCGATGTTAAGAATTATTAAAATTTAGCGATAAAATAGCAATTTTAAATCTTGATATCTATTAAATAAGTAGAAAATTATACATTATTAATAAAGGGGAAAAATATGATACAAGCACCACAAGCTTATACTCCTGTTCAACAGCCTCAATACAGACAGCAGCCTCAGGTTAATGCAGTCAATATACAGATTTTCGACCCTAAGTCGTTTGCTCAGCCGCAGTCAGCTTATGATATGCCGACAAGCTCCGTTTACAACGTACCGACCGCTACTGCTTATCCGCCGGCTCAACCACCTGTTCCGGTACCTCCTCCGGTCGTCAATACCCAGAATGTAAATCCGCCGGTTCCTCCGTCTGTAATCCCGACTGCAACACCGCCGCAGCAGCCTGCAACACCTCAGGCTCCGCAAAATACACAGCCGCCTGTAACACCTCCGCAGGCACCGACCCCGGCGCCACAGGCTCCGACGCTTGACACCAAGGCTATGGCTGCCGAAGTTAAGTCTGACAACTTAGAAACAGCAGGTGCTGCAATAGAAAAGATTGCTGACATTGCACAGCACAACCCGCAGGAAGCCAAACAGCTCCTTGACCAGGAACTGATGGAAAGCTTGCTTGGTGTAATTGCTAAAGACACTTCAAATCTCCAGGACGCTACACCCAAACAGCTTGAACTCCGCCAGCAGCTTCTTGAAGGAAAAACCCTCACACCTGAAGAAACCGCAGAAGCTCAAAAGATTTCAGAAAAGGAAATGGCTGACAGAAACAAACAGTACGCTTTGTTCACGGTAGCTATCCTCCAGGATTTGCTCGTTAAAGAATTTCAGGCACAAAATAATGTCACACCCGACATTAAAGACCTGCCCGGTATGGAACAAATCGTATCAACCATCAAAGACAACAGTTCGCCAATGCTTAGAGCAAGCGGTCTTGCAGCCCTTGCGTACAACGCAAGACCTGAATACAAGCCCGTTATGGAAGAAATCTTCAACCTCTCTAAACAAGATGAAGATCCGAACGTCAGAAAAGTTGCAGAAGACGGACTTGCTAAGCTCGCTGAAATCAAATAGATTGAATTTCAAGGGACATATAAAGAAAAAGGCAGTTAACAAAATGACTGCCTTTTTTCTTTGTTAGGGAACTTGATAAAAAATATATCGTCTAAAAATATGCAAAAGCGGGAATTAACGACAAAATGCCCGCAACTCATTGCTGCGGGCAAAAATTTTTTTGAGAAAAGGGGTGGCAAATTAATGCGCTGTCTTTTCTTCCATAAAAGACGGAATTGCAATAAATGCGAAATACATTAATAAGCCAAATGCTACTAAACTTAAGATTTCCATGATGTCACCTGCTGATTACCTGATTACCTGTACAATATTATAATTCCCAGATTTGAAAATTTTTAAACACTGTTTAGTGGATTTTATAAAAATTTTCGCAAAAATGTAAAAAAACTTATGATTTATTTTTTAAATATACAAATTAATTAAAGAGATTGACTATGTAAAAAAGAGTGTAGTAATGTGAGGATAGTTATGGACAAAAAGTTTATTGACACAATTTTATCAGATATGTGCTGTTCTGATTGCAGAGCAGACTTTACTGCTGAGTCAGTGAAAATTATCCGGCAGGAAAATGACTTGTTTGTTTTCCAAATTATTTGTCAAAAATGCGGAAAAGGTTTTGGTATTGCACTTTTTGGCAATTGTTCGGACAAAAATAAAAATTATTCGCAACAAGACCTGGCATTGAATATTCAGGAAGGTCCTGACGCTATAAGCTATGATGACGTTATAGAGGCTCACAAATTTATCCAGTCTCTGGATGCCGACTGGCAAAAACATATACCGGAAAATTTGCGTAAGTAATTTTGCGGCTTTAAACAGCCTCTCCCTCGCAGTTAGACTGTTGCAAGTGTAAGTTCACAGGGGGATGTTGGCTTGCCGTTTTGAAGTTTTTTGATTCTGTTTTTTACACTCGGACAGTGGTGTGAATGCGGCTTTTTGCCGATAAATGACCTGTAATAGTGTACGGCTCTTTGCGGATTTTGCATTTTATCAAAGCAAATAGCCAAACCAAGATGAGCTTTATAAAAATCCGGGTTTATTTTGAGCATTTGCGTAAAAACACTGCCGGCTGCCATATATTGCTCAAGACGCATATAAAGAGCAGAAAGGTGAGTGTATGCGGTAAGATTTCCCGGGTCATTGTCTATAACCGCCTGATAAATCATAGCTGCCATTTCATATTCTTCAAGCATTTCATGGGCAATTCCCAGTTGAATTTGAGTTGAGACATTATTCTTATCCAGCATAACAGCAGTACGAAGTGTCTTTAATGCATCTTCGGGTCTATTTAAAAACAAATAACAGATCCCGAGGTCGTGATGAGCCAAAGGCTGGTAAAATGCAAGACTTATAGATTTTTCAAACATTTCAACCGCTTTTTCATAATTTTCCTCAGCCTTATAAGCCACACCCAAACCGTAATAAGCACGGTAATTGTTTCTGTCGTTTAGTATTGACGCCAGATAGTGTTTTATTGATTCTTTAAAATGGTTTGCAAGCCTTAGTGCATCGGCTTTTACAAACTGTCTGTATGCCTCGCTGTCATTTATTTTTTTAACAGGTCGGACAAGAAACGAGTCTATGCCTTTCGGCGTGCTTGTATATTTTATCCCCAATGTTTTTCCTCTGTAATATCCCTCAATAATATTTTATAAATTATGAGGAAAAATGTTATTAATCCGGGGGTTAGTATTTTTTGACCATGTGGTCAATGTTAGATTAATATTAACTTTTGTAACGAAAAAATACACGCTGCGCAATTTTAAACATATTATATACTTTATATATATGTAAGATATAAAAAATAAAAACATTACATAGATGAAACTTTCACACTAACTAACCTACCTAACTTCCTAACCTTCCCTTCCTATTAAAGTATTGCTCCGAGATAATAAATCGGGGCTTTTTTTTGTAAGTTTAATATCGTCAACTGCCTCCGACAGCTTATTAAATGGGTGCATAAAACAAGTTCAACCCCATGCGTTGCAACATAGGCACCCACAACGACCGTAAGGTGGCACTTACGCAAAATAGCATACCCGACAAAACTCGCGACCTTTCAAAAAAAAGATTGCACAACTGTCTAATATATACGCGCAAACCTTCGTGTTTAAGTTGTCTTTATAGAGACAAACGAGGTTAGGAATATGAGATTTTTACTTGCTACAATTATTGCTTTTTGCGCTTTTTTACCGGCTGTTTGTGAAGAAAGCGGCGTAAAATTTTACGAAAAAGACTACCAGAATAGCTGGTGTTCAAGACACAACGGTAAAACGGAAGTCAGACTGTTTGACAAAACAAGGATAGACTGCCTTACTGACAGTCATGCAATCGAGTTTGATTTTGCAAACAAATGGGGAGAATCAATAGGACAATCCCTGTATTATGCAGCGGTTGTTCACAAAAAACCGGGAATTGTGCTTATTATGGATAATGAATCTGATGACAGATACCTCCAGAGGGTTAAGACTGTTGCAAATAAATACAATATTAAAGTCTGGACAATATCTCCGAAAGACCTTAACTAATTAGTCTATACGTCTCAATCCAAGGAGTGCTGCGCCTATCATTCCTGCATCATTTCCTGTAACTGCGTGTTTTACAAGGACAGGTGTAACGACTGACTCGTTGTTGATTCTCTCCTGCAATTCGTCAACACGGGCAAATTTACCCATACCGCCGGAAATAACTATTATTTCAGGATTGAAAATGTCTACAAGATTAACCAAACCGACAAAAATATATTCCTGCCACTGATTGAAAACTTTTTGACAAAATCCGTCATTGTTTTCAACGCCGTTTGTTATGTCGTAGGTGGTCAAATCATGAGGCTTTTTGTGTTTAAAAAGACTCTCCAAAAAAGAAGGATCATTTTCAGCAAGAGCAGCTGCAATATTTTTGAGTCCGGTGCCAGATGCGTAACTTTCCCAGCAGTCATATCTTCCGCATGTGCATTTTTGCCTTTTATCAGCAAATATTTTCATGCTACCGACTTCTAATGCAGCCCCCGAGTATCCGCGCACAAGTTCTCCATCTGAAATTGCTCCGCCTCCTATACCTGTGCCGAGAGTAATCATAAGGTTGTTCCTGTATCCTTTTGCTGCACCGCAAATATATTCAGCCCAGGCAGCACAGTTTGCATCGTTTTCTACAAAAACTTTTTTATCCGTGATTTTTGAAAATTCGATATCAGGATATCCCGCAGGGAGATTCGGGGTTGAGCTTTTAACCCGGGTATTTTCAATATTTACCGCACCCGCAGTTGAAATCGTCACTGCGTTTATGTCTTTATAATGCTCATTAGCTATATCTTTGAACATAGCAAATATTTCTTCTGCAGTATCGGGTGTTGCTGCTTTTATTTTTTCTGTTACAAATGTTCCGTTTTCGTCGATTATTGCATAGTTTGTTTTTGTGCCGCCGATATCAAAACTTAGCGCTTTTTTTGTGTTTTCCATTCTATCCTCTGTTAACAAATCTTTTGGTAATAAGCTGCGGACGGGTTATTGCCGACCCGATAACCACGGAATGAGCGCCAAGCTCAAACGCTCTGTCTACCTGCTCAGGTGTCCAAATACGTCCCTCCAAGATAACAGGACATTCGAGCGCATTCACAAGCTGCTTAAGAAGCTTGAAATCCGGTTCGTCTGACGCGGGTGAAAATTGGGTATACCCGGAAAGGGTTGTTGAAATAATATCAGCTCCGAGAAGTCTTGCGGCAATTCCCTCTGTCAAAGTGGAAATATCTGCCATTACAACTTTTTTGTTTATTTTTATAAATTTTATAATTTGTTTCAGGTTGTAATCTCCTCTCGGGCGGGAAGTTCCGTCCAGTGCTATTATATCAGCACCGGCTTGTATTAAATCTTTTGCCTCTTTGATTGTGGGAGTAATATAAACAATATCACGCCAATTTTGCGGTATAATTTCAGGTTTTGTAATCCCGATAACAGGAATTTTAAACATTTTTTTTGCATTAACAACATCTCTGACACCGGCAACACGAAGCGCAGCGGCACCGCCTTTCACAACAGACTGCATCATAGCGTTCATGCAAGCCTCCAGATACAACGGTTCGGCAGGCATAGCCTGGACAGAGACAACAACTTTACCTTTGAATTTATTAATTAATTCCGAACTCATTCTGATATTATAGCGCATTTTTAACTGCTAAACAACAATGTTTTATATATAAAAAGAAAATTTCTATAGTGTTTTACAAAAAAACCTTTTATACTATAATAACTTTATGTTTATTAGTAAAGTTGTCTAAAGGATTAGAAAAATGACTGTAAAAATTGAAAAACAAGATAAGAACATGGTTAAGCTGGATATTGAAATTGATACAGATACAGCAATGAAAGAATACAGCAAATCTTGCAAAAGACTTGCACAGAGAGTTAATATCCCGGGATTTAGAAAAGGCAAAGCCCCGAGAAATGTTATAGAAAAATTTGTAGGTGTTGAGGCTATTCAAAGAGACGCTCTTGACTATATGCTTCCGGGTATTTTTGCACAAGCAATCAGGGAAAATAATTTAAATATAATAACAGAACCTTACTTAGAGTCATATAAATTTGAACCCGGAAAACCGGTTGAAATTGTGGCAAAAATGGAACTTAAACCCGAAGTTAAAATTGAACAGTATAAAGATTTAGAGGTTGATGTTGAAGAATATAAAACAGCAGATGATGCAATGGATAAAGAATTGAAATCACTTGCTGAAAAATATGCAACACTTGAACCTGTCATAAACAGAGAAACTACAGACAAAGATATCGTTCTTATGGATTTTGAAGGCACTATAAACGGAGAACCTATCAAAGGCGGCTCCTCAAAAAATTACATGCTCGATTTGGGCAACAGTAATTTTATTCCCGGTTTTGCAGAGCAGCTTGTAGGAAAGAAAATCGGTGAAGAATTTACAATTGACGTAAAATTTCCGGAAGAATACCACGATGAGAAATTACAGGGACAACCCGCTCAATTTAAAATTAAAATCAATGAAATAAAAGAAAAAATCGTTCCTGAAATCAACGATGAATTGGCAAAAAAAGTCGGTCCCTTCAAAACAATCGAAGATCTTAAAGCTGATATTCAAAAATATCTTGACAGTACAGAAAAATCAGAAAATGAAAAGAGAAAATCAAATAAAATATTTGAAACAGTAATCTCGAAACTCAATGTAGATGTTCAGGATTCAATGATAAACAGAGAGGCTCAGGCACTGCTCGATGAATTTAAACAAAAAATAAAAACATCAGGTTTAGACTGGGATAAGGTTGTAGAGAAAGAAGGACACGAAAAAATCTGGGAAGAACTCAGAGTTGAAGCACTAAACCGTATTAAAAACTCGCTTTTAATCTCAGAGATTGCAAAACTTGAAAACATTCAGGTAACTGCGTCCGATATAGAACAAAAACTCAGCGAACTTGCTTCTCTATACGGAACAGACAGAAATGCTATAATAAAAGAAATTCAAAAAAATGCTGCATTGATTCAATCATTGTCACAGCAAGCTTTGAGCCAAAAAGTTACAAAATTTTTGATAGATAATAATAAATTTAATTTTGTAAAATCCGAAAAATAATCTATAATAAATACCAGAACAAGATAAATAATGAAAGGCAAATTAATTATGAGCTTTGTACCAACAGTTGTAGAACAATCAAGCCGCGGCGAACGCGCATTTGATATCTTTTCAAGATTGCTGAGAGAGAGAATTATCTTCCTCGGTACACCGATAGACGATATGGTTGCAAACCTTGTCGTTGCACAGATGCTGCTTCTTGACAGCGAAAATCCGGAAAAAGATATTATGCTCTACATAAACAGCCCCGGAGGAAGTGTCACTGCAGGTTTTGCAATATACGATACTATGCAGCACATCCGTTCTGACGTTTCTACAATATGTCTCGGACAAGCAGCAAGTATGGGCGCTTTCCTTTTGTCTTCTGGCACAAAAGGTAAAAGACTTGCTCTGCCCCATTCAAGAGTTCTGATTCACCAGCCTTTAGGCGGTGCTCAAGGTCAGGCTACCGATATTGAAATTCAGGCGGCAGAAATTATCAGAATTAAAAAAGCTCTTAATGAAATTCTTGCATCTAACACAGGACAGTCCATTAAGAAAATTGAAAAAGACACAGACAGAGATTACATCATGACGCCGGAAGAAGCGCTTGAATACGGTATGATTGATAAAGTTGTCTCTATCGACAAACACGCAAAAGCTGAATAAGCAAAATCAGGAGAAAAATAATGAAACACGATGACAGCCGTTTAAAATGTTCATTTTGCGGAAAAACTCAGGATCAGGTAAAAAAACTTATTGCCGGTCCGGAGGTGTACATCTGTGACGAATGTGTGGAACTTTGTAACGAAATTCTTGATGAAGAATTTTTTGAAAACAAAGAAAAGACAGAAAAAACAGAAAAACCGGAAGCAGACCTGTCAAAGGTTCCCAAGCCCCACGAAATCAAAGCATACCTCGATGAAAATATAGTGGGACAGGATGATGCAAAAAAGGTTCTTTCTGTTGCTGTTTACAACCACTATAAAAGAATTGCACACAATTCTTCAGAAGCAGCGGAAAGCGGCGTTGAAATACAAAAAAGCAACATTCTTCTTGTCGGTCCGACAGGAAGCGGGAAAACATTACTTGCCCAGACTCTGGCAAAAATGCTGGATGTCCCGTTTGCCGTTGCTGATGCAACAACCTTAACCGAGGCAGGTTATGTCGGCGACGATGTTGAGAATATACTTTTAAGATTGTACCAGAGTGCTGACTACGATGCCCAGAAGGCTGAACGCGGCATTATCTATATAGATGAAATAGACAAAATTGCGAGAAAGTCAGAAAATCCGAGTATTACAAGAGATGTAAGCGGAGAAGGCGTTCAGCAGGCACTTTTAAAAATGATAGAAGGAACTGTTGCGAATGTTCCTCCGCAGGGCGGTCGTAAACATCCTCACCAGGAATTTATTCAGATTGATACAAAAAATATTCTGTTTATTGTCGGCGGGGCATTTGTCGGACTGGACAAAATTGTTGAAAGACGCGCTGATGAGGGAACGTCTCTGGGCTTTGGCGCAAAGGCTCCGGCAACAACCGCAGAAAAAGAAGCAGCCGCCCAAAAAATGCTAAAAAAATTGCAGCCTGAAGACTTGTTAAAATTCGGACTTATTCCTGAATTTATAGGTCGTGTTCCTATTTACGCGGTTCTTGACCAGCTTGATGAAGAAACTCTCAAGATGATTTTAACAGAGCCAAAGAATGCGATTTTAAAACAGTATCAGTGTCTGCTCAAAATGGACAATGTTGACTTAAAATTTGAGCCGGAGGCAATTGAACTTATTGCAAAAGAGGCAATAAAACGAAAAACCGGCGCCCGTGCATTGCGTTCAATTGTTGAAGAATTAATGCTCAATATTATGTACGAAGTTCCGTCACAAGAAGACGTGAAAGAGTTTGTAGTCACTGCGGAAATGGTGAAGAAGCGCGATAATGTGGCAGAATTGATTCAATTGCCGCATAAAAATTCAGAACCTGTAAAAATCGCAGATACACACGAAGAAATAGCTTAGCAAAAAGCCCTCTGTAAATGAGGGCTTTTTGTTAAAAATTAGCTGATAACGCAGTTGTTCAGATACTCTATGGTATTGATTTTGTTATCGTATAGATATTTTAAAAATTCGAGATGTTCTCTGCTGTTGGATGAAACGACGAGGTTTATCTCGAATCCGTCCGAGCAAAACGGTTCATAATCATAAATAACATAGCTGTTATATTTGCTTTTCCACTCTTTTCTCTCTATTTTGCAGTTTGTTTCTAACGCGAGATCTTCAAGCCATGGAACGATTTCTTTGCTCAGGTTGTTAAACTCCAGCTGTTTACGCTGATTTAATTCGGTGTATTTTTCGCTAAGCATAACAGACTCCTTAATCCTTTCCATGCTTCTCTTTGAAGCACGATTTAAAGGTATTTTAACGGGATTGTAAAAAAGATAAAATAGACCAACGTATTATAGCTTAGCTGTATAAATGTACTATTTTTTAACAACACCGGGAGTCTTTATGTTAAATAATCCGGTGAGAATTTATTATTTTTTGGATATTTCATTCATCCATTCTTCAACGCTTTTGTATGGGAGCGTGCTTTTAAAAGCCGGCTGGCTGCTGCTTTTTTCTATATCCTTATTTACGGTGTATTTCAGCATTTTATTCAAAAAGTGAGGCAAAACAAAACCAAGAATCGCCATATTGCTCAATAACGATACCCAGTAAAGTCCGGCACCTATATTTTTTGTACGTTTAATTACCTCAGGAGAGACGTTTTTAAGGTTGTCAATTTTGGTAAACCTTCGTATACCGACCGTAAAACCTTTCAAAAATCCTATTTTTTTGTCGGAACGCATAATTTTTGTTCCGAGGTATTTGTCAGATAACCGTCCGAGAATGTTGTTTATCAAAAAGTCACCGCCGAAAAACATTGCAAAAATAGCGCCTTCTCTGGCAGCTCTGTCTCTGATTTCATACTTGTCTCTGGAAGATGGTAATTTTGCGAGAAATCCGGTAAATGCCCATTTTAGAGCATTGACGGTTTTTGACATACTTACGCCTGAGGTGTAATCAAAATTTCTTGCATTATTTTTTATTATGTTTGCTTTTTGTGCTGTTAAACCGGCTGTTACGGCTTTTGAAATTATCACGCCGGGTATAAGCGCAAAAGCCAGAGTACCCAGTATTCTTTTAAGCTTGTTTTTTCTTGAATTTTGTTTTGAGATTTGTTTCTCATCAAGCATGTTAAAGGTTGCGGAAAAACCTTTGCGTCCTGTTTTGAGTTCGGTAATTGATGTTGCAATCCAGGGAATACTTCCCATTAAAAGCCCTGTTGACATGAAATCAGAACGTAGAATTTGTTCATGTGCTTTTAAGAGCTTTTTCTTCAACTCATCTTCTCTGCCCTCAAATCGTTTTAAAATATTTTCAAAATCTTTTTCCGCCTTAAGCTCTTTTCCTGCATTTTTCACGGCTTGTACAAAATCAGATTTTTCTTTTATTAAAAATTCTTTTGAAATACGTATAATTTTCTTTTCATTGTTTGAGAAATTTTTAACAATCCCGTTTTTCGCAAGAAAAAATTTGTTATAGCGGGGGAGGAGAAAAAGAGGCATTATAAAAGCAAAACTCACACTCATTGCAGACATACCAAGTCTTTCAAGCGCTTCTTCTTTTGTATTTGACATGATTGCATGGGGAATTGCACAGCCGCCTATATTTGTAAGCCCGCGATTTAAGAGCGTGTGCGCCTGAATAAAAGCGGTTGCGTCGTAAAACGCGCCTTTGAACGATGGGGTTTGGCTGTTCATATATAACAGCGAAAGCCTTTTGTCGAGAGATTTATATTGCTCAGGCGTCATACCATCCCGGTAAAAACGTTTTTCAAATTCTTCACCTTTTGGAAAAACCTTCTTTTTTAAAATTTCATAAGCCTTTTCGGGTTCATCGATTCCCGTTAACAGCCTTTCCATCGGACACTGTTCGTTAGTTTTAAGTACGCTGTCAACAATCCTGTCTGCTTCGTATGCAATTCCGTATTTGTCAAAAACTTCTTTTGCTGATTTTGACAGCAGCGGCGTTTTTATATATTTTGCTTTTCCGTAAGCAAAGAGCATTGCAGACGCCTTGCTGATTCTTCTGTCAACAATATATGCTCCGCTCAGGTCGTTGTTGTTTTCATCAAGCGCAAGAAAAATAGGTTTGAGATTCCGTTGTTCATAATATTTTATTTTCCCGTTTTTGTAAACAGCAAGCGTGTGTCGGTCAAGATTTTTCGTCATTTCCTGTTTTATTCCGGCACCCGGCTGTACGGGCAAGGTTTTTTGCGGTATGTAATTTTGATTAATTGGTGACAGCATATTTTCCCCTGTTAGTCATACCTGAAACCGGCTGTAGTTCCGACTGTTCTGCCAATGGACTCAATCATTTTTTTTGTTTCATCAAAAGTTTGTTCACGCGAGGTGTTTACACTGGCTTTTCCGGGGTAGAGAAGGTATTTTTTCTTGTAATCGCCTTCTGTAACATTAGGCATAATTACATTTGCACCACTGTTAAGCGCCATTATTCTTCCTTGCGGATGAAGCGTTTCCATTGCGGTAGTAGCAGGAATATTTACATCTTGAAGCAGCAGCCGTGTGAGAGCCATAACTTTCAACGCCTGATTAAGCGTTCCTCCCGCATCCTTTTCAAGCGGGGTATTTTGCGCCGGAATAAAAGGTCCCAGCCCTATCATATCCGCATCAAGTTCCTTAAAAAACAAAATATCATTTGCAATCGATTCCGCAGTTTGCCCCGGAAGCCCGACAAGAATCCCCGTGCCTGTTTCATAACCCAAAGTTTTTAAATCTCTGAGACATCTCATTCTGTTTTCAAAACTCATATTCGGGTGAAGTGTTTTGTAGAGATTTTTGTCTGTTGTTTCTATTCTGAGAAGGTATCTGTCTGCGCCGGCATTTTTGTATGCCCGATATTCTTCCGTTGTTTTTTCGCCTATGCTAAGAGTAAGAGCCAGCCCCATTGCCTTTATATTTTTTATAATCTCAACTAATTTTTCGGTCGAAAAAAAACCGTCTTCACCTGATTGGAGAACAATTGTTTTAAACCCCTTTTCGTTTGCATGCGCAGCAAAATCGGTTATTTCAGATAAAGACAACCTGTATCTTTCAACAGAACAGTTATCTTTTCTTATGCCGCAGTATTTACAGTTTTGTTTGCAAATATTAGAAAATTCAATAATACCTCTTATGTGTACAACATCGCCTTTTTTCGCTTTTCTGACAGCATCTGCTGTTTTAAAAAGGCATTCATCGTATTCATCTGTCTCAAGTATTTTTATTATATCCGCTTTTTCAAGTGTTGCATTTTTTGCAGCCAGTTCAATTTTTTTGTTCATAGTATAAATTATATGATAATAAAAATTTAATTTGAAGAATGATTAAGATTTTAAAATTGCAAAAATCCAAACTTGACAGACTGTTGCGGAATATTTTTCAAAACTTCTGGACAAATTGATGGCAAAGCGCGTAGAATAAAATCAGATATACACCGCATATTTTTGCGTGAACGAAAGAGGGAAAAATGGGGCATAGTTTTGAGGTAATAACCGGACCGATGAGCTGCGGGAAAACAGAGGAGCTGCTAAGAAGGGTAAGAAGATGTATTATTGCGCAAAAAAAAGTTAAAGTTTTTTCGCCGGATATTGATACACGTACAAAGGGAGACTATATAGAGTCAAGAAACGGTCTGTGGCTTGAAGCTATTACCGTAAAAGATGCTAAAGAAATTCTTTCCCAAACAACCCCTCTTGATGAAGTGGTTGCTATAGATGAACTCCAATTTTTTGACAGAGAAATTGTGGATGTTGTGCTGGAACTTGTCAAAAGCGGCAAAAGAGTTATTGCATCGGGGCTTGATTTGGATTTTAAAGGCGAACCGTTCGGGTACATGCCTGAACTTTTGTGCATTGCAGATAAAGTAGACAAACTTTCTGCAGTATGTATGAAATGCGGCTCTGACAAAGCTACAAGAACCCAGAGACTTATAAACGGCATGCCTGCAGACAAAAGCTCTCCGCTTATTATGATTGGCGGTGATGAGACTTATGAAGCTCGCTGCATTCAGTGCTATGAGCTTCCGGATGTTAAAAAAGAAACAAGAAAAAGAGGGTTCAAACTGCTTAGTTTTGAGAAATAGATTTTGGATGCAAAAAGCGCCAATACAAGCATTTACAGTCATTTTAAAATTAATGTAAAAACATGTAAAGATGTGCAACTCTGTAAAGCAGGCAAAACAAAACATTCCGACAGGTAGTGTCTGATTGAATTTGCAAGATTTTGGCGTTTGCCTAGTATTTATGTACTATTTCCATTTTTTTTCTTTAGTGATATTATAAATTTAAATATTTACTATTACCTTTTAAGTTTGGAATAAAGTTAGGAGAAAAAGATGAGTAAAGCGAAAAGAAAGCAGCTGATAGCCTCGCTATTGATGCTTAGCTTGAGTTCTTATCCTGCGCTTGCGCAGACTGTGCCGGCTGACTCGATTAATCCCGGACCCTATAATTCATTCATCTATGTTGATTCAAACAGCACTCAGAATGATCAGATTGAATTTAATGGCATAGAAACTGTTTCAGGTTGGGATTCTAATTTATATGGACCGGTCGTTAATTTTTACAGCGGTAAAGATGTAACCTTAAATGGTAAAATTCAAAATTATATGAACAACAAAAGCGGTACACCTGCCGGTTCAACAGAATCTGTTGGCGGTGCAATTGCCAATCTTGCCAATTCATCGAGTGAGACTTTCACATTGACAGGTGATACAATATCTTTTTCATCAAATTCATCAGATAGAGGCGGTGCAATATGGAATGAGACCGGTAGTCTTGTATTAGACGCTGCTAATATAAAATTTGAAAACAATGCGGCAAAAGGTGCCGCAGGATGGCAAGACGGCGGTGCTATCAATAACATTGACGGAACTGTTTCATTTAAGGATGGGGCAACCGTTGAATTTATCGGCAATAAAGCTGAAAACGGCGGTGTTGGCGGCGCTATTCTTAATACGTCATTCTTAGCAGATGACAATGGTGTTGTAGATTTAACAAATGTAAAAAGCGCTACATTCTCCAATAACTCAGCAACAAGCGGCGGTGCTATTGCAAACACAAAAGGACGAACAGGCAGCAATCCGGCTGAGATTAAAATTGCAAACGCAACTTTCAGCAACAACAAAGCAACAGCAAACGGCGGTGCAGTATATAACGAAACTATTGCAAATTTGACAGCGTCTAAGTTTGAAAAAAACGAATCCGGCACATACGGCGGTGCAATTATGTCTACAGAAGGTTCAGATTTGACTATCACAAACGGAACTTTCAATGACAACAAAGTTACTGGCGATATAAAAGCATCATACGGCGGCGCTATTTTCAACCAGGGAAAAATGGAGGTAAGCGGAAACTTCTCCGGTAACGAAGCCGGCAGAGGCGGCGCTATTTACAACTATACAACTGCAGATACGACAATTAAATCAGGCACGGTTTTTGAAAACAATAAATCTACCTATGGTCACGGCAGCGCTGTATATACATTTAACGGCATGACAATTGAAGACGGTGTACAATTCAAAAACAACCACGCAAACTGGGGTGGTGCACTTGCTGTCGAACTTAGAAAATCGGATACAATGCCAAAGCCTAAAAACGGCACAGTTACTATTGGTGAAAAGGTATTGTTCGAGAAAAATACCTCCGGTGCAGGCGGTGCTGCTATTGTAAATACAAATGGTAATATAACAATAGAAAATGGTGCAAAATTTATCGAAAACAAATCCGGTGCAGGCGGCGGTGCTATATACAACACCAAAGATAATGCAGCCGGTGTTGACTCCACAATTTCATTAGGCTCGGCAACTTTTGAAAATAACTCAACAAAAGGAGACGGTGGTGCTATCTATAATGACGACAAATCAACAGTAACTATCACCGGAGAAACGACCTTCAGTGGTAACACTGCAACCGGAAAAGGCGGTGCTATTGCTAACGCAGCTGATAGCACAATCACTCTCGATACCACAGCCGGTAATATCACATTCACAGGAAACACTACCGGTACAGATAAAGCTCTAAACGACATCAACACTGACGGTACTGTTTACATCACGGGTGACACAACAAACACAGTGTCTGTTAACACAATTACCGGTTCAAAAACAGGTTTTATTAATAAAACCGGCGACAACACTCTAGTTTTGAATGACAACAACAGCGGCTTCCTTGGAAAATTCACACAGACTGGAGGTAAGACCGAAGTTCTGAAAGAATTTTTCGGTGGTACCAATACCATTGAAGATAGTTATGTATTTATGAAAGACGGTTCGTCTATAGTTAAAGGTTCTTCTGTAGTTCTTGATGACGGAAGCCTTGTTGTTGACACAAACGCAAATGTTGAAATTGCCGGCAGTGTCAGCGCAGTAGAAAATCCTTTAGGTTCCTCATCAGCAGTTAATAACAGCGGTAATTTAGAAATTGTAGAAGGCGGTTCTTTAATTGCAAATGTTATACAAAGTTCTGCAGACGCCTCTATTACAGTCTACAACGGTGCAACTTTCGGTACCCAACAAGATGATTACGCTATTGCAGCAGGTGCTTTGACTATTAAAAAAGGTGCTGTTATTGACGGTATCGTTGAAATAACAGAGGCTGTTAAGCTTGATTTTGACGGTGTATCTGCGGTATTTGACCAAGACGGTCTTCAAGTCGGCGGCGGTCACATTACAAACGAAGGAACATTCAACCTGGCAAATACGGCTATCGGTGTTGAAGATTCCGGTTTGAACGACAGTGTTACTCTTTCAAACGGTTCATCTCTTGCACCGGTTACTGCAGGTGAAACAACTATACACCTCGGAAACGGCGATTCTGATGACGGAACTCCGACTATTACATACTCTGATGACGCAGTTACAAATACAGAGCACACATTGAACGTAAACAATGACGCAACTCTGAAACTCGCTCCGACAAAAGGTAATAACTTTGAATTAAATTCCAAAGTTACCTCTGCTGACGGCGAGGGACAGGTTCTCGTTGACCAGATAAAAGTTAAAAATCCAAATTATGTTGATGATGCAACTACTCCGGATGAAGATGAATTTATTGAACAGGGCGTAGGAACGATTACTGTAAATTCTGACAACAGCGGTTTTAAAGGAAGCTTCATCCAGAATATGGGTAATCTCATCCTCGCTGCAGGTTCTAAGTTCTTTGGCGGTAAAAATACAGTAGATGGTGGTTCTTTAACTATCCAAAAAGATGCAATTTTGACAGGTGCTGATGATAATGCTACTAAGGTTACTGGCGGTTCTTTGAATCTTAACGATGGTGCAATTCTTGATAAGAACGTTACTGTAACAACAGACACTACAGCAGACAGCGAATCTTACGGAACAGTAAATCTCTACAACGCTATCAAAGGCGAAGTAGGAGAAGACGGTGTTTCGAGAATAGATGCTGACAGTATTGCAAACGGAAATGACGGCACATTGACTTATGTAAATTCTGATGGCTCAGAAAAAACAATAAGTATCACTAACGGTGCCGGCTTAGGCTTGTTTAACGGTGTAAGAGTCGAAGGCGATTCACTTGCATTACAGCAGGATAAAGGAGTAAGAGATCTGACATTCGGAAACGGTTCAGGCTCTGAAACAAACAGCATCGTATTAAACGAAAACACAAAATTAACTTACCGTGATGGCGCTTACATAAAAGATGATTCTACAGTCGACATGAAAGACGGTGCATCATTAAATCTGGCAAATAACACAACCGATGTTATATACAATCCGGTAATCTCAGGTACAAACGGTTCGACTATCAACAAAACCGGCGAAGGTTCGACTGTTATAGCATCTGCTCTTGACAAATTTACAGGTAATGTGAATGTCTTAGGCGGCGCGTTAGAACTTGCAACAACAGAAGATAAAACATTTAATAACTTGAATGTTCAAAATGCTGACTTCCACGCTGCTTCAAATATCGTCGTTCAAGGCGCTGAAGGTGATGATACAGCAGGCAATGTAAACATTGCTAATTCAAACTTTGCTGTAGACAAAACTCTCGAAGCTTTGGGTGATTTAAAAGTTGATAATTCAACCGTAGATATAGCAGAAAGCCTCGGCGGCAGCGATACAACAATGACAGGTTCAACCGTTAACGTAGGCAAAGATATGTCAACATACAGCCTGAATTTAAAAGAAACAGACTTGAATGTTGCAGGAAACCTATACAACGGTGACGCAGAAGACGGTACAGGCAACGCTATTTGGGAAGCTGCAAATGTTGCAGTCGGCGGAAACCTTGACGCAAACAACATCACAGCAAACGATACAAACCTTGCAGTTAAAGGTGATGTTTCCGCAAAAGATGCTGTATTAACAGATTCAGCAGTTATATTGAACGGTAAAACATCAACATTTGACAACCTGACACTTGCGGGTACAACATTGAACAATATGACGAATATGACGGTTGCTAACGACCTCATCTTCGGAACCGGTGCTAACGGTACAAATTCTACATTGAATATGACTAACGGCACTGTTAACACTATTACTGCTAACAATACCGTATTGAACGGCGATTTGAACATAGCCTTCGACGTTGACCCGTCTAAGGGCTATGCTATGGATTCGATACAGACAAACACATTTACCGACAACGGAAATCAGTTGATTGTTGGCGGCATCAACTTTGTTTCTTCTCCTATAGACAGAAACTTCTCAGTTGACGCCTCAAACTTCATCAACTCTGGTGACGGAAATGTTGCAAGCTTTGGTGAATCAAGCTTTATTGCCAACACTCATATAGGTCAATACCTGATGAGTACAGGTGCAGGCGGTGGTTCGGTAATCTCCGGAAGCCTGCAATCAATTAACCCGCAGATGTACAGAGGACAGGTTGCTACAGTCGCAAGCTATATGAACCAGCTTGTTGTTAACAATATGCTCTTTGACCATATGGAAGTCATAACCAGACAGATGATGGCTCAGGAACGTACAGCTAACAAATATGCAGCAACTGAACCGCTCTTTGCTCCTTATCAGTACAGTGCAAAAGACGGCACTCTCTGGTACAAAGCTTATGCTAACTTTGAACGTCTTTCTATGACTCAAGGTTTGAGCGTCGGCAACAATGCTTACGGTTCTTTAATCGGAGCTGACTTCCCGCTCGTTGAGTTAGAGAACGGATGGAAAATCATACCTACCGCTTATGTTGCATACAACGGTGCACACCAAAACTTTAACGGTGTAAGTATGTATCAAAACGGCGGTCAAATCGGTGCAATGGGTACCGCTTACAAAGGTGATTTCCTTACTTCATTGTTAGTATACGGCGGCGGTTACGCTAACGATATGAACGTTAACAATGCGGCATTCGGCAGTGCGTCTGATACTACAGGAAACTGGTTTGCAGGCGTTGCATCAAAAACCGCTTACAACTTCCACCTTGCTAAAGACTTCATATTCCAGCCCACAGCTCTTGTTTCTTACAATATGTTCGGAAACCAGAACTGGCACTCTAACTTCGGTGCTATGGGTATGAACGCCGGATTTATGAACGGTATAAACATCGCTCCCGGTATGAACTTAATCTGGAACAAGAAAACCTGGAGTCTCTACGCTACTGTTCAGTATATGTACAACATAATGGGCGGAGTTGACGGCAGAGCCGGAAACGTTACACTTGACGGTGTAAGAATGAGACACGGCTATCTTGAATATGGTGTAGGTGTTACCAAAGTATTCAAAGACAGACTTACTTCTTACTTCCAGATTACACTGAGAAATGTTGGCAGAACCGGTATCGGTTTCCAATTCGGACTCAACTGGAAAATATAACTACTTCAATAAAAAACAGAAATCCCCGCGAGATTTATTCCGCGGGGATTTTTTTAATCTAGCTGGATGGTTACAAATTATTTGGTTTAAATATAAAATAGAATTTGTAAATATATAAGGACAGATTTTTGGAAAATACTGCTCTTGATAATTCAAAAAAATATTTCTGCATCTTCGGCGGCGGTGCTATCAGAGGGTTTGCTTACCTCGGTGCAATGATGGCGCTGCAGGAGATGGGTGTTCAAATAAAAGGTTATGCCGGTTCATCTGTCGGTGCAGTGTTCGCTGCTTTTGCGGCTGTAGGCTACAGCATTGACGATTTACACAAAGTCTTTGACGATGTTAATTTTGACCTGTTTCGTGATGTTCAATTTAATATTGCAAAGAATTTTGCAATCAGCAAAGGAGAATTTTTCCTTGACTGGATTCGGGAATGCATTGAAAAAAAATATTATGGAGCAGAGTACGAAAAAGACAAAAACAATCCCGTCACTTTCAAGGATTTGAAAGAAGACATAATGGTTATAACCAGCAATATGAACGGATGTACGCCATTTGTGTTTTCTAAATATTCGACACCTGATTTTGAAATTGCACAGGCTGTGAGAATTTCTACAGCGCTTCCCGGGTTGTTTGAGCCGTTTGAGTACGACGGAAAGCTTTTGATTGACGGTGATATGATGAAAAGCTGGCCCATGTGGAGAGTCGGCACGCCTCTGTGTCCTGATGACTGCAGGGTTCTGGAGTTTCGTCTTGAGGGAAGCAAGTCCTGGGATAAAGTGAAAAACTCCATCGAGTATCTGAATGCAGTGTTTGCAACACTATCGAATTTTGCCACAGATTACATCGAATCAACTTATCAGCCAAAAGACAAGTTCGATTACATAAAAATAGACACGGATAAGGTTTTGCCTGTTCAGTTTACACTTCCATACGATGAGCGTATAAAACTTATTGAAATAGGTTACAACACAACTATCGACTATTTCAAAAATACGCTGCTTGAAAAAAGGAAAAAATTGCTTCCCCACTATGAAGTTATATTAGACAAACTTATTCGGGCGAAAAATAACATAACCCTAAACCATATAGACAAGGCTAAAAGCCGTGTGTGTGAATTATTTGTTTATCTTTGCGAGGCGAAAAGATACATAGACAGCTCTATTTATGACGATATTATTAAATTTAAAGATTACTTCTTTAACAATATTACAGTGTCAGCGGTGTTTAAGAGAACCGGTCTAAAGAACAAACGCCAGGTTGAGTACTATGCAAACCAGCTTAACATAAAGCTTCTGGACAGATGCATGGAACTTCAGGAATATATAAAATCTATTGAAGAATAAAAGGGAGATTTTATTTAATTTTGTCAGGGTGTCCAGAGTATTTGCAATATTTCATGCCTGCTTCCGTCCAGTTTTTCAAATAAACCCGTTTTGTTGAGGTATCTGCAAGTTTTGGCAGAATATCTTTTGGAAATCTGCACTCCTCATCCTGCTTTCCGTTTACAAACATTTTGTAAACACAGAAATTTCCTTCAAAACCTAGTATGAGCTTTTTGGTTGCCATCGTTCCGTACTGATTAGTTTCGCCGGTTGTCACTTGCACAAAAGGCGTACAGTCTTTTATATGCCTGCTTAGTTCAAGCTCTTTTTCATCTGAAACAGGCTGGTTAAGAATGTTCTGAATCTTTGCATCTTCTTCTTTGGAGGCAACATGCGGTTTTTGCTTTGATGGACTGCAGCCTGCAGAAACTATACAAACGAGCACTATTAAAAATATTTTTTTCATTAATCCCTCTTTACTTTGCAGGTATACGGGTCATTCAAGTATTGAATCAGTATTTGTGCGTGATTTTTCATACTAAGAGTGCCTAATATTTTTAGGTCATCTTGGGTGAAGTAACAGTCGTGGGTTATTTTTTTTCTGTCAGGTCCGAAAAATCCGTATTCCTGATAGTGGCACTTATCTCCTGCTGTTCCCAATATCTGCTGCAAAGCAATACCGTTTTTGCCGTTGGGGTATTCGGGGCTGCGGTATGGAGTGCAGGTTTTAAAATGTTTTCCAAGATTTTCAATATTTGTCCTGTCAAAATCCGCATATGCCTTATTTATTCCCAAAATCGCACTAAGTAGAAAAAATACAAAAAACTTTTTCATAAAACCTCATGTTTTGTATAATTTGGTATCATATTATAGTAGTTTTTGCCGCAAGTCAACATTTTTAAGCAGCGCAGTGTGAAATTAAGCATAACCCCAATGGGTTTTCGGGGCAGCAAACACTACCCCCCCCCCCGAAAGTCCGCTTGTGGAGCGGATTTTAGCCACAAGTGCATTAAAAGCTTTAACTGCTTTTTTCTCAACAAAAATATGAGAAAGCACGCCGATTGATACGCAAATCAAAATGCTTGCCAAGATATTAATATACGGGTGCGCATAAACAAAAGCCTTGTTTGTCCAGATAAAAGGTTTTTCTATAGCAAAACCAACTTCTTGCATTATGTATATTGCAAAAGTATATTTGCCGAGAAATACAGATATGTTGTTCTCAAAAAGTTTCGACAATAAACCTTTTTTACACAAAAAGAGAATAAATAAGGCGCAAAATGCAATAATAAACAGTATATCATTACTAAAATGAATCCTATAGAAAATTGAATGATAAAGTATAAATACAAAAATATATATTTCTAAAGCAGAAACTCCGATAAAAAACAGTCCGGATTTTATCTTATTTTTTATTTTAAAATTTTTCACATATTCTGATATAGTATCCCAAAACATGCCCAAAAAGTACCCGAGTCCGAGACTTGCTCCCGCTCGTAAACAAGCGCCTGAAATACCGTTCAGTATACGACTATGAGTTCCGGGAATATCTCCATTTCTCCATGTTAAAAGTGCTGTAAATGCATAAAACACAAAAAGTCCAAGCGTAAAATTAAATACTTTGGGCTTTGTTATACGATATGCATTGTGTAAGAATATACTGCACCAAAATAAAGCACAGACAAACCATGATGACGGATTATTTACCGGATAGCCGGATGGTAAAACAGTAAATAAGAAAAATAAATTCAACACATTTCCGTATGTATAAAATTCACAAATATGAAATAAAGACAATACACCAAAAAGAACTATTGAAAAAGCAAGCAACGGCCATAACCTGATGAACTTATTAATAGCAAACTCCATCGTGTTATCCTGCTTATTTTTTAAATGTGAAAACAGGAAAAAGCCGGCTATAATGAAAAAGTACTCTACACATAAAAATGTATCAACAACACATTTTTCATATTTCAAATACGGGGCAAAATCAATAAATAAACGCTCCTTGTATACGCTGTAATGAATTGTATGTCCAAAAACAATCAAAATTATAAATAAAAAACGCAAAAATTCTATGTTTTTTAATTTTTCAAGCTTTTTCAAATTTCATACTCCAAATTCTTTTTTTTATACTTCTTCACTATGCAAAAAACTTGCGGTTTTAATAAGTTTTTCCATTTCCTCATCAGAGAGAGTAACTCCGCTCAATATTTTTGCTCCGTTTGAATTTATAAGACAAGGTATACTTAAAGCCGTGTCTTTTATTCCGTATTCTCCGTCTAAGACTGTTGATACACTTGTACAAATCGGTATGTCACTGATTATTGCCCCGGCAAGCACAGCTGCACAAGTTGCTATGCCGTAAAAAGTTTTGCCCTTGCCGGCAATGATTTCTGCACCCATAGAACGTACATCGTCTTCCATTGCAGCTTTTTGTGACTCACTCAAACCGCACTCCCCGATTGCACTCCACAGTGGAATCTGGAAGTTTCCGTGCTCTCCTATAACCGGAATTTCAACGTTTTTTCCGAGGTAATCCGTCAATATAGCGGACAATCTCGATGAATCCAGCATGCATCCCGTACCAAATACCTTGCCTTTTGCAAGATTAAGGTGCTTTGTCATATAGTACGTGATTACGTCTACCGGGTTTGAGACTACAATTACAACACCTGTGTTGTAATAAGTTTTTATATTTTCTGTTATTTCTGCAGCAATTTTTATATTGTCCTGTGCTAAGTCCAGCCTGCTTTCGCCTTCTCGTCTGCTTCTGCCTGCTGTTACAATGATAATCGAGCTGTCTTTTATATCTGAATAGTCGCCGTTAACAAGTTCAGCACAAGGTATATTATGCAGTCCGTGTTTTATATCAAGCAGCTCTGCATTTGCAAGCTTTTTATTTGTATCAATGAAAACAATCTTATCAGCAAGCCCCCGCATCATAATTGCATAGGCTATCGCAGAACCTACAGCGCCTGTACCGATTATGGAAATTTTTCTTTGGCTTTTTTCAACGTACATCTATTATCCTCGATAACTGCGTCAACAGGTCGTATCCGTCCCAGATAACGTCTATGTCCATAGCTTTTCCGACGGGAACTATTCTGTCTATACCGCGCAATTCATGTAAAACTATATCTTTTGCAAGTTTTTGAGCATCAATTCCATAATAAGTTACTGTCTGATACTTTTCATCCACCACCGAGAATAGCTCTCCTATATCCTTCAGTGAATACTCGTAAAAATATCCGGCTTTGCCCCTGAGATTTTCGATATCTTTGTCAAGTTCCGCTATTTCACTTCTGTATAAGAGGTTTTCTGAATGTTTTACAGATTTTATTTTGTCTGAATAGTCTATTGCGTCCTCACAGAATTTTGTGTATTTGTCTACACAAACGGCATCTTGCAGAACGTATTTTTCATTTGCTGTCTTATAAACAGCGCTCCAAAATTTCTCACGGGCTTCTTCACTGTCATTTTGCCAGTATATAAGCTGCGGAGAAGAACAAGCGTTTTGATCCATCAGATACGTGTCGTTATAAAAGTTTTGAGCAAGTCTCTCTATTGAGTTTTCATCAGCTTCTAAAATACTCTGTCCGTCCATTATGCACACAGAATACCTGTCAGCAAATGCAATGTCTATGCAGCGAGGTTTTGTTTCGCAGGATTTTACGGTCTTTATTGTATTGTCCCCGCCCCAAATCATTCTGGCATCCGCTATTTTTGAGAATACGGCTGTTGCATCAGATGTTCTGTCGTATTTTACAAAGGTTGTTCTGTCCTTAATGTTGGGATATTTTTCTAATACTTTTTTGAATATTTCAACAAGAGCGTCCACTTGAGGAAAATCCTTACTCGGTATCCTGACTATATTTGCGTTGCCGGCAAGCAGAGAAAATACGTATGAAAACGCAAAATTGACCGGTATATTTGAGGGCGCAATGTGAAAACAAAGCCCTCTGCCAAGTCTGTTTGTTTTAACCGGCGCGGTTTCCTTTATTTTTTGAATATTTGCTTTTCTGCACCAGAACGCCAACGCGGACAAATCCGGGTAAATCCGACCTGCCTGCGAGCCTAAAATTTCTTTAGACAGGTCATTTAAAAAATCACAAACCTCATCGCATAAAGTCGCCATTGGTAAATTTAGTATATTTTCATTTCCGATTAAGTATTTAACGCCGCTCATAAGTATCTGAACATCCTCTTATTTCTGCATTTTTTATTCTGCCTTTTATTTCAAAGTACTTGCCCTTTCTGCCGCACGGACAATCATCTTCGCCGAGTACAACCCCTTCGTCTTCGGTCAGGAGAGAATGACCGGGGTACGACTCAGGCAGTACCGATAAAAGCTGTATAATGCCTTTCTCGCCAAACTTGCAGGGCGTAAAATCATACGGATGACGGGTGATAATATCTGAATAATTTGAGCAGTGCATGTGTCCGTGTTCGCACTGAACAAAAACAGACCCTAGCTGCTCTGCCATGCCGTAATAGTTGTAAACCTTTACACTGCCCATTACATCATTTATTGTCTTATTGTAGGTAAATACGTCTACCGCCTCATCTTTAAGCTTTTTCCAGCCGCCTATATGAAACAGGATTCCGTTTTTTATATTAAAATTTACGCCTCGCTTTTTCAGTTCTTTTACGACAAACTGCCATATCATGTAGGTATATCCGAACATAAGAATCGGTTCGTCTTTGTGTTTTTCAAGAAATGCAGCCACTTTTTCAAAATCAAGGTTCATATCAGAATCAAGTGCATAAACCGTATCACGCCCGAACATAGAGAAACCTATTATGCCGGCGCCGCGGGCAGAAAACATAGAGCGGTCTTTTTTTACCATCTCTGTATCCAAAAGAAGCAACGGAAGGCGCTGTTTTCCAATAAATGAAGTGATAATCTCCGTAAGAGTTTTTGACTGATTTTTTGTGTTTTGCGCACTCAGATAAATCTTTGAAACAGCCTGTCCGGAGGTGCCTGAAGATGTCATTGTTTTTACAATATCATCTTTGGGACAGCTCATAAGGTCATAGAATTTGAACAATCTGACAGGAATAAACGGAAGTTCTCCCGTCGTATGTGTTTTTGTTACATCATACCCAAGTCTGTCAAGAATTTTTTTGTACTCAGGACAGTTGTTATAATGAAATTCCGTCAATCTGCCGAGTTCTTCCGAAAGCATTTTTTCTTTTTCTTCTTTATTTAGACTGTATGGCTCTATTTCAAACAGTTGTTCCAAGTTACTCATCAATTTTTCCTTTAATAAATATATCTTCAGGGTCTGAGAAAGAAGCGCCAAGATAGGCGTATAGATTCATAACCGCGGTATTTTGAGAGCTTATTCTCCCGTCCAGTTTTTTGTACCCCTTCTCTTTTGCAATTTCTACAGCCCTTGCATACAAAGACATTGCAGCCCCCGTCAATCTGTATTTTTCATCAACAGCAGCCAGGTGCACAAAAAGCGTTTCTGCGTCTGTCTCTTTTAATGCAAGAAATCCGATTACTGAGTCTTTATAGAAGCATACCAAAACATCGTCAAGGTTTTCAACCCATTTTTTTATTTCAATCTCAGCCGCTTTGTTATCTGTTTCAGGAGTCAGATGAAAGCGCCTGTCATAAGGGAAAGACTTTCTTGCGACTTCAAAAATTTCTTCCTTGTGTTCTTTTGTGCTGACAATATTCAACCTGATGAGTTTTTTCGTGTCTATTGCAAATCGGGAAAGATTTATCGATACATACAAAGTCCTGTCTGCAAAAAAGTATCCGTCTTTTTGCATACTTATTTCATTATCAGCATTCGCAGGCATTTTGCAGATCTTTGTTTCTTCTTTAAGCATAATACTGCTCCAACGCTTTATACAACGTTTTTCCGGCTTCGTTTTTCGGGATTTCGTCTATGTCTTGAATCCTAAATGCGGCTCGGTTTAACCCTGTTTTAAGGGTCATAAAATTTAAAACCCGCTCATTATAGCTGCTGTCTGTCAAAAATATACACATACTGTCATCTTTACCGCAGCATGCACAGTCGATATTGTCAAAGTTACTTTTTATTAATCTTTCGCTTTCATCAAGATTTACGCGGTTGCCAAAAATTTTTAAGAAACGTTTTTTTCGTCCGACAATATAGAAAAATCCGTCTTTATCAAATTTTGCCATATCACCGGTTACAAGTTTGCCGCAGCGTTCATCTCCTTTTTTTAAGTCTTCACCGCACTGAGCATAGCCTAAAGTAACATTGTCACCTTCGTAAACAAGCTCGCCTACAGTCTCCGGCGTTGTTATTTCAAGCCCGTTCACATCAATCAGCGAGAATTTGCCGCCGGGAATTGCAATACCCATACTGCCGTATTTTTCCAGTGATTTTTCAGCCGGAAGGTAAGACATTCTAGCCGTGGCTTCTGTTTGTCCGTACATAACAATGAACTTTTTGTTTTTTTCAAGCGCCCATTTTGCAAATTTTTCGTGCAAGTCCGGTGAAAGCTTTCCACCAGCCTGTGTTACATACCGCAATGACGGCAAATCCATCCTGAAAAATCTCAGACGCTCCAGCATTTCATAAGTGTATGGAACTCCGCCGAAAGAAGTTGCGTTATGCTCTTTAAGCTGCTGCCAGAAATCTTTTTGCATAAGCCCCTTTTCCGTCAGAATCAAGCATGCGCCTACCCAAAGATGTGTATTTATAATAGAAATACCGTATGTGTAGTTCATCGGCAAGGTAGTGATTGCACGCTCTGTTTCATCGAGGTTTAAGTATTCAACAATAGATTTTGTGTTTGCTTCAATATTTTTATAGCTCTGTCTGACAAGTTTCGGGCTGCCGGTCGAGCCTGATGTTGTCAAAAGAAGCGCCAGTTCATCGTTTAGTTCAAAAGCGCTGTCATACTGCGTTTTAAGCAAGCTGTAGCCGAGATTTTTATAGACTTCTTTGCAGTCCGTAAATTCTTCTGCCATTTCTGAGGGAAGATTCAAATAATCCGGCTTGTATGTATCTATGCACTCTTGCAAAAGCTCGGAATCTAAATCCGCTTTGAGCATAACAGGTACAATACCGGCATTTAAAAATCCAATATAGCCGACCAGCGAGCCGATTTCATTGCGGCAAAGATTAAAAACAAGACAGCGCTTGCCGATTGTATCTGTCAGCGAGCGGCAATGCTTGTCAAGTTCTTCGTATGTAATTTTTTGACCGTTTTCTGTGATTAGTGCGGTATTATTTTTAAAATTATTTAATTTCCACATCATACTTTGCCAGTATTTCTTTGCCTTTCTCAAATGAACTCAAATCAATAATGTCGTCTGTTTCCATCATAATATCAAAGGCTTCTTCAATTGCTGAAATCAAACCCATATGTCCTACTGAATCCCAGGCTTTAATATCCTGAAACTTCAGATTTTTTGCTTCTTCGTCAGTAATGCCGAAAGTATCGGTGAATACTTGCGTATATTTTTCAAGTGTTGTCATATTATTCTCCTTTATATATTTTCTTGTATTATTTTTACTATGTTTGGTGCACTTAAACCGCACTTAGCAAGCATATATGTGTAACTTCCGGCTTTTAAAAATTCATCCGGAATTCCCATTATAATTTGTTTCGGAGCATCAGGGAATACTGCTTTGTATTCAGCAACCGCAGCACCTAATCCGCCGATTTTGCTGTGTTCTTCCACTGTTACAATAAGCTTGTGAGTTTTAAATATTTTGTCCAATAACTCTGTGTCAAGCGGTTTTATTGTATGCATATCTACAACTGTGGTGGAAATTTCTTTTTTTGTCAATGCTCTTGACGCTCTTATTGCTTCATATACCATTGTTCCTGTTGCGATAATGGCAACATCGGTACCTTCTGAGTGTACAATCGCTTTACCTATTTTATACGCAAAATCTTCTTTGTAAACAGGCGGCTGTCCAGGAACTCCCGTTAGTCTGATATAAACCGGTCCATTGTGTTCAGCTGCCGCTTGTACAGCCTTTACTGTTTCTGTGCAATCTGCGGGAGACAGTACGGTCATATTGGGGATGGTTCGCATTATTGCCAAATCCTCGAGTCCGTAGTGGGTGTTGCCAAATGTTCCTCCGGCAAAACCGCTCAACAACCCTGCAACTTTTACATTCAAGTTCATATAGCCCAGTTGGGAACGGATTTGTTCAAAACATCTCATGCTGGCAAAAGGTGCAAAAGTTGAACAAAAAACAGTATATCCGTCATTTGCCAAACCGGCAGCGATACCTATCATATTTTGTTCGGATATGCCGACATTTATTACTTTTTCAGGGTTTCTTTCTGCATAATTATTAAGTCTGGCAGAATTTATAACATCTGCGGCAACCACCATTATTTTATTATCCGGGTCTTTAATATCGTTAATTGCTTCCCCAAATGCGCCTCGTGAACTCATACGGGAAAGTTGTGCTGTAGTTTCGCTATTAATTAACATTCTCAACCTCTTTCATTGCGTCAGAATATTCTTCATCGGTCATTTTTGAGTTATGCCATATGCTGTTGTTTTCCATAAAGCTTATACCTTTACCTTTTACTGTGTTTGCAATAACAGCCGTCGGCACTTTATTGTTTTTAGCTTTTTCAAAAGCTGCCTCCAGTTCTTCTAAATTATGCCCGTCTACTGTTATAATATCCCAGCCGAAAGCTTCTATTTTAGCACCCAAGTCAAAGACCGGCAGTACATTTTTTGAGTCACCGTCATTTTGCATTTTATTGTCATCAACAATCACCACTATATTGTCTATCTTTCTGGCGCCGGCAAACATAATCGCTTCCCAGTTGGAACCTTCGTTAAGTTCTCCGTTGCCGACTAATACATAAACTTTTTTGTCTAAATTTTTTCTTTTAAGAGCAATTGCTGACCCTATCCCGAAAGGCAGCCCCATGCCAAGACTACCCGATGAAACTTCAAGCCCCTTCTGTTTATTTTGAACGATATGTGACGGGAAATCACTGTCATTTTCACCGAAAGTGTATAATTCATCTTCCGTGATAATTCCAAATTCAGCCAGTGCTGCATAAAGAGCAAGTGCACAGTGTCCTTTGCTCAAAATAAATCTGTCTCTGTCTTGAGTATCTTTTCCGATATTTTTAAGCACCCTGCCATACAAAACCGTCAAAATATCAACACAGGACAAGCTTCCGCCAACATGTGCAGACTTATTTATTCCCATAGCATTTATTATATTTTTTCGTATATTTATTGCTTTTTGGGTTAATTGGGTATTTAAATCCTGCATTTATCTCAAACCTCCATCAACTCTGATAACCTGACCTGATATAAAAGAAGACAACTCTGATGCCAGAAAAACTGCAGCACCGGCAATATCAGCTCCCAAACCAGTGCGTTTTAGTGCAGTAAAATTTGTATATTCCTCAATAATATTGTTTGGTAATTGTTCCAGCATATCTGTTTTTATAAAACCGGGAGCCAAACAATTTGCGCGTATGCCTACACTTCCAAGCTCTTGAGCAATTGATTTTGTCATCGTTATAATAGCAGCTTTTGAAGCACCATAAGCTGATTCTGTAGGATATCCGTTAGCCGATATGGAAGAAATATTTATTATACTTCCAGATTTGTTTAACATCATTAATTTAGTAATATATTGTGTAAACAGAAATACAGAAAAGAAATTGACTTCAAATATATTTCTTAAGTCTTCTTCTCTCGTCATTTGAAAAACAGTATGTTTTACTATACCGGCATTGTTTACAAGAATATCAACCGGACGTTTCTCCTTTCTTATGTCCATAACCGCTTTTTTCATTGCATCATAGTCTGTCATATCAAAGAAAAGAGGATTAACATTTACTTCATATTCAGATGCCAATTCTTTTGTAAAATCAATAAAAGCATTATCCTGTTTGCGTGCAACCGCCCAAATATTTGCGCCTTGTTTCGCAAACTCTGTTAATATTGCTTTCCCTATTCCTCTGTTTGAACCGGTTATAATTGCATTTTTGTTTTTTAACAGCATTATATAACTCCTTCTGCCAGTATAAACAGAATTGCAAAAATAAGAGCAATACCGAAAAACACTCCTGATAAAATAGCGAAAATTGTAAATAATTTTTGATATTTTTTAAACCTTTTATGAGCAGTAAAAGCAAATGCATTATTATCATGTTTTTGGATAATTTTTATTTCCGCAACGATATCCGGAAAAAGTTCTTCCAGGTATACACAGTCTTTAAAACACATATTTCGATAATAAACCGAAAAAATTCTTCTTATCTCATTAAAAACAAAACGTTCATATTCATAAGATTTATTAGACAAATTGTTGTAAACATTATAATAGAAATTTGCCAAATATCTACCGTTGTTTAACATACATTTTTCATAATCCAGCCAAAAATCACTCCATAAACTGGTTTTGTTTATCCGATATACACTCATAACATCTTGTAATACAAACATTTTCCCTTTTTTAGACATTAACAAGTCCATATACCAATCTATCGGTAAAATATTTTTGGGGACTTCTGCCAGAAGATCTGTTTTACAGCGTTCATCCCAGCGCCAAACCAATGAAGATGTAGGGAAATAATGGTTATAAAATAATTCATCGTGTTTTATTTCTCCACATTTTTTATAGGGATGAGGAAATTTCTTAGGATCAATACCTTCAAATTTAAATTCACATTGATGAGCACAAATCACATAATCTGTATGTTTTTCCAAAAAATCCACTTGTTTTTGCAGCTTGTTAGGATCTGTCCAATAATCATCCCCATCGCAAAATGCAATGTATTCGCCTTGAACTCTGGGAATATTATATTTAAATTGAGGATTAAGTCCTTCTCCTGTCCATTTGTTTTCACTCTGATATATAGGTTTTATTATATCCGGATATTTTTCTTCATATTCTTTTATAATAGCCTGTGTATTGTCGGTCGATGCATCGTCATGAATAAGCACCTCATATTCAAAATCGGTTTTTTGCATTAAAAAACCGTCCAGTGTCTGTCTTATATAGTTTTCATGATTGTATGTCGTACAAAGAATAGATAATTTTACTCCCATAAATCCGCCTTCTATTTAAAAACTTTAGTTGTTTTATCTTTTAAGATTGCTCTTGCAGGATTTCCCAAAACCGTATAGCCATCTCCTATATCATTCAATACAACAGCTCCCATACCTATTATTGTATTTGAGCCGATTTTAATCTTTTCTTTAACTGCAGCACTTGCACCTATATATGAGCAAGCACCTATCTCGCAATTCCCCGATACGTTAGCACTGCCGGCAAAAACAGAGTGGGCACCGATTGCAGTATTGTGTCCGACGATGCAAAGAGGCATTATGCATACATTTTCAGCGATATTTGTTTTGCTTGAAATAATAGTATTAGAAAAAATTACACATCCCTCGCCAATCTCTGCTCCGTGATTTATATTTACCGAAGGATGAATAATTGTTGCAAGTTTATAATTATGCTCTTTTACTTTCTCAAACAGAATTTTTCTTGTCGCCGGCTCGCCGACTGATATAATAAACTCTATATCTTCCGGTGAATATTTTTCTATTACCTGATTAAATGAATAAATTTTGCAATTTTCAATATCCTTGTTTTGATCTAAGTCATCAATAAAGCAAATTTCTGTCCAACGGGATTCTTTTTTATTTATTGCAATTGCAACTTCATAAGTATCTTCTGCAAAACCGCTTGCCCCGTATATAGCCAATATCATATTAAAAATCTCCCTTATATTGTTCGCTGAAATCTTTTGTCGGGACAGATTCTCTTGCCGGGCAGCAATTCATGCAGCCGTGATAGTTTCCGTTTATGAAATTTTTACGCAGTTTTTTATAAACAAGGCTGTTGAAAAACTTTTTCCAATCAATACTGTCATTTTTAATAAAATCCGTTAATTTAACATTATTGTTATATCCCCGTAAACAGCATACCTCAAAATCGCCGTTTGGTCTGAGTCTTAAATGCTTCCAGGGATTTTCGCAGATAATTCTGCCTTTATAATCCATTTGGTGGTATGTTACACTGGTAACTTCTTCATAATAAGAATAGTGCTTTTTATTGTGTTTTGCACGGAGCTGTTTTCTTTCTTCAAATAATTTTTCTATAGACATATTTTCCGATAGTTTGTCTATTTCAGGATATTTTGACTTTAATTCATCCATACTCTTTTGTTCAATCTCTTTTTTTAGTGAATCAAAATCAAACTCCGGTAAAAACATTGTGTAATAAAGCATTATTCTGCCTTTAGTGAGTTTTTCTATTTCCGCAATTGTGGTTATTGCACCAAGAAATCCTTCTTTGTCTTGCAGATTCGCATTAAGCAGATTGTCAAAGAAAAATGTAATCTGCTGCAAGCCCATGCCAAGCGCCATTTTTATAAAATCTTCTACTGTTTCATAGTTTGAAGAATTTAAGACACAAGAAATAGAGGGCTTGAATGCAAATAAATCTTTTTCTTTTAGCAGCTCCAGATATTGTTTAATATTATTTTGTACTAAAGTAAATACTCCGTCTTTTTCCCATACTGTCTTTTTAAAGTATTCTTCGCTGACTGCATTTACTGAAAAATTTACACGCATAAGGTTTTCACAAGCAAGTTCCGCCCATTTTCGGCTGAAGGAAATACCATTAGACTCCAAAAGAATATTAATAGCCGGATAGTTCTTGTTTATATAACTGATATAATCGTAACCTTCTTTTCTAAAAGTGATTTCACCATAGGTGGGAACAAGATTTGATGTCTTTGCATATAAAGGAACAAGGTAATCGTAAAGCCATTTTTCAGGGATAATTTCCGCTTCTTGTCTTGTTGCAAACTCAAAACAAAATTTACATCTGCAATTACAGTCACTATTAAAGCTCAACTGTAAAGTTAAATCATCCGGTATACCGACATCAAGCGATTTATCGTGCATTATAAGAAAATCAGAAATTTTTTCTTTCAAATTAAGACCTTTTAATTTATTAAATCCGGTTTTTTTTACTTTTAATTTCGTCCCTAATACTCTTACAACTTTGTGTTTTCCGTCTTTGTCATTTTTAATAGAAAACACTTTTTCCAACAACTTCTCGCTCATTTTTCCTCATCTTTTCTAAAATTATTAAAACGCAATTTTTATATAAATACAGTTAATTGTTATTTATCTATAGCAGATATTTACACAATAATGCCCCAACCTCCGACTGTCTATTACCTGATTGTTTATAATATTTTGAAAACACACCGGATTTTTAACTGCATTCACTCCTTTAGCCTAAAGTCCGACTTACCCTGTCTATAATACAACAAAAAGAATTGAAATTATACTTTTAAAGCTTTCTAATCTTTACATTTAGTAATCATACCCAAACCCTTGTATAGCTTTAAAAAACGCCGATATTCATAATGAGATACCGGCGTTTAAAACTACAATATTTTTAATAATTAGTTCATGGGTTTCATGGATTCTTCGTAAATTGTTTTTACGACTTCTTTTGTTGCCTCATTCGGTGCAAGACTCAAAAGCAAATCTAATGAAGGCGTAGTAAAACAGAGATTTACCAGCTTGTCTACATCGTTTTCACTAAATCCGTCGTCTGTAAGTTTTTGAGTAACACCTACACTGAACAACCATTTTTCAACAAGTTTTGCTGCTTTTTCAGCCTCATCAGGTGTTCCGTTCAATCCCGGAGCTATCGGCTCGAGAATATCAGCAAGTGTTGCAGCTTTATCGGCATAGATTGCCTTAATTACTGAAGGCAAAAGCATTGCCAGTCCGAGACCGTGAGAAAGTTCCGGTTTTACAGCACTCAGAGGATGTTCAAGAGCGTGTGTATAGTGGAGCATGCCGTTGTCAAAGCCAACCCCGCCCAGCAATGAAGCGTACAAAAGATAATATCTCGGCTCAACATCTTCAAGATTTTTCAGAGCTTTCGGAAGATATTTTGCAACGAGTCTTATCGTTTCTTTTGCAAGTGTGACCGCATAAGGAGAAGCTACTTTTGAAGTTGCACCTTCTATGACATGGTTTACAGCATCAATTGCTGTATACATTGTCTGATTTTTTGACAATTTTGTCATCAATTGCGGGTCGTCAATTGAATATGACGGATAGATGCAGTCATAAGCAATTGCCGGCTTAAAGTTCTTTTCAAGAAGGGTTGCAACAGCAAATCTGTTGACCTCCGTACCGGTTCCGTGTGTCAGGTTTATCGCAACAATCGGAGCTGCTTTTTCGACAGAAAATTTATATTCGTATAAATCGGCTGCTGTTTTATCCGGATATTCAAGCAAAATTGCAACGCTTTTTCCTGTATCAATCGGAGAACCGCCGCCAATTGCGATAACCGCTTTTGCACCAAACTCTTTTGCCTGTGCTGTCGCTTCGTCGATTGCTGCAGTCGTTGGATTAGGGGTAACCTTTGCATAATTTACATAACCTATCCCGTTATTGTTCAGGGCTTTTTCTACATAATCCCACGCGCCGGTTGATTTATATGCGTTTCTTCCGCTGACGACAATAACTTTATCAATGCCTTTTTTCTTCAAATCAGAAGCAATATCTTCAATTTTTGTGATTGCACCGGCACCGAAAAATACGTTGGTTTTTACTCTTATCTCCTGAATCTTGTTTATATCAACATCTTTTTCCCACATAATCGATTCTTTCCTTTCTTTTTTCTATCCGATAATATGATACTACATTTTTTGTATTTTAGTTAAGTTTGATTTGAATATATATGCATAATTTTACGAGGAAGGAAGTATCAATTTACGGACAAATGCTTTCCCAATCCACATCGTCGTCATTGTCTTCGCCGGGTTCAGGGATTCTGTCTCCGTCTTCCAGCATTATTTGCAGCATGAGTTTTAGCTGCTTTTTGTAGTTAGCCAGTGCAATTTCTCTGGTTTTTGCACAAAAAGCAAAACTCGGAAATTCTTTTATCTCAATGTAGTGATACGGGTTGCCGTTAAAATCAAGATCAGTACCTTCAATAAGAGTCCAATCAAGGTTTAAGTAATAATCAATATCTTTATTCATCCAAGGAATTCTCGCTCAACGGTTGTGTAATCATTATCCCCTCTCCCCCGAGGACTTCTGCTTGTTTGCCGTCTATATAGAGATAAATCGGCTTTTTGGGAGCATTGTAAAGCGCGGTTTTTATAATTTGTTTCATTCTGCTGTAAAGACTGTCAGCACCTCCGCCTGTTTGAACATTGCCGCTTATATCGATAATTATTTTCGATTCCGATTCCACTACCCCGAGAAGCTTAACGTTCTTCGGAACTTCAGAAAATACACCCTGCGCTTTTTCATCTGCGTCAGGTCCTGAAATCAAAGCCTGTATAGCATAAGTGAGCTTGTTTTTACCTTGCGGTACTTCGCGTGTGACTTTTTTAAACACACCGGCTGAATTTTTGTCTACACCGAGAAAATACAAAGTAGCATAAGTCTTTTTAACTTCTTCTTTTTTGGGCGGTTCTTGAACATCGGGTTCCGGCTCCGGTTCCACAACTTCTTCTTTTACAAGTTTTTTTTCAACTCCGGGTTTTGTATCAAAAAACTCTGTCCAAATATAGAACCCTGCAACACCTGCAAGTACAACAATAACAAGCTTTGTCCAAAAACTCATATACACCTCTTTTTCTTATTTATCTGTTTCGTAATAGTTTTTAGGCACAAGCACGCTGCCTTTGACTATTACCATACCGTCAGCAACTTTTATATCGCTTACTTTTACTATACTGTTTCTATTATCCATGATATTTGTTTTATATACAAATGGGTTAAGTTTGTTAATAAGCGGAAGCAGTGCATCTGCACTTATATATTTTGCCCCGTTGTTGAATTTAATGTCAGAAAACACAATCTGTTCGTCAGCAACCTCAAGAGCAAGGTCAACAGATACCTGTTTTGCAGAATTTGAGAAAAACATTGGTGTTACAATTCTTACAGCCAGATGCAATCTGTCACCGTTTATTGACACCTGGGGGTCAAAAACTTTGAACATCGTAACGCTGCCGACTTTCACTGTCAATGAATCCAAAAATTTTCTGTACTGCTCAGAAAGCAGTGTTTTTTGTAAATCTTCAGACGTAAATACAGCGGTATATCCCATTAAAAAAGGCTCTGCCGTGTAAATTTCTTTGTAAAAATCTTTGAAGATAAATCTGTTATATTCACAAAGGGATTCAGCATAAATTCTTGAGAATTGCATGCCTTCTATTGTTACGTTTTCACCTTCTGCAGAGATTTTCTTAAATTTACCTTCAAAAAGTCCTTTACCGCCGTAAGGTGTGATTTCCACGTCAAATTTTGCGCCGAGCTGTTTTTTTATTGACCGTTCTATCGCACTTTCTGCCGTTTTTGTTACAATAAAATTCATTCCGGTTATTTTGCTGAAAAATTCCCCGGCGCCGTTTGTAACCGGATACGGCGGCTGTTTACAAACCGACAAATCACACTGCGCAAATGTTGGCAGTCCTAAAAACATCATTAAAAATATTAAAAATCTTTTCATTTTTTTATTCCTCCAACGGAAAGACCTTTTCGGCGCAAAGCTTATTGCCCATTTTCGTTGTTACGCCTGCAAGTTTATCCTTGTATTTAACAAGAACGGTCTCCCCTTCAATATATTCCGAAACGTTATTTATGGCAACCCCGTTCATAAAAGTTTTAAAATCGGACTCCTTTAGAGAAAATACCGGATATGGAAGCACTGAAAAAGAATCCGTAAAATTTTTTTCAACATCATATTTTGTGTGCAGGCTGTCTAACAAAACTGCCGTATCTAAGGTAAAACGACCCGATTGGGTTCTTAACAATCCGGTCATAACTGCTCCGGTTTCAAGCACATTCCCGATATCTCTGACTATAGAACGGATATACGTACCTTTTGAACACGATATTTCAATCTTTGCGCTGTGTCCGTTAAACTCGAGAAGTTCAATTTTGTTTATATATACTGTTCTAGCAGGGATATCCTCCGGAATAATCCCCTGACGGGCTAATTCATAGAGACGCTTGCCGTTATAATGAACAGCAGAGTGCGCCGGGGGGATTTGTGTAATTTCTCCGCGGAAATGTTCAAGTACTTCTAAAAGCTCTCCGGATTCCACTTCTCTTTCGTTTTTTGTGGTGATTTTTCCCTCAATATCGCAAGTATCCGACTCAATACCAAATTTTAAGTCCGCTATATAAGCTTTTTCGTCTGTTAAATATTCAATAAGTCTTGAGGCATTTCCTATTGCAACAGGTAAAACACCTTCTGCCATAGGGTCGAGCGTGCCGGCATGCCCGATACGCTTAATACCTGTAATTTTTCTTAGTCGTGATACCACATCGTGGGAAGTCATCCCTTTTTGTTTAAAAATGTTTATAAAGCCAAACAACGCTATTCCTCTTTATTTGAAAGTTTTTCAATGAGGTTCATAACTTTTGTTCCCCGCTCTATTGAGTCATCGGGTATAAATCTCAACTCGGGAGTGAGTCTGAGCCGGATACGTTTGCCAATCTCGTATCTTATTTTAGAGACATTGGCTTCCAACGCATCGATTGTTTTTTGTTTGGTTGTTTCATCGGTTGTAAACACGGAAAAATAAACTTTTGCAAATGAATTGTCGTGCGAAACTTCTACATCTGTTATGGACACAATTCCTGAGATTCGCGGATCGCGCAGGTCTTTACTGATTATATCCGCAATTTCTTTCATTAAAGTTTTTCTGACTCGTTCGTTTCTCAGTGACATTTCAACCTCCGGTTTTTGAATAATATTGTAGCAGTCATATAAAAATTATACAATAATTACCGCTTTTAATTACAATAAAAGCCGCCGTTTTTCACAAGGCGGCTTTTATGCATTACTTTATAATCAATGACTCTCCAGTCATTTCTGCAGGTTTTTCAATTCCGAGAATATCAAGAACTGTCGGTGCAACATCACACAAAGCACCTGTCGTTTTCAATTCTTTGACATCTTTGTCATTAATGACCAAAAACGGTACGGGGTTAGTTGTGTGAGCCGTAAACGGTTTGTGTGTAGTCGGGTCTTCCATACACTCAGCATTTCCGTGGTCTGCAGTCAAAAGCATCGTAACTCCGTTTTGTTTGGCTTTGTCAGCAATTTTTCCGACACACTTATCGACTGTTTCAATTGCTTTTACCGCAGCATTAAATACACCTGTGTGTCCTACCATATCCGGATTTGCAAAATTCACGAGAATAAATCCGTATTCAGGATTGTCCAGTGCTTTAAGTACGTTTTCACAAACTTCATTTGCACTCATCTCCGGCTGCAGGTCATAAGTTGCAACTTTCGGGGATGCGACAAGCACTCGTGTTTCAAGCTTGTTCGGTTCTTCAACACCGCCGTTAAAGAAGAAAGTAACGTGAGCGTATTTTTCTGTTTCTGCGGTTCTAAACTGTTTTATTCCGTGTTGGTCGAGAACATCGCCCAGAATATTCGTTAATGTTTCCGGCTTAAACGCAACCGGCAGCGGGAATGTTTCATCGTACTGCGTGAAGCAGACATAGTAAAGATTTTTTCTTACAGCCTTTCTGTTAAAGCCGTCAAAGTTTTCAAACGTCATTGCTCTGGTAATTTCTCTGGCTCTGTCCGGTCTGAAATTGAAGAAAATAATTGCGTCATTATCATGTATTCTTGATTCTTCGCCTCCGATAACTGTCGGAATTACAAATTCATCTGTAACACCGGCATCGTATGAGGCTTTTATTGCTTCATCAGAAGTTTTTGCACAGTTACCTTCGCCGAGAAGCAAGGCGTTGTATGCTTTTTCAACTCTGTCCCAGCGATTATCCCTGTCCATTGCGTAGTATCTTCCGGATATTGTTGCAATAGGCGGCAAGTTGTACTTCTTAAGTTCTTCTTCAACCTGAGCAAGAAATCCTGCAGCACTTTGCGGCGGAGTGTCTCTGCCGTCAAGGAAAGCGTGAACGTATACTTTTTTCAACCCGTTGTCTGCAGCAAGTTTTATCAGTGCAAAAATGTGATTTAAAGAGCTGTGAACACCTCCTGTGCTGACAAGTCCGTACAGATGGAGTGCTGAATCATTATCTTTTACATGCTGCACAGCTTTTAAAAATTCTTCGTTTTTAAAAAATGTACCTTCTTTAATTGCTTTGTTTATCCTTGTTAATTCCTGATAAACAACACGACCGGCACCAAGATTTAAGTGTCCGACTTCGGAGTTGCCCATTTGTCCCTCCGGAAGTCCGACGTGTTCGCCGTCTGCAAAAATCTGAGTATATTTTTCTTCCTTTTTCAGTTTGTCAAAATTCGGTGTATTTGCTGTTTTTGTAGCGTCTTCAGGACTGTCTTTGCTTATTCCCCAGCCGTCCATTATGCACAATAAAACTCTGTTGTTCATATTTTATCTCCCCTTATATTTTTATCTGAGTTTATTATCCACGCTAAAAATTTTTTTTAAAGCCTGCAGGAAATTTTTTTTTGGTAAAAGCATATTTATAGCGGTCGCATCAGCGGAATTGCATTTTTTTGATTGCATAAAAAAGTTTGTGTTATGATTTTTGTATGGAAAAAATTTTTTCAACAACTGTTCACAATCTTGATGAAACGGAAAAACTTGCAGAAAAATTTGCATCACTTGTAAGAGACAATAATGGCGCATTTGTTTGTCTTTACGGTGATATAGGAGCCGGGAAAACCGCTTTTTCAAGGTTCTGCGCAAAGCACTTGCATGTCAAAGAAAAAGTGACAAGCCCGAGTTTTGTAATAATAAATGAGTATCACTCTGGAGATTTACCGGTCTATCATTTTGATTTGTACAGACTCGAAAATGAGGGTGTTAAAACGATAATCGACGAGCTTACCGAGTATACCAAAGACGGAGTTTTGACGCTTATTGAATGGGCTGAATTTTCTGATACGGAACTTCCTTTTGACCGTATAGAAATTAAAATAGGTTACGTGTCTGACACAGAAAGAAGTTTTGATTTTTATGCAATCGGTGAAAAAAATAAAAAATTAGTTGAGGGGTTAAAACATTGAAACTTCTTACGTTTGATACTTGCTTAGATAGAACTTATGTAGCGTTATCCGAAGACGGTACAATTATTGAATCAAAAATTGTGGAAAACAAAAACGAAAAATACCATTCTGCATTTTTGATATCAACAATAGTAAATATTCTGAAAAACAATAACCTTACGATGCAAAATATCGATGCAATAGGTACCAACATAGGTCCCGGAAGTTTTACCGGAATAAGAGCCTGTGTTACGGTAGCCAGAGTTATTGCCCAGCAGTTGGACTGTCCGCTTGTAGGAGTCTCATCGCTGGAAATCCTTTCAAATCTTAACAGACAATCTAAAAAAACAGCAGTAATGCTGGATGCAAGAAAAAAACAATTTTATCTTGCACTATACGATACGGACGGACGTGAACTCTTGCAGCCGCAGCTTATTAATGATGAAAAAGCTTGTGATTATACGGACTGCATCATTATTTCCGACGAGGCAGTGCAAAACTTTTTGGCGCAGAAGGGCGTGAAAACGACGCTGTATAAAAATTTCTCAGATGAAATAGGTTTGATTTTAAACAGACTTGCTTTTGAAAAACTGAAATGCGGAGATTATCACTGGGCAAAGTTAAAACCACTGTATCTCCAGGCACCGCCTATCTCAAAGCCGAAGGTCGCAAGTTAGTTGCACTGCCTGCAAAATTACACATTTTCTATTTAATTGACGCAAAATGTTTTTGTTCTATTTTTGCACAAAATTCTTTGACCTTGTCATAATCCGCAAAAGCACGTACTGCCTGCAATGACTGAATCTGCTTTTCAATTGCAAGAGCTTGTTTTCTTTGAATTTCATATTTTACGGAGTAATCATTGTATTTTTTATCAAAAGGCCATTTAAAAGCCATCAAATTCTTCAAAAAATGTTCTTTCTGCTCAAGCTCTGTTTCAAAAAATGCTGTTTGTGCTTCCCGTAATTTCTTTGTAAGAGCTTCTGTTTTTGCAATCTGGTTTTGCTTTAGATTTGCGGAAAACTCCATTAATTCTTCGATTAGTTTGCCCTTCAGATAAGATATTTCCGGCACATAAGTTTCATAACGCGCTATTTTCAGACAAATCTGTTCAATATCATAGCAGTCCAGATTTTTGGTTGTTTTGTAATTTAAAAGCACATAATATTGGATGCTTTTAAGTACCGTGTCCCATAGTTTTTTCTGTTCTTCACTAACCTGTTCCCTGGTCATAAAGACAGGATAATTCATAATACTTGCTTGCATAGTAAACTCCACTTTCACTTTTACTTTCTACCTTACTTATATAAAAAGAATTTACTCAAGCAGAATTGCCAATCAAATTTTTTTCTGTAATATTTGTTAATAAATTAAATTTGTGTTACCGGACTTTCCTGTTGTCTTAAGGCTTCGAGCTTCTTTTTCACGTTTTCAAGGTCGCGTTTAGTGAACCATCTGGGCGAACCTTGTTCTTCCGAGTGATTTCTTAAAAGGTATGACGGGTGTAAAATAACCATAGACTCAATACCATCAAAGATATTCAGCCACTTTCCGCGTATCTGCGTAACTTTAAACTCCTCATCAATAAATGAAGAAGCAGCAGTCGCTCCGCAAAGCAAAATAATTTTCGGCTTTACAAGAGAAATCTGTGCTTTTAGATATACTTCGCAAGCTGCCTTTTCTTCGCGTTCCGGCTGGCGGTTTTGGGGCGGACGACATTTTATTGTGTTGCAGATATAAAAATCCTCTTTTCTTGAAAAACCGGCTTCTGCAAGCATTTCATTTAATAGTTTCCCGGCTCTGCCGACAAACGGTGTGCCCGTAGCATCTTCATCAGCCCCCGGGGCTTCGCCTATCAGCATAATATCGGCAGTCGGATTTCCGTCAGAAAAAACAACGTGATTGCGTGTTTTGTGCAAATCACACGCCTTGCACTGTTCACATACGTTTTGTATTTCTTTAAGCGACTGTTTTGTCGTCTCTGCGTCAAGTTCGCCGATTTTTTCAAATTTATGCGTTATCATACTTCCACCCCGCGCGTTTATTTGTTTATTATACCATACCGCAGCATTTTTTGTATTTTTTTCCGCTGCCGCAGGGGCAAAGGTCGTTTCTTCCGGGCTTTACACCTTCCGGCAATGCATGTTTTTGTTCTTTTTCTGCAGGAATAAACCCCATAAGCTCTGAGAAGGTTTTTGAAGCATAAAGAACACTTGTCGGAGACATAATTTTTTCAGCAAGGAAATGTGATTTGTACTGCTCAAGCAGAGAGTCTATTGTGTAATCTTTTTGATAAATCTCATTTACAATGTCTATAAATTTCGGATGTGAATCATAAAGCCTTCTGACAAGGTTTGCCGGAAGTTTGTCATTTTCAACAAAGCTTCTTACACAGGCTTCATACCCTTCAATAGTTTTGTAGTCGTCAGCTTCGCAGATTTTACACAGCGTTCCGTAAAAAGGCACTATATAAAGTCCGAGTTCGCTGTCATAGATGACCCCTACATCATACTTTTCTCTGTGGCTCGAAAAACCGCCAAGCGAGTTTTCAAGGAAATTGTCATAGGCGCTGTCAAACTCTCCTACCTTGATATACCGATATGTTTCAGGTTCTGTTATGAAATTTTTAATTTCATTTTTATCTGCGTTTTCTTCAAAGCAAAAGTCATTGAATGCGGCGATAAGATTGTCTGCATTGTCGTTCGTTGTAATCACAACATCTGTATCAAAGCACTCTTTAAATTTTTCACAGAACTTTGCGATTTCTTGTTCAATTTCTTTTCTTTTTTCCTGATTATTTTTGTAGAGAGCTTCCGGTTCTTCAATAATCTTGGCAATTGCACGTTTGTACATCATATCCTTGTTTAAGGATGAGGCGACCTCGCTGATTTCTACGACATAATACTCGTTTTCGTACTCAAATATACGTGCAGCAATAAATGAGCCTTTGTAAATACCGCGCAAATGTGACATTTTTACAAGCGGAAGCACTGTGTATGTTTTTTCATCCACAAGATTGTATAATTCAAACCCGTTTTTAAACACATTTTTTACTTCAAAAATTGCGTTTATGGATTTTTGGAAAGCCTGCACAAGATTTTTCTCATGGCTGTCGAGATTTTTGTTTTCATCAAGATATTTTGAAAAAACAGTCTCACGCTGTTTGTTTAAAATTCTCTCAAAAATGTAGGTTATCAAAATACCCTGAATTTTTGACTGCGGTGCACTGTAGGCGCCGATTGTCTTCAGGTATTCATCAAAATCTGTCTTTATTTCTTCATTTTCAAGTGCAAAAGTGAAGATTTTTGATATTGTATTACTTATATCCGTTACTTTTTCTATTACTGACATTTCCTCTCCTTTAATTTTAAAACAGCACTGTGACGCGCAGTATTTCCGCATTCTTTCCTGTATGAAAAGAATATATCATTACAATCATAAGTACAATAGCCGCACAAGTCAATCCGGTTTACTCCTGTTTCTTCGAGTTGAATTTTATTCAAGAGTTTTAAATCAATCAAATATTTGTCGTCATGACCTGCTTCTTCCCAGAAACCGTCTCTGTCGACACAGCCCATAAGCCTTAGAAATACAGGCTCGTCAACTTCAAATCTTTCTTTTGAAATAGCGGGACCTATTGCAGCAACAATATCAGAAGGCTTTGAACCGTACAATTCTTTCATAAATTCTACAGTTTTCGGGACTATGTGCATTTCCGTTCCGCGCCAGCCGGCATGTGCAATTGCTCCTTTGTTAAGTTTTTCATCCCACAAAATCACAGGAACGCAATCCGCAAAATTAAGGTATATCGCGATATTTTTATCATCAACAACGAGTGCATCCACACTCTCAAAATCCATACCGGATTGAGCACGTTCGATGTTTGAGGTGTGTTTTTGAACCGGTTTTATCAAATACTTCACGTTGAGAAAATTTTTCACGATTTCACAATTTTTTGCACATTCTTCAGCAAGCTCAGGCTTATCACCGTGAAACAGCGGCAATTCCCTTGTCGTAAAGAAATGCTCGACACCCTCGAGCATTGTAGATTTTAATACCTTTTTTCCGTTTATTTCTTCAAATACAAACATTATTTTTCAAACGTGTTAAACAGTCTGTCTCCTGCATCTCCAAGCCCGGGTACAATGTAGGCTTTAGAATTAAGCGTTTTGTCAATGTGGGCTGTATATATTTTTAACCCCGAAAACTCTTTTGTCAAGGCATCCAGTCCCTCAGGAGCCGCAAGCACCGATACAAAGACTATATTTTCTATACTAATTCCTTTTTTCAAAAACAGTGAAACTGCAGCTTTTGCGGAATTTCCTGTCGCAAGCATCGGATCAAGCACAAACACCTTCATCTTTTCAGGGTTTTCGTATGACACAGGTGTTTTGTCGTAGTACCACACCGGTTCAAAAGTCGTTTCATCTCTATACATCCCGACGTGTTGAATACTTGCTTCGGGAAATATTTCCTTTGCAATCTCCGACAATACAAGCCCCGCCCTCAGTATCGGCGCAAAAACTATTTTGTACTCATCATTGATTTTGAATGCGTCACACTCTGCAACAGGTGTTTCAACGTGACAGCATGCAAGCGGAAGTTCTTTTGTTGCGGTGTAAATAAGAATTTGAGATACACGTTTGAGTGAATTTATAAAACAATCCGCACCGGCATTTTTGTCCCTTATCCTGCTCATGTTGTGTTCGCAGAGCGGATGGTCAACAACAATTACATTTTCGTAGTTATTTTTCATAACTTTTAACCCTCTTAATTAAACTACTTTGCTGCGTATTGACATCATCAATAAACATATCTATCTCCCGAAGCTCTTTCGGATTTTTTATAAAGGTTTTTAATGCCGCAACCGTACGGTCATTAGCCATTTTCATAAAACCTGCAGACATAAGCACAAGATTTTGTGCAATAACAGTCTGGTTTACGTAAATATCCTGCACCCGCCTCGGCTGGGTTACGCTTATGATATTTTTCTTTTCTTTTGAACTGACCGGCGTCAACTCAAGTGATTTTGAACCGCCCATTCCTGTAAATTCAACTGTAGCAACCATACTGTCCGGCATGTTGATATCCCTGTCAGTTATAACAAAACTCACAAATACATCATCATCGTTTATCAGAGATATTCCAGAAACATAACCAATCTGATATCCCAGCATTTTGACCGGAGAACCTTTAATCAGCCCGTCCACATCGTTAAAAAATGCATAATAAGTATAGTTCTTTTTTACATAAACACTATAGGTGTAAATGCCGATAAAAAGCGTACTAAAAAGTACAAGCATCCATACAAGAAATTCTGTTAACCAAAGTGTATGTTTTTTCATGCTTTTAATTATACTTTAACAGCTGAATATAATCCAGTACGACACGTTTCTTTGCAAAACGCCAAGTGTGTAAGATCCTGAACACACACGACTATCACTGCGCTCCTAATTTATCGCTTCAGGATGAAAGAAGTTACTTGCTAAAAAATACGATTATAGTTTTTTGTTCGCTGTGCAAAGGTCGGCGGGATTGCTACATGCGTAAAATGGAAAAATAAAATGATACGTCATCCTGAGCTTGTCTCAGGATCTGTACCAACATGATGTGTAGCGCAAAATGCGGAATTAAGTTAAAAGCTAAAAAATACTATTATTGACATTTAATCACTCCCCATCCCAACCTTCCCCAAGCCGGGGAAGGAGTTGCGCCAAGCTTATTTTGTTCCCTCCCCAGCTCGGGGAGGGGTAGGGTGGGGAACGGCATGACGGGGAAAGGAAGCGCTACCCTATCAGTGACAAAACTATTGACGCGTGGAGGTTTTGGGATTGCGCGAGGAGCGCGGAGGAGGTTTGCTGGAGAATCTGATTCTTCACAAAATCCGCCGACTCATTCGCAATATCCGCGTCCATAATGGTCGATTTTGCACCGGTGAAGTTCTCAATAGCAGTAACCTGAGAATCAGCAATCGAAGAAAGCCTGTTCAACACAGCACCAAAATCAGCTCTTTTTTCATTAATCTTAGATAAAAGTTCATCAATATCATCAATCGCACTAGCACAAGACTCGGATGTTGAAAAATCTACACTGAACCCATCAAGAGAGAAATAAGTTTCTAAATAGATACAAGAAGTACTTTTTTCATCCTCACCGATTTGCAGTCTAATAGCATTTTGAGAGTTATCGTCAGACTGACTATTAGACTGACCTTTTAACTTAGGCGGATAAGATGAGAAATCCCATATAGTGTCATCCCAACCTGTCCAGTTCGTCGGATCTTTCATTTGAGATGTTGTGAGACCATTGTTATTGTTAAAAGTGCTTAAACCATCATCAAAGCCATATGCAGCATTTTGTCCTGTTGTTTGTGTGTCCCATATGGAGTTTTCAAGTTTTGCGCCAGCCATATTTTGTCCAACTAGTCCACCTACCTCAGTAGTACCTTGAATAAGTCCTGTTGCATATGAGTAAGAGATTGTGCCTCCATAGTTGTTGCCAACGAGTCCGCCTGTACCTTCTGCATTTCCAACAACAAATCCTGTTGCATATGAGTTTAGAATTTTACCACTTGCATTCATGCCTATAAGTCCGCCTGTATAAGTTCCATTTCCTGTGATGTTAGCAGTTGAACTGGATTTATAGACTGACCCATTGACTAGATATCCTACGAGTCCACCTGTATAACCTCCATTCCCTTTTATATTTCCTTGTATATAACAGTTCGTTATATTTCCAGCGGATGTTCCAGCAAGTCCTCCTGTTGCCATATTTCCCTCTATATCAACATTCTCAAGCCCGAGATTTATGACTTCGCCTCCGCTCATAGTATTTGCATCACCAATTAACGCAAACAGCCCTACCCCATCTTCTGTAGGACGATTTATAGTGAGGTTTTTAACTACGTATCCATTGCCATCCAAAGTACCAGTAAAACCTGTGTTCGAGGCAAAATCCCCAATTGGATCCCAGTTAGCATAAGAAGAGAGATCAATATCATTCATAAGAATGTATTTACCGCTTAAATTATTTCTAATATTATTCAAATCATCAGCAGTCTTGATAAGAGTGTAGCCTTGAGCAATAGCCTCATCTTCAGAAAGTCTCGTAACCGAGTTTATAAAATCGCCGGAAACAGCGCCACCAGAGCCATTAGACCCATTGGGGGGGGGGGTGGCTGAACCGTCGAACACAGAAAGCCCGTTAAAAATAGTACCATCTTTAACTTGATTCAGTTGAGCAGTTAAAGAATCAGCTTCACTTTGCATAGCATTTAAGGAACTTGAGTCATAAACTCCATTAGCCCCTTGCACAGCAAGATCTCTAAGCCTGTTTAAAATATCAGACATATTAGACAAAGACCCATCAGCAGTCTGAATTAAAGAGATACCATCAGCAAGATTTTTTTGAGCTTGAGAAAGACCTCTGATTTTGATATTGAGGGAAGAGGAAACACACATCCCAGCGGCATCATCAGCAGCACAATTCACCTTATACCCCGTGCTCATGCGTTCGAGCGCGGTGTTAAGGCTGAACGATGCAAGGTTAAGGTTTCTTTGGGTTGTCAGCACTGATGGGTTGTAGTTTGTGCTTATCATTCCTGTATACTCCTGTGATTGTTACTATACTTTTTTGTTTTTTTGTTTTTGGGTTTGTTGCCGGTGTCCGGCGGGGTTGTTGCCTGTGCGTCAATCGACGCAACCTGTTTTACTACTGTCATGCTGAAGCGCCAGACGTTTGTGTCAGCTTTTATATTTCCATGTTCAGCATCTTACCGGCGCTGCGTTCTGCGCATAATGCCAAGTGTGTAAGATCCTGAACACACACGATTATCACTGCGCTCCTGATTTATCGCTTCAGGATGACAGAAGTTTTTTGTATTTTAAAATACGTCTTTTGTTTTTCTATTCACTTTTCAATTTGCGATTTTTGCCGGTGTCCGGCGGGGTTGTTTTTTCGCCACGCGGGGGGATTATTGCTGCCCTCTGCGTTTGTACAGATCCTGAGACAAGCTCAGGATGACGTCTTGTTGGTTGCCGGTGTCCGGCGGGTTGTTGCCTGTGCGTCAATCGACGCAACCTGTTTTACTACTGTCATGCTGAAGCGCCAGACGTTTGTGTCAGCTTTTATATTTCCATGTTCAGCATCTTACCGGCGCTGCGTTCTGCGCATAATGCCAAGTGTGTAAGATCCTGAACACACACGATTATCACTGCGCTCCTGATTTATCGCTTCAGGATGACAGAAGTTTTTTGTATTTTAAAATACGTCTTTTGTTTTTCTATTCATTTTTCAATTTGCGATTTTGCCGGATACCGGCGGGGGTATTGACAGTGCGTCAATCGACGCAACCTGCTCTACTTTGCCAACCCCCATCCCAGCCTTGTCTTGAATTTCCTTCCCGCTCAGCTCTGTCACTCGTTTGGCTTCGCCAGTACTCGCTTCGAGCTTCGCTCCCCGGGTTTCACCCGTCCGAAAATTCGCTCCCCAAGTCGGGGAAGGAGTAGCTCCAAGCTTGTTTAGTTTTATCCCCCAGGAGAGGGAGTTGGGTTTATATTTGTTTTTCAGGATTTCTTTTCATCCCTTATATTATCATTCTATCTCTTTTTCCTCTCATGACCATTCTTATTTAGTTGGATTTTTTTCATACTTTAGTTGGAAATATTTTGGATATTTTAACAATGGCAGGCTGTGGGGGATTCCAAAACATCAGTTACTTAAATTTTCAAGCAAACCTGACCTATTTCGCCGATTATTTTACTTTTCTATTCTTACGTACAGAATACTAATCTGTTCGGCTAAGACTTATTTTTCACTATAATCGGCAATGTTTTTTTCTTCAAAGACGTCACAATGTTAATAACATAAGTTTTGAAAAGGAATAAGTATGAAAAAGATAAAAAGCGCCTTTTTAGTTTTGTTTGCAATATCTTTGCTTACACAAACTTCCGTATTTTGTGCTTGCGACAAAGTTAAAAAGGCGTGTTCTATTTCTGATTTGAACAAATTAAGTCAGATTTCAAAAGAGCAAAATCCTTCGCAAAATTTTTTGCAGCCAAAAAGACCTTTTGATAAACCGGGCGTAAAGGAGTCTATAAAATCATGGCTAAAATCATTAAAATAACGCCGCCTATTTGCATGCCGGTGTTAAGGCGATTCATCCACTTGTTATTGTCGTACTGTTTTGCAGTTTTTTGAGCGGTTGTAACTGCAAGAAGACGTTGTGTTCTTGCTTCATGGCTGTCTGAAAAAGTTCGTTGAAAAACCTTTTGCTCAAGTTTCGAGAGTCTCTCGTTAATACTGCCGTAAGATTTATGTCCCAAAACCGATTCTTCCAGCGAATCAATGTCAAAAGTATCAATACTGTTATTCGAGGGTTTTGCAATTTTGTTTTTGGAATTTTTGTAACTGTAATAATTGTATTTGCTGTCGTCTTGGAGTTCAGACGAAAAAATATCATCATCCATAGCCAAATCTATCTCCGGCTGGGTTTCATAAAGAACTTTCCCTCTCAATGCATCGACTCTTTCATTCAAAGAACCGGTGCTTTCTTTTTTGAAGACCTGTTTTTCAAGTCTTGCAAGCCGGTCATAAATATCTTCGCCTGTATATGTTTTTTTTAAAACTTTTTCTTCCATTTTATCGACAACCGGATATTTTACATCACTCTCAGCTTTGGGCATCGGTCTTTCTTCTTGTACATATGTATTTTGAGCAGTTTTTTCCTGCATCGTTTGGAAGTTTATATCATCGTGCAATTTTTTTATACGTTTCGCTTGCGGCTCTTGAGATGTTTTTCCGTATATTGCAAGTTCCAACCGGTTTAGACGGTTTTTATCGGTATCATCCGGGTAATCATAACCAAAATATGCCTTCTCCAGTTCCTGAATTTGATTGGAAATACCAACCGCAAAAACAGGTAAAGAAATCTCCAAAATTATCATTGCAAAAATAAAGCATCTTTTTATTTTCATAGCATACTCTCACTCAATATATAAGTTCTGTATGCACAGATTAAACAGGATTATTACCCCGTTCAATTCTCCGAAAATAAAACCGGTATTCAAAAAAAAATAATTAAAAATACTCTCCGAACGCAGCTTAAAATCCTAAAAACAGCAATTTACAAGCGAAAACAAATTACCGCAAAGTATTACTTTTTTTATTTCTCTGCTTAAAAAAATAGCCTTTTGCCATTTAAATAGTAAAAGTTTTTTAGAAGGTTACACGTATTTTTTTACAATACTGTCAAGCAAATCTATCATTGCTTTTTCATATCTCTTGCAGTTTTCTTCTGACTTTGCCTCGAATCTCAAAGTGAAAACAGGCTCAGTATTACTTTGCCTTATCATTGCAAATCCGTCATCCAGCACTATTCTCATACCATCCAGGGTAATTATATCTTTTATGTTCGTTTTGAAAAAGTCAGGTGTTTTTCTGATTGTTTTTTCAAGTTCTTCAAGCACCGGTGCTTTGTATTCGTTAGGGCAGCGAAAACGCGTTTCTTTTGAGGTAAAAACCTGTTTAAACGGAGTCAACAAATCTTCAATTTTAAAATCGGGGTTGTTGAGTTTGTGTTTTGCAACTATCTCTATAATCCTGCAGCCCGCATAAATAGCATCGTCAAATCCGTAATATCTGTCTTTAAAGAAAATATGCCCGCTCATCTCGCCGCCTAAAATGGCATTTACTTCTTTCATTTTTGATTTTATATAACCGTGACCGGTTTTACACATAACCGCGTTACCGCCATTTGCATCAATAGTGTCATACAGAACCTGTGAGCATTTGACCTCAGAGACTATAGTCGGCTTTTCACCGCGCTTTGACAATTCATCTATAATATCCATTGCATATATCAAAAGCAGCTTATCTCCTGTCAAGCTGTTGCCCTGACTGTCGATAACGCCGATTCTGTCAGAGTCGCCGTCAAATGCAATACCAAAATCCGCTTTTTCTTCAACAACTTTTTTCTTTACCGCATCAAGTGTTTTTTCATCACTGGGGTTTGGATGATGATTCGGGAAAGTTCCGTCAGGCTCTGAAAACAACTCGACAACCTCGCAGCCAAGCTCTCTGTATAAACCGGGAGCAACGATTCCGCCGGTAGCATTTCCGCTGTCAACAACAACCTTTATTCCCTTGCCCATCATAACAAATTTATTAATAATATTTTCAGTATACAAATCAAGAATGCTAAACTTTTTTGAAATTCCGTGTCTGTAAGAAGACTCTCTTGCATTAACTTCTTCCAGTGTAAATTGTTTTACTTCTTTAATCTGTTCTTCGGACAATGAAGCTTTGTTAAAAGTCATTTTAAGACCGTTATATTCACTCGGATTGTGGCTTGCAGTAACAATCAGCGCACCCGATATTTTCCCGCCGCCGATGACGTCGGAAGGGATTTGTGCAAACTCGGAGAAGTATCCGAGCGGCGTCGGAACTATTCCGATATCTATAACATTTGCCCCGGTAGAAGTTACGCCTTTTATCAGGGATTTTGTTAACGGTTCGGAATGCAGACGAACATCTCTTGCTACGCTTACCCATATATCCTTTGCCGGAATACCGGAATTTTCTTCAATAAATCTGATATAGCCTTTTGCTGCGTAGAAAAACAGCTCCTCCGTAACATCTTCACCGTATATTCCTCTGATATCGTTTTTACCGAAAGCTCTTAGTTCTAGTGTGTTCGTCATTATATCCCCTTTTCTTTGCAACTGTTATTATGCCATAAAAAATTACAAAGGTAAAATATGACATTATTTGTTATAATTTTTAAATGAAACTCAGAGAAGAAACAGTAAAAAAAATATTTCTTCTGCCGGCAGCGGTAGGAACTATTGTGTTTATTGTAATACCGGTGTTTTTTTCATTCTTCTTAAGTTTTTGTGATTGGGATTTGCTATCGGATATCACGTTTGTTGGATTTTCAAACTACAAGGAACTTCTGCAAAGTTCTGAGTTTGCATTAATACTTAAAAACACATTCGTATTTTCATTGTCGACAACGATTATTGCAATAATAATTCCTCTTGTGCTTGCGGCATGTCTGAACAGCAAAATACGAGGCGCCGAGTTTTTTAAAACTGCATACTTTCTCCCCTTTGTAACTCCGATGATAGTTATAGCTATAGTCTGGGAGTGGATATTTGACCCGAATTTTGGGCTTTTAAACCATATTTTAAAACTTCACATTAACTGGCTTTACGACACAAAAACCGCAATGCTTGCACTGATATTGGTTTCGGCGTGGAAGCTTATCGGCTATAATATGGTAATTTTTCTTTCAGGATTTTCAACAATAAATCAGAGTCTCTATGAAGCAGCAAAAATAGACGGCGCAAATCCGGCAAAAACATTTTTCAAAATCACACTGCCGCTTTTGAGTCCGACAGTGTTTTTTGTTGCAATCATAACAACAATCTCATCTTTTCAGGTTTTTGACTTGATATACTTAATGACGCAGGGCGGACCTTTGAACAGCACAAATGTTCTTGTGTATTGGATTTATAAAAATTCTTTTGAGTTTTTTAACATAGGAGAAGCTTCTGCCGGTGCATATATTCTTTTCCTTATTATTTTTGTCTTGACGTATATGCAGTGGATTATGAGAAAAAAATGGGTATTTAACGACGTCTGACAGAAAATTATTATCCCATACAAGCCGATTAGTATGCCTAAATGAGTCAAAGGTCTTTTTTGCTGCACAAATGTTAATATTTGTAAAATATTTGACACTGAACTAACAAAAAAATTTCTTGACGGATTTCTAATAAACAGTAAACTCCTCTATAAACTCCGTAATACTAATTCTATCCATCTCGGCTCTAGTATTTTATATTTGAGCCGATTTTCTTTGTTTGGAACTGTTTTCGGAAACATCGGAAATAAACCATTCAATAAGCGGTTTTTTATCTCCGAATTTAAAACCGAAAGTCCGTTCAAATTCTTCATCCGTTAAATACTTATAGCTTATATTAAACCCGAGCGGCTCCTCTTTGACATTGAGCTTTTTATATTTTCTGGGAGACACTGTTCGTTTTTTCAGGTTTAGGACATTTGAATAGTTAAGCCCCTGAAACGTACAAAACGGCGCTCTGAGTTTCTCATTTTCATATTGAGTCATAAGCCCGAAAGTACGGCAGACAACCCCTCTATAATCATAAACACTGCATTCATTATTTATGAGAAAAGGGCAATCGTATCTGAATTTTTTGCCTGTGAAATGTTTTCGTTTTTCAAGAATGTTTTCGAGATTCTGTTCAATAACAGCGAGAGTTTTTTTGTCTAAATCCGCAAGTCCGTTAAGAAGATATTTCATCTCGATCACTGAATACGGAAACTGGGCGTTTTTGCAGCATTTAGCGCAGCCTTTTTTGCAAAAAATAAACGGTTTTTGGCTTTCAAAAAATTTTTCAAGCTTCTCATTCAAAAATTTCAGGTATGCAATATATCCGTTGAGCATTTATCTCCCCTGCTACAGTATAGCAGAAAAACGGATTAATTGCCTTTGCTGTTGAAAAATTTCCTGAGCCAGTCTGTTGTTGACTGTTTTGAATCTTCCTGAACACTTGCCATCACATCAGCTTCCGGGTCATAGTTGTCGCTATAAATGCTCGTTGATGTTTCCGAATCACTATGCATTTTTAACAGCGGCTCCGAGTTTTGCGGAATATAGACACCTCTGCCGGTTTTGTTTATAGTGTTGTATTTAGCAAACGGGTTAAAATAGTTTGCGGGGTTTATCATGTTGCTGTTCATACCTTCTTATATAAGAAAATATTTTTTAAGGTCAAAAAGTTGAATAAGATTTTAACAAAACTTAACTTAATAACGGATTTGCTTTTATTTCCGCAAGGTATTTATTGATAACATTTTGCGGCATATACATATAAAGTCCGCCAAGATCGCTTGTATCAACTCTTTGCCCCTTTGGAGTATTTTTTATACGTTCTTCAATAATTTTGTTAGGGTCAAGAGTTCCGTATTCCTTTTTAAATTCGTAGGCATCGATATCCGGGTCGTATTTTGAGACTTCTAAAAATCGTCTGCCGCGTAAATAATGCGCAGCATGAGAATTGTATTCAGCAACAGAGGTTATATTAGGTTTTAGCCCGTTTTTTAAACAGTATTCTATGGCAAGCCGGTCTGCAAGTTTACCCACACCGGAAAAGGTATCTTCAAAATTGTTTTGCAAAAAATCGATAGAAATTCTGTCTCCTGTTATGCCAAGTTCAGGAAAATCATCTTGAAGCCTCGATATATTTACATTGTAATTCCGAACTATGTCAGGTGCCTTTCTCCAGTCTATTATTGAAACATAACCGATTTCTTGTTTTGTATTTTTGTCAAGAAAATGAAAAGTAGTCATATAAGAATCGTCATGCCGCGCTATATTTACCTCGTATGGTGCTTTCATAACCTGCCCCGTGTCCTGTATAGTGATTTTTTTATTCAAAAAAGCTGTTTTTGGCAGCAGAGTTGCTGTCACTTGTTCTGTTTTTCCACTTGTTCTTGCTATATTTCTCGGCAGAACATGGGTTATATCAATTTTATTCGAGAACACAACAACATCCCTGTCGAGCTTAAAAACAGGCGTGTTATTTTTGAGTTTAAAATTGTTTCTCACTGCAGGGTTTTTGCTTATGTATAATGTCAATTTGGGTATTAACGCCATAATACATTATTAAAGTTATTTCTGTATAAAAAATTGCCTGAAATAACTTATCGCAAAAAGTTCAACTAAATAAGAATGAAATCTAAACCTACACAAATGCAAACCGAGTAATTGTATCGGATAAGTTTCTTGAACGTTCATTTCTTTTCTTTTGAATTGTGCATGCAAAAGAAAAGAAACGAACCAAAGAAAAGAAAACAGGCACAGAAGGAAAGAGCTTGTAGAGTCTTTAAACGAAAATTTTCCGGCACAAGACCGGATAAATTTTATTTAACATCATGCCGTTCCCCTTCCCAACCTTGTCTTGAATTTCCTTCCCGCTCGCGGCTGTCGCAGACTACGCTGCGCTGCCGTCTGCTTCGTTTACGGATTATTCTGCTCTCTACGCTCCTGACGTTCGTTACAAAATCCTTTGGATTTTTGTCACTCACTACGGAGCTCGAGACGTTACGGGCTCGCTCGCCCTTTGAGCTCGACTCCGCCCTACAGAAAATCCGTCTCGCTCCCCGGGTTTCACCCGTCCGAAAATTCGCTCCCCAAGTCGGGGAAGGAGTTGCGCCAAGCTTATTTAGCTCCCTCCCCAACTTGGGGAGGGGTAGGGTGGGGAACGGCATGACGGGGAAAGGAAGCACTACCCTATCAGTGACAAGACTATTGACGCGTGGAGGTTTTGGGACTGCGCGAGGAGCGCGGAGGAGGTCTGCTGGAGAATCTGATTCTTCACAAAATCCGCCGACTCATTAGCAATATCCGCGTCCATAATGGTCGATTTTGCCGAGGTAAAGTTCTGGATAGTCGTCGTTTGCGACTCGAGAATCGAAGACAAGCGGTTAATCACAGCGCCAAACTCTGAGCGTTTTGTATTTATACGCGACAATACCTCGTCAATGTCCTCAATCGCTGCTGCGCAGGAGTCTGCGGATGAAAAGTCAACATCGAACGCGCCAAGGTCAAAAGAGGTGTCGACATAGATTGCCGATGTTGAACTCGAGTCAGAACCAATCTGCAAACGTACGGCACCAGGGATAGGCACATCTCCTCCGCCGGGCGTGTTCGGATTGTCCGGATTGCTCGACGATGAACTCTTTGGCATATTCTTCAAGGTCGGCGGATATGAAGAAAAGTCCCAAATATTTGAATCCCAACCAGACCAGTTAGTCGGATTCTGCATTTCTGCTGTGGTCAGACCTTTGTTATTTGTAAAATTTCCTGTGCCATCATCAGAACCACATATAGAATTTTGTCTTGTTACTTCTGTATCCCATACAGAATTTTCTATTTTGGCATTATCTAGATTTACACCAACCATTCCACCAATATTTGTTGAACCTTGCACAAAGCCGGATACATATGTGTTTGATATTGTTCCGTTGCCATTATGTCCTACCAGCCCACCTACATAATCGCCATTTCCGATAACTTCACTTAATGCATATGAATTTGATATAGTTCCTGCAACATTATATCCCAATAGCCCACCTGTGCCATCCCCATTTCCTGTGACTTTACCTACTGCATAACAATTCGATATGCTACCTAAGACATGATATCCAACCAAAACGCCTGAGCCATCTCCATTTCCTGTGACTTCACTGAAAGCAAAAGAATTTGAGATGTTTGCTGAATAATTCATCCCGACAAGTCCTCCTATGTATGCCCCATATCCTATAACAATTCCTGATGCATACGAGTTTGATATAGACCCTCCTTGTGCATTATTGCCTACAAGTCCGCCTGCCCCCATACCACATCCTGTGACATTCCCTGTTGCATAAGAGTTAGTTATAATTCCCATATTCTGAACAACCAGTCCACCTGCAGACTCATTTCCTGTAACATCTCCCGTAACATAGCAGTTTGTGATAGTTCCGAATGAACCCACTGCCAATCCACTAGCATTATTACCCAAAATATCAACTGCATCTATTCCAAGATTCCTGACTTCTCCTCCGGTCATTGTATTAGGATCGCCAATAATAGCAAACAATCCAACATAATCTTCATCAGGTCGGTTGATTGTTAAATTTGAAATTGTATAGCCGTTTCCGTCTAATACACCGGTGAAACCTGCTGTATTATCCCCTATCGGATCCCAGTTGGAGTAGGACGACAGGTCGATGTCGTTCATGAGGATGTATTTGCCGTCGAGGTCGTTGCGGATGTTGTCGAGGTCTTGAGCGGTTTTGATGACTGTATAACCTTGTGCGATGGCTTCTTCTTCCGACAGTCTACTGATTTGTTGGATGAAGCCGCTGCCGCTTTTGGCATCAGGAGCGGAGTTTAGGGTATTGATATTTGCTAAAGAGTTGGTATTATTGGCATTACCGGCACCCCCCCCGAAAGGGTGGAGATAGTTGCTGTGCCTATGTTTTGGGTGGTTAGGCTCCACGTTGCGTTTGTATTAAATATGCTTTTGCCATTGAACAATGTGCCCTGTTGGATTTGTTTTAGTTGGGCAACTAGTGAGTCCGCTTCGTTTTGCATGGCATCTAAAGAGTTCTCATCGTACACGCCGTTAGCGCCCTGAACTGCGAGGTCGCGGAGGCGGTTTAAGATGTTTGTCATGTTAGACAAGGAGCCTTCGGCGGTGTTTAGGAGGGATATGCCGTCTTGGGCGTTCTTTTGGGCTTGTTTTAGACCGCGTATGTTGGCGTTAAGGTTTGAGGCGACAAACATGCCCGCAGCGTCGTCGGCAGCACAATTCACCTTATACCCCGTGCTCATGCGTTCTAATGCCGTGTTTAGGCTGAACGATGCGAGGTTAAGGTTTCTTTGGGTTGTCAGCACTGATGGGTTGTAGTTTGTGCTTATCATTCCTGTATTCTCCTGTGATTGTTACGATACTTTTTTGCTTTTTTTGTTTTTGGGTTTGTTGCCGGTGTCCGGCGTGGGTATTTTTCGTCACGCGGGGATTGTTGCTGCCCTCTGCGTTTGTACAGATGCTGAAACAAGTTCAGCATGACAGAAGTTT